>DASZZX010000120.1:0-1939 GCA_036260415.1 Nitriliruptorales bacterium
CACCGGGGCCCGTCGCGGATCGTGCGTCGCAGCGGGCACCGGTGACCATCAGCACGCACGATCGTGGTGGCATCAGGTCGAGGCTTCGGTTGGGTCGAGGCCGGCGAACAGGTCGTCCTCCTGGACGGGCACGGCCACGTCCGAGCGCAGGCGGGTGAAGCACTCCCACGGGTACACGACCCGCTCGAGGTCTCGGGGCCAGCCGAACCAGGTGCCCTCCGGGTCGACCTGGGTCACGTGGCAGCGCAGAGCTTGGTCGCGCCGCTCGAACCACCCGTCGACGCGGATCTTGGCGTCGCACGGCCACTCGGTTCGGTCGGTGCGCTCGGCGCGCCGCTCCATCCAGCCCTCGAAGGGGCTGACCTCACCGCGCTCGACCAGCGCGTGGTGCAGGGCCAGCACCCGTTCGGGTGGGAAGGCGTGGCACGCGTAGACCTTGGGTACCCGCCACGGCGTGCCGGGCACCTCCGCGTTGGGATCCTCGGCGAGCCCCAGCGCCCGGATGCTGACCTCGTGACACATGATGTGGTCGGGGTGGGGGTAACCGCCGTCCTGCGGGTAGGTGACCACCACGTGCGGCCGCTCATGGCGGAGGACCTCGGCCAGGGGCGCCGCCGGCAGGTCGACCGGCTGGCGCGCGAACGCGCCCTCCGGCACGCCGGTCGGGTTCTCGTGGTAGCCGGAATCGACGAAGCCCAGCTCGTGGCGCGCGTGGAAGCCGATCACCTGGCAGGCCGCCTCGAGCTCGCGCCGGCGAGTGGCGCTCATGTCGGCACGCTGCACCGGCGGGCAGCTGGGGTTGAGCACGTCACCGGCCTCGCCGCCCGTGCAGGTGACGAGCGTGACCAGCGCCCCGTCGTCCACGTACCGGGCGGCGGTGGCGGCGCCCTTCGAGGACTCGTCGTCGGGGTGCGCGTGGACGAACAGGAGCCGCCGCCGCGTCATGGCCGCTCCTCGTCCCCCGCCAGCCGCCGCGCCCACGCTTGACGCAGGCGGGCTCCGCCCGGCTCGGCCTCGAGCTGCCGCAGGAACTCCTCGACGTCCGCCCGTGCGGTGGCGACCCGGTCGGGCTCGCCGCGCAGCCGTACGAGCATCGGGACGCCAGGGTACGAACCCACCTGGACGTCGGGGTAGCGCTCGGCGAGCCGGGCGAAGCAGCGGTTCAGCGCCGACTCCGGGAAGCCGTGGGTGACCTCCGCGACCGCCTGCGACCGTCCCCGCCCGGCGAGCATCTCGGGTTCCACCACGCTCGTGACGATCGCGCGCAACTGGGACGGGACTCCCGGGAGGATCACGATGCTCGCGCCCCCGGTGGCGTCGATGCCCCCCTCGACATCCACCCGCACGCCCGGTGCCCAGCTCCCATCCCGCCGCAGCAGGCAGCCACCGGCCGGGATCCGCGCCATGCGCATCATGTGGTCGGCGAACTCGTCATCGACCTCCAGGCCCTGCGCACGGGTCCAGGCCAGCGCCCCGTCGATGCGGCGCGCCAACTCGGGCGCGACCTCCAGATCACGCCCGAGGCTCCGAGCGACCGCCTCGTAGGTCACGTCGTCGGGGGTCGACCCGATCCCGCCGGTCGTGAACACGATGCGCGGACGGGGACGTGACAACTCGCGCTGCAGCGCCTCGTCGATGGCCGCGACGTCGTCTGGGACCACCACGATCTGCGACAGGTCCACGCCGTGGGAGACGAGGCGGGAAGCGAGCCACCCGGAGTTGGTGTCCTGGACGAACCCCCCCAGGATCTCGTCCCCGATCACCAGGATCGACGCCTCGAGCGGTCCGTCCGCGGCGTCCGACGCGCACATCCTCGCGAGGATAGAAGAACGCGGCGGCGGACTCTTCGCCCACCACCGCGCTCCGCGGAACCCGGACTACTGCTGGCGGCGCTGCTCGGCCTCGGCTGCCTCGGTTTCTCCTTGTTTGGCCAGGGCCC
>DASZZX010000121.1:0-20446 GCA_036260415.1 Nitriliruptorales bacterium
CCAGAACGGCGCCACGATCAGTGGCCACACCGCCAGGCCGACCGCCACGCCCAGCAGGCCGCCGGAGGCGGTGGCGAGGTGCGCGGCACGGTGGCGCCCGCCCCAGACCTCGGCCAGCGCCCACCACGCCCACACCAGCGCCGCGGTGGCCAGCAGTGCGGCCGGGGCGACGCCGTGCGCGAGCAGCAGCGGCGGGGCCCATGCGACGGCCGCCGCGGTGCACCGCGCGGTGCCCACGAACCCCCATCGCCGGCCGAGGCGTTCGGCTCCGAGCACCACCAGGCCAGCCGCCACGAACCCGACCAGCCCGGCGCCGACGCGCGCATCGAGGGCAGGGACGGCGTCTGCCAGCCACGCCACCAGCCACGCCAAGGGCCCCGACGGAGGCGACCAGGGGTCGTCGCCGAGGTCCCCGGCCGCCCAGCGCGCTCCCAGCGGGGCGAGACCGCCGCCGGCGTGCCACGCCGCCCCCGCGTGGACCACCATCGCCCCGATCGCCAGCGCGGTGGCGGCGCCGGGACCGGTGCGGGGTTCCCACCGCAGCGGGGTCCGGACCGCGGCGGCCGTCAGCAGCCCGGCGAGCACGAGCCATCCCACCAGCGCGGCGAGCCACCACGGGCCCCCACCGTCGCGACCGAACAGCACGGGGTCGGCGGTCACGACCGCACCGACGGTCGCGAACGCGGCGGCGATCATGGCCACGGCGACAGCCCAGCCGAGTCGGCGGACCGGCCGCAGGACGGCGAGGAGGACCACGAGCCCGACTGCCCAGGCCGCGCGCACGTCCAGGTCGGGCAGCAGCTGCAGCACCATGTCCACGGGCGTCACCCCCGGGCGCGGCGGACGGCCGCCCCCGCCACCGTCAGCAGAAGGAGCAGCAGACCGGCCGCCGCCAGCCGCAGGGTGCGGGTGCGCAGGCGCACGCCATGCTTGACGTGCACCCAGCCGGCGTGGGACGCGGCCAGCTCCCGTAGCGCGTCGCGGTTGGTGTGCTTGGGTCGCCAGCCGGTCGCCAGCAAGCGCTCGACGCTGAGCACCACCGGGTGCATGAGGTAGGACACGGACGCGGGGGGGCCGCCCACCAGGTCGAGCCGCCACAGCCGCTCGGCGAGCATGTGCGCCTCACCCTCGGGCACCTGCAGCGGCTTCTTGCCGGTGATGCTGAGGAACTCGTCGTACGACAGCCAGCCCTCGCAGGCGACGTTGTAGGGGCCGGCGAGCTGCTCGTGCTCGATGGCGTGCTCGATCGCGCTGGCGACGTCCTCGACGTGGCTGAACTGCCACGGCGGTCGGTAGCCCTTGACCGCGAACACGCGCGGGATGCCGAGGGTGACGCCTTCGACGAGGTGGCGCACGAACCAGTTGTCCACATCCCAACCGGCGATGACCCACGGCCGCAGGATCACCATGCGGACCTCGGGATGCTCCTCAACCCAGGAGGCGAGCCATTGCTCGATATCGCGCTTGTCCTCGGCGTAGCCGAACCCGACGTTGGCTCGAAGCGGGGTGTCCTCGTCGAGCGGGACGTCGTTGTCGGGATGGGCGCCGTAGGCGACCGCGGAGGACAGGTAGACGACCATGCCGACACCGGCCTGTCGCGCGGACTGGACGACGTTGCGGGTGCCATCCACGTTGATCGAGCGCATCTCGCCGCGGTCGACCGTCTGGTCCATCAGGAACGCGAGGTGGACGACCACATCGCAACCTGCGAGCAGGTCGGCCAGGCCGGGGTCTCGGACGTCGGTGACCGTGAGCTGCAGCTTGGGGCTGTCGGGCAGGCCGGCGGGGGCGACGACGTCGAGGCCGACGACCCGATCGACGCGGGACGACGTCACCAGCCGCGGGATGAGTTCGCGGGCGATCCGGCCGCCGGCACCGGTGATCGCCACGGTGGTCCCCATGCCAACGTCCTCCGGTGGCGCTCTGCGGCCCCGTCGCGGCGTCCCCCGTGCCGGCGGCGCGGGACGGCACACGCCGGCCGGTGACCGCAGCGTAGGCAAGTGGCGCAGCTGCCGGGGCGCGCCCCTGCGGTCTCCGGGGCGGGGCGCGAGCACGCAGGGGGGAGAGGGCGCGTGCAGCCGCCCCCTGCTGCTGCCACACTCGTCACATGGCACCGGAGGGACGTGGCGGCGAGGACGAACCGCAGCTGCCGGGAGACGTGTTCGCGTTGTTCGAGCAGCTCGGCGGCCCCCAGCTGCTCTCCCAGCTGCGCGCGACGATGGCCGGCGGTGGCGGACCGGTGAACTGGGAGCTCGCGCGTCGGAGCGCGCTCGAGCTCGCAGCCCCGGGCGACCGCCCGCCCGACCCGGCCGAGTCCGCACGCGGCGAGGAAGCGGTGCGCCTGGCCGAGCACTGGCTCGACGCGAGCTCGCTGCCGGCTCCGCGTGACGCGGGCCGCCTGGAGGTCGCCAGCCGTCAGACCTGGGTCAACGC
Source organism: Nitriliruptorales bacterium (assembly GCA_036260415.1). GTDB lineage: Bacteria > Actinomycetota > Nitriliruptoria > Nitriliruptorales > JAHWKO01 > DASZZX01. The sequence goes on from DASZZX010000121.1 coordinate 2,434, forward strand.
GGCGCTGGCCGGGCTGCGTCCGTTGGTGGAGCCGGTCGCCCGGGCGCACGTGCGGGCCCTGGGCGAGCTGGTGGAGCAGCAGCTCGCGTCCGAAGGCGATCGTCTCGACCTCGGGGGGCTGGATCTGGGCGGGGCGCTCGGCGACCTGCGGACGCTGTTGGCGCCCATGGGCGCGGTGCTGACGGGGGTGCAGGCGGGTCAGGTGATCGGCCAGCTCTCCCGGCAACTGCTCGGCCAGTTCGACCTGGGCATCCCGACGGCCGACCCGGCCGTCGCCTACCAGCTCGCCGTCAACGTCGCGGAGTCCTTCGAGGGCTACGGCCTGGACCCCACCGAAGTGGCCGTGGTGCTGGCGCTGCACGAGACGGCGCACCGCCGCCAGTACCACGCGGTGTCGTGGCTCGCCGCGCACGTCCACGGGCTGGTCTCCTCGTTCGCCGCCGGCACCACCATCGACGCCGAGCGACTGATGGACGTGACCCGCGGCGTGATGGCCGAGGTCGATCCGCAGGATCCGGAGTCGCTGCGGGCGGCGATGGAGCGGGCCGCCGGGTTTCGTCTGGAGCCCACCCCCGCCCAGCGGCGCGTCCTGGAACGGCTCCAGGGGGTCATCTGCCTCCTGCAGGCGTGGGCGCGGTGGGAGGTGCGCGCCGCCGCCAGCGCCCGGTTGCCCAACCTGGCACGCATCGAGGAGGTCCTGCGCCGCCGTCGTGCCACCCACGGTGACGGCGAGCGCCAGCTCGCGGACCTCCTGGGTCTGGACCTCAAGCCGGAGGACGAGACCTCCGGTGACCGCTTCGTGGCGACGGTGCACGACGCGCGGGGGCCCGCCGGTCTGCGTGGCGCGCTGGCCCACCCGGAGAACCTGCCTGACGCAGAGGAGCTCACGGACCCGTCGCGGTGGCTGGCGCGCATGGCGGCCGGCGAAGCGATCCCCGACGACCCATCGGCGCTGTTCGACGCAGGGCACGCACCACCCAGTCCTCCGGGGGGACGCGGCGAGGGCGGTCCGAGCCCGGCTGAGGGTGGAGCCGACGACCACCCTGACCCTGCCCCGGGCGGCGTCGCGGACGAGGGCGAGGGCGGCGACGGCGATCAGGAGGGCCCGGGCGGTAGAGGCGGCCCCCCGCCGGGTGGCGACCCCTCGCCCTGATTCGCCGCGCCCGAGGTCGCGGCCGCGTGGGCGACGCCTTCCAGGAAGCCGCGCGCCCTCTGAGCGGAGGGGTAACGGTCGACCAGGCGCCAGAACGCGGGGGTGTGGCCGGCCTCCTGCAGGTGGACCAGCTCGTGCACGAGCACGTAGTCGAGCACGTAGGCCGGGTGGTCCGCCAACCGGCGGCTGATGCGGATCACACCGTCCGTCGGGGTGCACGAGCCGTGGCGCCGCTCCATGCGACCCGACCAGCGCACCTGCCGTGCGCGGATCCCGCCCAGATAGCGGTCCGCCAGCTGGTCCGCCCGCCGCTGCAGGGCCACGTCACCGCCGACGCGCCGGGCACGCTCCGCGCCCGTCACCCGGTCCACCAGGCGGGCGATCAGCCGTTCTTCCTCGTCGGCTGGGAGTCCAGCCGGCAGCTGGACGACCACCACACCGTCGCGCGCATGGGCGCTGGCGGTGCGGCGACGCCGGTGGCTGCGACGCAGTTCCACCGCAGGGCGCCCGACGTCGGCAGGACGCCGCTCGATGGTGATCCATGCGGCCACGTCGTCTCCGGGACCTGTGGACACCGGGAAGCTAGCCGCGACCTGCGACGGTCCCCGGCGCGCGGTCGCGCTCGCCCGTGGAACGCCGCAGCGCGCAGCAGCCGCACGGAGGCGCGCGACGCCCTCGTGGGTCGTCGTGTCAACAGGCTGTGGGCGACCCACGTGCCGTGACGGCCCATCCGAGCCGCAGGACGGCCGGGGCGCCGCGGAGCGCTCGGCCGCGTCCACAGCGCCCTCCGGTCGTCCACAGACGTCGCCCACAAGACATCCACGCGTCGATCGAGATCGCGTCGAAGCGGGCGTCCTCCTGCTGGCGCAGCGCCGTACCGTCCTGGCGAGGCCCCTCGCGGCTGGCCCGCGCTGTCGGTGCTCCAAGGGGAAGGCAGCAGCCGACAGCAGCGGGACGGCCGTTCGGGGCCTCAGGCTGCGGGTACCTGACGCACCGGGCACCTACGGCGCCGGGCACCCCCACGCCTGCGGGCCCTGCGTCGGCGACATCCTGGCTCGGGCCCACCGTCGCAACACGTCAGCCGAACCCGGCCTGCGTGCCTCCTGGCCTACAGCGGCTGCACGGTCACAGGTGCCACGCCGGACGTCCTCATCGCCAGCCTGTCGGCAGCGGCCAGCGACAGGTCGATCATCCGGCCGTCGACGTAGGGCCCCCGGTCGTTGATGCGCACCACGACGCTGCGTCCGTTCCTCTGGTTGGTGACGCGGACCAGCGTCCCCAGCGCCAGCGTGCGGTGCGCGGCGGTCAGCTTCGCCGGGTCGTAGGCCTCCCCGCTGGCGGTCCGGTCGCCCACGAAGCCGGGCCCGTACCACGATGCGCGCCCCTCCAAGACAGTGGGGGGTTGGGCGGTGCGATCGGCATGGGTGGGCGCCGGCGGGGTGTGGACCTGCGCGGGCCCGCCCGGCGGTGCAGGCGCCGCTTGGATGCTGGCGCCCGCAGCGCGCACCGGCGCGCTGTGCTTCCGGGGTGGTTGCGGCCGGCTCGGCAAGGCGATCGCCGCCGCGGCGAGGAGCGCCGCGAGGCTCCCGAGCAGACCGACACGGACAGCGGGACGTTGGTGTGGACGTGGCAGGGTAGACCTCTCCGAGCGGGGACATGCGATCGTCCGGACGGTGCGCCAAACGCATGGCGACCGCGGATCACCTCGACTGTACGGACTCGACGCCCACGTGTGCAAACTTTATTTAGCGACGTGCGTACAGATGCGAGCGAACGGGTGGGGCCGCGACGGTCTGTAGGCTCGGTGGCAGCGGGCGAGGAGGCAACCGAAGTGGGATCCGAAGGCTCCGAGGGTTCCGAGCGCACACCACGCGCGGAGGAGGGTCCCGCGGGGGTGTCGGCTCCGCACCATCGGCGGCGGGCTGCTGCGTTCTTCGACCTCGACCGCACGTTGATCAGCGGGGCGTCGACGTTCACCTTCGGGATCGCCGCGTGGCGCAACGACATGATCCCCACGCGTGAGCTGCTGTCGGATGCGGTGAACGCGCTGATCTTCCGTCTGACGGGTGGCTCCGAGGAGCGCGTTGAGTCCACCCGCGAGCGCATCCTCCACGCCGTGGCCGGCCAGCAGGTGGAGGACTTCCTCGCCCTCAACGACGAGATCGTGCCCCGGTTGCTGTCGAAGCTGCGTCCCGAGTCCAGGAGCCTGCTGGAGATGCACGCCGAGGCCGACCGCGACCGCTTCATCGTCAGCGCCACTCCGCGCGAGCTCGTCGAGCCGCTGGCGAGGGCGCTCGACGTGGAGGGCGCGATCGGAACGGAGTCCGAGATCGTCGACGGCTGTTACACCGGCGAGCTCGACGGGCCGTTCGCGTACGGGCAGGGCAAAGCGGAGGCCATCGAGAAGCTCGCCGCCGAACGCGGCTACGACCTGCGTCTGTCATACGCCTACAGTGACTCCTCGAGCGACCTGCCGATGCTGGAACTGGTCGGTCACCCGGTGGCGGTCAACCCCGATCGCACGCTGGAGACGGTCGCCCACCAGCGCGGGTGGCCGATCGTCGTGTTCAGTCGCAAGGCCAAGCGCGTGGTCAAGACCACCACGGCGGCCACCAGCGCAGCCGGCCTCGCGGTCGCGACCTACCTGCTCGGGCGGCGGCACGGACGCATCTCGACCGAGGCGCAGCAGGGCCGGCTGAGCGCGCTGGTGGGATGAGCCAGGTGTCCACCCGCGAGGGGGCACGTCCGGCCTTCTCGCTCAGCCCTCACCTGGTCACGCTGCTGGCCGAGACCGAGCGGCTGGCTGCTCTGCTCCCGACGTCAGCCGACGGGCCGGTCGCCGAGCGGCTGCGTTCGGAAGCGGCGGTGGCGTCCATGCGGCTCGACGGCTCGCCGGTCGGCGACGTCGCCGATGCGGAGGCTGCCCTCGGGGAGGCCCTCCTCGCCGGGGGCCGGGTGGCCGACCGTGAGCCCCGGTCGAGCGGGACGTGGCTGGACGTGCTGGCGCGCGAGCAGCCCGACCGGGTGATGCTGGGTCTGGAGTACCAGGGCGTGCGCACCGCGATGGCGGCCGACGATCTCGCGGCGCGCCTCACGCACGCTCCTGAGCGGGCCCTGAACGCATTGCACGCGCGGCTGACGGCCGGTCTGCTGCCCGACGGCGCAGCGGGACGCCTGCGGACCAGCGTCCAGGCGGTGCACGACGCCAGCGTGGGCCAGGTGATCTACCGCACGGCGGCACCTGAGCGGTTACGAGGGGGCCTGACGATGCTGGCGGCGTGGGTTCGATCCGCCGGCGCGCGCGAGCACCCGCTGGTCCGCAGCGGAGTGACGCACCAGCTCCTGCTTGAGCTGCACCCGTTCGAGGCGGCGAACGGGCGTCTGGCGAGGGCGGCGGCGCGGCTGCTGCTGCGCGCCGGCGGCCTCGATCCCGGAGGGGTCGCGGTCCCGGAGGTGGTCCTGGCGTCCGACCCGATCGGCTACTACCGGGAGGTGGCCGCCACCCTGCGACGCCGTGACCTCACCATCTGGCTGGAGCGGTGGGGCGAGGCCGTGGCGGCCGGGCTGCGGCGCGCCGCGCGGGATCTCGACGTCCTGACCGCTGAGGTGCCGGCGCGTGCGGCCGCCTTCGTGACCGTCTGGGAGGAGCCGAACTTCACGGTCGTCGACTACCGCGACGAGGTGGGCGTGGACGCGGTGGCCACGCGCGCCGACCTGGTGGCCCTGCTCGACGCGGGACGGGTCGAGCGCGTTCTGGGAGCCCGTGGGCTGCGGTTCCGGGTCGTCGGCCACACCGCTGACTGAACCCTCACCGCCCGCGGGCCACCCCCGACGCAACCCGCCGCCGCCCGGTGTCCGGGCGGGGTTGGAAGCCGGCCGTCAGCTCGTGGCGACGAACCGCGCGATGCGTGCGCCGACCTCGGGACCCGCGTCCTCCTGCACGAGGTGCGAAGCCCGGACGCTCTGCACCTGCCCGGCGGACGGGATGTCCCGTGCGAAGCGACGCGCGACCGACAGCGGGAGGAACGGGTCGTGCGCCCCCCACAGGATCAGCGTCGGACGGTCCCAGCGGGCCAGAGCAGCCCGGACGGCCGCCATCTGGGCTGCCTCGGGGTCGTGGTCGTCTCGGGGCACGAGCAGCGGCAGCGCCAGCGGACCGGCCTGGTACTCCGGACCGGGGAACGGGGCCTCGTACGCCGCCTGCACCGGAGCAGGCACGTCGGTCAGGCACGCCCCGTCCACCATCTGCCCGATCGGTAGCTGCTCGGCGCCCGCGATCAGGCGACGCAGGGCCCGCCACGCCGGCGAGTGCCGACCACCGGGAGCCCACACTGCGGTATCGAGCAGGACCAGTCGGGCGACCTGCCCGGGGTGCTCCACGGCCCAACGCAGGCCGACCGGGCCGCCCCAGTCGTGCACGACCAGAGTGACCGGTGGCGGAGCCACCGCCGCTAGGTGGCCGGCGAAGCTGTCGACCAGCCGGTCGAAGTTGTACCAGCCGCGGCGCGCGGGCTTGTCGCTGCGCCCGAAACCGACCTGGTCGGGGACGACCACGCGCAGGCCCGCGTCGAGCAGCGGAGGCAGCACGTGGCGCCACAGGTAGCCCCAGGTCGGCACGCCGTGCACGAGCACGACCGGCTCGCCGCCGCCCTCGTCGACCCGGGCCAGGCGCAGCCCGCCGACCTCCTCGTAGCGCGGCACGTACGGCCAGTCGGGCAGCCCATCGAAGCGCTCGTCGGGCGTGCGGACGGTGAAGACCACGCGCTCCTCGCTCGTTGCCGTCGGCGACCGCGCGGTGACCGCGACGCCACGCCGGCGGTCGCGACCAGCCCCCGCCGGTCAACCTACCGACCTCTACGGTGCGTGGCTCGGGCCGCAACGGCGGGAGCCTGATGGAGTTCCGGGAGGTGGTGCGGCGTCGCCGCATGGTGCGCAGCTACCGGGACCGGCCCGTCGACCGGGCCGTGGTGGAGCGCGTCGTCGCCCTGGCCCGCCGCGCCCCGAGCGCCGGGTTCGCGCAGGGTCAGCGCTTCGTCGTGGTGACCGACCGACGCACCCGCGAAGCGGTCGCCGACCTGGCCGGCGAGGACAGGTACGTGGCGCGCGGCTTCGATCCGTGGCTGTCCCGGGCCCCCGTGCACGTGGCGGTCTGCGCCGACGAGCGCGCCTACCGGGCGCGCTACCAGCAGGCCGACAAGCGCGACACGGGTGGACCCCACTGGGAGGTCCCGTACTGGCTGGTCGACGCTGGCGCGTCGCTGATGCTGCTGCTGCTCGCCGCCGTGGACGAGGGGCTCGCCGCCGGGTTGCTGGGCAGCCACCGCATGCCGGGACTCGCCGCTCTACTGGGCATCCCGCCCGGTGTCCACCCGGTCGGTGTGGTGACGCTGGGCCATCCCGCCCCCGACCGCCGCTCCGGCTCGCTGGCGCGCGGCTGGCAGGACCTCGGCGAGGCGGTGCACTGGGAGCGGTGGGGCGGCGGCTGACGTCCGGTTGCAGTGTGCGTGCCACCGCCGGGGCGCCGCGGGCTGCCCGGCGTCAGACCAGCGTCTCGTCGCCCACCGGGAGCGCGACCTCGTCCGGGACCTCACGCTGGCCGGCGACGACGGCCCGGTGCGCCCCAGCGACCCCGAGCAGCAGCACCGCTGCGCCTGCCACCTGTCCGGCGCCGATCGGCTCGTCCAGCAGAGCGGCGCCCCACAGCAGCGCCAGCAGCGGCTGCAGGAGCAGGGCGACCGACGTGAGCGCGGCCGGCAGACGGTGGATCGACGCGGTCAACAGCAGCCAGCCGGCCACCTGGCTGCCCAGCGCGAGAGCCAGCAACCAGCCGTTCGCCGCCCACGTCGGGGCGGGTCCCACGGCGCCCTCGACCGCCGCGAACGTGCCGGAGGCGAGCGTCGCACCGAGCGTGGCGGACGCCAGCGTCTCGACAGCGTTCGCGCCGGGACGGCGCAGACGTGCCACCCGCAGCCCCACCAGGAACCCCGAGTAGCACAGCGCCGCCACCACACCGAGCGCCACGCCGGCGAGCACCGACCCCCCGGTCACCACCGGCCGGCCGAACGCCCCCAGCAGCCAGACCCCGCCGAGCACGACCGGCAGCGCGAGCCAGAAGCCCCCGTGCGGCCGCTCGCCGAAGGCGACGAGCGAGACCAGCCCGACGAACACGACCTGCAGGTTGGGCAGGACCGTCCCTAGGCCCACCCCGATGATGCCCAGCGACGCGTGCCAGGCGATCAGGTCGGCCGCGAGGAGGACACCGGCGGCCACGGCGACGGGCAGGAGCGGCTGCCGCGCGGGGTGGCCGCGCCGCGACCGCACCCACAACACGAGCCCGGCGAGGACCGGCAGCGCGTAGGCGTTGCGCAGGAACGCCGAGCGGGCCGGCTCCACACCGGCCAACCGCACCCACACGCCGCTGAAGCTGATGAGCACGACACCGACCCAGGTGCTCAGCAGCGGGTGGGACAGCACAGTTCCTGCTCCGGGTCGTCTCCGGATCGAGCCGCACGCTGACGTGCGCCCATCGCACAGGTCAGGTGTCGGCCTGACGGCATGGCGGGCGCGCTGGTCGCCCGCGGGTGGCGAGCGCCGTCACGCGAGCGCGGCGCGGTCGTTCGGACGATGACGGCTTCCGCGCCATCCTGCAAACGGGCGGTTACGCTGCGGTCACCGGCGAGAGGATCCCCGTGACGGGCCCCCAGCGCCTCGATCGGCTCGAGACATCCCGGGTTCGCCTGCCGGCTGCCGACCGCGACCTGCGCGGCAGCTTCATGCAGCTCACCGAGCGTTTCAACGCCAAAGAGGCGCAGGACGTGGACGCCCGGTGGGTGATCGAGATCGCCGCGCACGGCCAGTACACCATCCACATCAGCGACGGCCGCTGCTCGGTGTCAGCCGGTGCCCATCCGGAGGGTGACGCGACGCTCACCACCGACGTGGACACGTGGTTCGACCTCGTCGACGGCCGCTGCGACGGCATCTCGGCGTTCGCCTGCGGCCGCCTGGTCACCGGCGGCGACCTCAACCTGGCGTTGCGGCTGGGCTCGCTGTTCCGCCCGGGGCCGGAGTCCAGCCGCTTCATCCGCACCACCCACAGCGACGCGCACGGCGTCGAGCTGGAATCCCTGGTCGTGGGTCGAGGGACGCCGGTGGTCCTGCTGCATGGGCTCGCCGCGTCGAAGGTGTCCTTCTTGCCCATGGTGGACGGGCTGGCCGACCGCTACGAGCTGCACGCGCTCGACCTGCCCGGCTTCGGCAAGTCGGACAAGCCGCTGCCGGCCGGACGGCGCTACTCGATGCGCTGGATGGCCGACGTGGTGCACGCCTACCTGCGCAGTCACGGCCTGCGGCGCGCCTACATCGTCGGCAACTCCATGGGCGGACGGATCGCGGTCGAGCTGGCGCTCCGCCACCCCAGGCGGGTGGCCGGTGTCGTCGCCCTGTGCCCGGCGGTGGCCTTCGACCAGTGGCAGTGGCTGGCGCCGGCGTTGCGGGTGCTGCAGGGCCACTGGGTCGGACTGGCGCCGTTCCCCGTCCAGCGAGCGACCGTCCACGCTGCGATCGCCGACATGTTCTACGACGCGTCCGCGCTGCCACCGGGCAACCTGTCGGCGGCCGCCGACGAGTTCTTGCGTGGCGTGCGCGACCGGCGCCACCGCCTGGCGATCCTCGCCTGCGCCCGCCACCTGGGCGCCGAGCGGGCGAGCGGCCGCCGCTCCTTCTGGCGGGCGTTGGAGCAGTTGACCCTGCCGTCGTACTGGATCTTCGGGCAGCACGACCGCCTGGTCTCTTCGCGCTACAGCGAGCGGGTGCGCGATCGGCTGCCGCAGGCCCGCTGCGAGGTCTGGGAAGAGGTGGGTCACGTGCCGCAGTTCGAAGCGCCGGAGCTCACCAACGAACGCGTGGGCGCCTTCCTCGACGAGCTCGAGGCGCCGCGTTCCTGACCGGCGGCTGCCTACAGCCCGTGACGGGCGTACCAGCTGGTGACGACCTCGACGAATACGTCGGGACACTCCAGCATCGGCGCGTGCCCGATCTCCCCGAACACGTGCTGATCCCAGTCGCTGCGCCGCTCCACGAGCCCGGCGATGACGTGCGCGGAGATCAGCCGGTCGGCGTCACCCCAGAGCAGCAGCGTGGGGGCGGTCACCGCGTCGACGGCCGCCAGCGCCTCGCGCCCGTCGGCGAGCATCACCACCAGCGACGACGCCGCTTCCACCAGCGCGCGGCGGCGCCAGCGGTTGACGCGGGCGGCCTCGAGGCTGTCGACCAGTGCCGCCCGCATGGACGGGCGCACGCAGGACACGTTGGCCAGCACCGACGCGAACGAGTCGTCGATCAGCTCCTCGGCGGTCCTGGTCCGCATCACCACCTCGACGACGAGGGGTCCCACGCCCGGCATCGCGGCGGGCAGGACGCGCGAGATCGCCCGGGCGGGGATGCGCCACATGTCACGTCGGGGCGCCGGCAGCGCCGGGTTCACCAGCACCAGGCCGCGCACCGCCTCCGGGTAGCGGGCAGCCGCCAGGGTGGCGATGAGCCCGCCCATGGAGTTGCCGAAAAGGACCACCTCGTCCCACCCGAGCTCCTCCAGCAGCGCGCCCACGAAGCCGACGTTGGCACGGACGCGCGCGGACCCACCCTCGGGCACCTCCGTGCTCCCGAAGCCCGGCAGGTCGACCCCCACCGTGGCGCCGTGCGCGCTGAGCGGGCGGAGCACGTCGAGCCAGTTGCACGCCGAACCGCCCAGGCCGTGGATGAACAGCTGCGGGATGCCCGGTCCGGTGGCGTCGTGGCGCAAGACGGTGACGGGATGACCACGCACGTGGAGGGTCTCCTCGCGGATCCCCGTCCAGGCCGGGTCGCAGCTCTCCCAGTCCCCGCGCCGCGTGGCGGTGGGCAGCGACACCGCGGCAGTCACGCGGTCACCTCCAGCAGGCCGCGCAGGTCGTCGGGGTCGGTGACCGGCTGTTCGCACGCGAACTCGCGGCAGACGTACGCGGCCGGCTGGCCGCTCACCTCGCCGCGTCCGGCCAGGAGGGGGACCACACCCTCCGGCACCGGCGGTGCCGCCACCGCGACGACAGTGCCCGGCAGCGGCCGCGCCCACAGCTGACGCAGCAGCAGGTCGCGGGCCGGCCCGGGACGACCGACCACGGCCACCTCCCGCGGTCCGGCCAGCAGGTGTTCGGCCACCCGCAGCAGCCAGCCGTGGGCCGTGGGGGCACGCTCGGCGTCACCCTGGAACAGACGCAGCACCTCCTCCGCCAGCTCCCGCCACTTGGGGTCGCCCGTGTACCCGGCGAGCCGCGCGGCGACCTCACCCATCACGCTGTTGCCGGACGGCACGGCGTTGTCCCAGGTGTCCCGCGGGCGGGTGTAGAGCGTCTCGGCGTCGTGCGCGGTCGTGAAGAAGCCGCCCTCCTCGTCGTCGTGGAAGCGTGCACGCGCCTCCTCCGCCCAGCGGGTGGCCGACTCGAACCAGCGCACGTCGCCGGTTGCGGCGTACAGGTCGAGGCAGGCCTGGGCCAGGAACACCACGTCCTCCAGGAAGGCCGCCACCGTGGCGGTGCCGTCCTTCCAGACGTGGTGCAGGCGGCCGTCGACCACCAGCGAGCGGTGCAGGAAGTTGGCGGTGGTGACCGCCGCGTCGAGCAGTTCGGGCAGCGCGAGGTGCATGCCGGCCAGGGCGAGCCCGCGCACGGCGAGCGCGTTCCACGAGGTGAGCACCTTGTCGTCGAGCCCCGGGTGGACGCGTTGCTCGCGGCGCTCGTACAGGGCCTCCCGCACCCGACGCAGGTCGTCGAGGAACCCGGCTGGGTCCAGACCGCGCTGTTCGCAGAAGCGGTCGAGCGCGACCGGCTGGTGCAGGATGTTGACGCCCTGCGGGCCGTGGCCGTGCGGGTCCGACCAGTTGCCGGTGGCGCTGACCCCGAAGAAGGCGGCGAAGCGGTCCGGGTCGGCCCCGGCGTCGCGCACCACCTCGGCGAACTCGTCCATCGACCAGACGAAGAACTTGCCTTCCACACCCTCGGAGTCCGCGTCGGTCGCGGAGTACAAGCCGCCGTGCGGGTGGCGCAGCTCACGCAGCAGGTAGTCGGCGGTCCGCTGCGCGACCCGGTCGAAGCGCGCCTCGCCGGTGACCGCCGCGGCCTTGGCGTACACCCCCAGGAGCAGGGCGTTGTCGTACAGCATCTTCTCGAAGTGCGGCACCAGCCAGCGGGCGTCGGTCGAGTAGCGGTGGAAACCGCCGCCGACCTGGTCGTGCAGGCCGCCCCAGGCCATGGCGTCGAGTGAGTGGGTGACGGCGGCGAGCGCCTCGGGGTCGCCGGTGCGCACGTGGCGGTCGAGCAGCCACTCGAGCGTCATCGCCTGGGGGAACTTCGGTTCCTGCCCGAACCCTCCGAGCGTGCGGTCCCACGCGCGCAGCGCCGCCGGGGCCGCCCGGTCGGAGACGGTGGGGTCGGCGGCTCCCTCGGCGGACGGCCCAGCGCGTCCGCCGATCGCAGCCGCGATGCGCGACGCCGACTCGGAGATCTCGTCGCGTCGCTCGTCCCACGCCTCGTTGACCGACCGCAGCACCCGCAGGAAGCCGGGCATGCCCGACCGCTCCTCCTTCGGCCAGTAGGTGCCGCCGAAGAAGGGCTCACCGTCGGGGGTGAGGAAGACCGACATCGGCCAGCCACCGCGCCCGGTCAGCGCCGTGACCGCGTCCATGTACACCGCGTCCACGTCGGGGCGCTCCTCGCGGTCCACCTTGACCGCGACGAAGTTGTCGTTCAGCAGGGCGGCCACCTCATCGTCCTCGAACGATTCGTGTGCCATCACGTGACACCAGTGGCACGAGGAGTAGCCGACCGAGAGGAACACCGGGACGTCGCGGCGTCGTGCCTCGGCGAACGCCTCCTCCCCCCATGGGTACCAGTCCACCGGGTTGTCGGCGTGCTGCTGCAGGTAGGGGGAGACGGCTCCCGCCAGGCGGTTGGCCACGGCGCATCCTTCCGGCCGCGAACGGTGGCCTCCCTACAGGGTAGGAGCCGCTGCGGGCGCTGGCAGCCCTTCCCGCCATGTGTGATCGGCCAGTCACGAATCGTTCCCGAACATGCCCTTCTGCTGGGCTGCCGCACCCGGACGTCACCGCCCGCTCCCGCCGGCGATCTCGCGCATGGTGCGCCAGGCGACGAGCCCGGCGGCGAACGTGAGCGCACCGGCGACGTGCACCGCCCACACCAGGCTCAGCGCCCCGGCCACGAAGCCGGCCATCAGCGCACCGACCGCGTAGCCGATGTCCCGCCACCACCGGTAGACCCCGATCGAGGTGGCCCTCCACGCGGGCTGGGCAGCGTCGCCGACCGCCGCCAGCAGCGCCGGGTAGACCATGGCGGTGCCGACGCCGAGCAGGCTGGAGCCGACCATGCCGGTCAGGAAAGGGCGGGACAGGCCGAACCCGATCGTGGCCAGGCCGGCCGCCTGCACGAGCATGCCCCACACGACCAGAGGTTTGCGGCCCACCCGGTCGGAGAGCGGTCCCGTGATGACCTGGCCCAGCCCCCAGATCACCGGGTAGACCCCCTTCAGGATCCCGATCTGCGCCACGCCGACCCCCGCCGACGCGAACAGCACCGGCAGCACGCCCCAGCTCACGCCGTCGTTGAGGTTGTTGACCAGGCCAGCCTGCGAGGCCCCGAACAGCGTCCGGTCGCGCCAGGACGTCTCGGCCACGACCCAGCCGGTGGACGGCCGCGGCGGCGGCTCGCCGTCGGGGCTGCGCTGGCGGGCCTCGAGCGCCGCGTGCGGGCGCGTGTCGCGCACCACCAGCGCCGACAGGGTGAGGCCGGCCGCGGCGTAGGCGATGCCCAGCCAGAACGGCTGCGGCCGCAGTCCCGCGGTGGACGCGATGTAGCCGGTGGCCAGCGCGGTGAGGCCGACGGCGGTGTAGCCGGAGGCCTCGTTGAGACCCATCGCCAGGCCGCGCTGGCGGGGTCCGACCAGGTCGATCTTCATGTTGACCGCCATCGACCAGGCGAGACCCTGGTTGATGCCGAGCAGCACGTTGGCGGCGACGATCCACCACCAGGACGGTGCGTAGCCGAGCAGGAAGGGGACCGGCAGCCCGACCAGCCACCCGGCCACGAGCACCGCCTTGCGGCTGTGCCGGTCTGCCGCCACGCCGGCGGCGAGGTTGCCGACCGCCTTGACCACCCCGAACGCGACGATGAACGAGAACGTGACCAGCTCGGAGGTGAGGCCGAACTCCTCGGTACCCACCAGCGGCAGCACCGTGCGTTCGAGGCCGACCATGCCGCCGACGAAGAGGTTGACCGTCACGAGCAGGGTGAACTGCCGCCAGTTCTCCCGGAGCCCCAACCGCACCTGCCGGCCGTTGGCACCGCGCGGGCGGACGGCGGGCGCGGTCACCGTCCCGCTGCCACCCTCTGTCCGGACGGATCGGTCCACTCGCCGGGGCCGCCGGTGAAGACCGCCACGTCCCGACGACCGGCGCGCTCCAGGACGCTGGCGGCCGTCATCGACCGCTGGCCGTGCGCGCAGTGGGCCACCACCGGGCCGGCCGGCACCTCGGCGGCCCGTCGGGCGAGGCTGCCCAGCTCGACGTGCAGGGCGCCGCGGACGTGGCCCTCCTCCCACTCCGACGTCTGGCGGACGTCCAGCACGGCGGAGGCGGGGCGCGGCTCGTCCAGCAGCTCGGTCGTGGTCACCTGCCGTCCGGCGGCCCGCCAGGCGTCGACGCCGCCGGCCAGCTCTCCGGCTAGCTGTTCGTAGCCGACGTTGAGGCACTGGCGCACCAGCTGGTCGCGGTCCTGCTCGACGTCGACCACGAACACGAGCGGGGTGGCCGGGTCGTCCACGACCCAGCCCAGCCAGGTGGCGAACCGGTCGCGCAGCTCGATCGACAGGGCTCCGGGGATGTGGCCGGCTGCGAACTCCGCGACCCGGCGGACGTCGATCAGCTCCGCCCCCTGCGCGCGCAGCCGGTCGACCGCGCCGATGCCCAGGGGTGACAGCGCGGGGGTGACGAGGCCGTAGCGGCGGGGTCCGCGGCGGTTGACCTCGCGCAGCCGCAGGAAGTACGGCGGGTAGCTGCCGAGCCCCCCTAACAGCCCCTCCACGAACGCGTCCTCGCTGGCGGCCTGCAGCAGCGCGTTCTCGCGGCGCTCGTCCCCGATCGTGGTGGAGCGGCGCTCAGCCGACCCCGCCGAGCAGAACGATCCGCCACCGTGGGTGGGGTAGACGGGCAACTCGTCGGGGAGGGTGAGCAGCCGGGTGGTGATGGACCGCCAGGCCGCCCGGGCGAGCGGCTCATCCAGGTGGGGCGCGATCAGGTCGGGGCGGGCCACCCCGCCCACGATGAGGGTCCCGCCGGAGAACAGGGCCAGCGGTCGCTCGCCCTCGACCAGCAGGTACGACACGTGCTCTGGCGTGTGACCGGGCGTGGCCAGCACCCGCAGCGTGAGCCCGCCGGCGGCGACCTCCTCGCCATCGATGACCGGGTCATGGTGGTAGGCCAGCCTCGCAGCGGCCGGGGCGAGCAGCCCCACGCCGCCACCAGCCGTGTCGACGAGTTCGCGGCCGCCGGACACGAAGTCGGCGTGCAGGTGCGTCTCGACGACCAGCCGGAAGCTGAGCCCCTGCCGGTCGGCCTCAGCGAGGTAGGGGCGGGGGTCGCGTTCGGGGTCGACCACCAGCGCCGAGCCGTCACCGAGGTCGACCAGCCAAGCGGCGTTGCCCAGCCCCTCGTCCACGATCGGGGTGACGTGGACCACGCGGACCTCCCGTGGGCACCGTGTCCGCCGGCAGCGTAGCCGCACACCGAGCATATTCAAACCAACGTTTGAATAACGGGCGCGTGGGGTTGGACGGACCGGCGGGGCGCCCACGGCGCGGTGCGGGACGGACCGGTGAGAGGCTACGGGCGCAGGGTCAGGACGGACCCGTGGGGGGTGACGCTGGCTCGGTTCGGACGGGCCGTGAGGCGCCGGCGCCCTCCCTACCATGCCAGCCACGACGACCCCGGAGGGTGGGTGGGCGAGGAGATCGCAGTCGATCGGTTCACGCGCGAGGACCGGCTGCGCTACCGCGAGAAGGTCAAGCGCTGCCTCGACGCGCTCCGCAGGATGCTGGCCGAGGACCTGTTCCGCGCGGGCCACGACCTCGTCGGCCTGGAGCTCGAGATCTACCTCGTGGACCGCGACAGCGCCCCGATGATGATCAACGAGAAGGTGCTCGCCCACATCGAATCCGACGACTTCCAGACCGAGCTGGGCCAGTTCAACATCGAGTTCAACCTCGCGCCCCACCGGCTGGGCGGCACCGTCTTGCGTCAGCTCGAGCAGGAGTTGCGCAGCAGCCTCAACCACGCCCTGGAGCGAGCCGAGCAACTGGACGCCCGCATGCTGATCATCGGCATCCTGCCGACCCTGAAGGACCTGCACGTCTGCCGTGAGAACATGTCCAACAATCCGCGCTACCACGCGCTGAACGACCAGATCCTGCAGGTGCGCGGCGAGGACCTGCGCATCGACATCCAGGGCAGCGAGCGGCTGGTCACCATGGCCAACTCCATCGTGATGGAGTCGGCCTCCACGTCCTGCCAGCTGCACCTGCAGGTGCGCCCCGACGACTTCGCCCGCCACTGGAACGCGGCGCAGGCACTGTCCGCCGCGCAGCTGGCGGTGGGGTGCAACTCGCCGTTCTTCCTCGGCAAGGAGCTGTGGCGCGAGACGCGCATCGCGCTGTTCGAGCAGTCCATCGACACGCGCACCGAGGAGCTCGCCGCGCAGGGGGTGCGCCCGCGGGTGTGGTTCGGTGAACGGTGGATCGGCAGCGTCGTAGACCTGTTCGAGGAGAACGTGCGCTACTTCCAGCCGTTGCTCCCCGTCCTCGACGACGAGGACCCCCTGTCGGCTCTCGATCGCGGCGAGCTGCCGCGGCTGCACGAGCTCGCCCTGCACAACGGCACCATCTACCGGTGGAACCGACCGGTGTACGGCGTGACGGGCGACGAGCCCCACCTACGGGTCGAGAACCGGGTGCTCCCGGCCGGGCCGAGCGTGGCTGACGTGGTCGCCAACGCGGCCTTCTACTACGGGGCGCTGCGCGCCCTCGCCGAAGACCCCGCGCCGGTCAGCCAGCGGCTGTCGTTCGCGGCCGCGACCGAGAACTTCTTCGCGGCCGCCAGGGACGGGCTGGACGCGCAGCTGTACTGGCCGGGACTCGGCGTGGTGCCGGCCAGCGAGCTGATCCTGCGTCACCTGCTGCCCCGCGCGCGCGAGGGGCTGGATCGCTGGGGGATCGACCTCGACGACCGCGACCACTTCCTGTCGATCATCGAGGCGCGCTGCACGACGGGGCGCACCGGTGCCAGCTGGCAGGTCACCTCCGTCCGTCACCTGCTCGCGCACGACGGGATGAGCCGCGAGGACGCCCTGCTGGAGATGACCCGCCAGTACGTGGAGCACATGCACGCCAACCGGCCGGTCCACACCTGGCCGGTCGACTGCCCGCCCGCGGCTGTGGCGTCGCCAGCCGGCAGCGCGCCGGGCGTGGACCCGTGAGCGGGGATGGACCGGTCAGTGGCGGCGGACCCGTCAGCGACCGGCACTTCAACCGCTTCCCTGGCGGCCTGCCGGACCGGCTGCTGGACCTTGACGACCTCTCCCTGCTCGAGGAGCTCGGGCGTCCCACGTTGATCCGGGTGCCCGGCGCCGGGGAGGAACGCCCACGGGCTGTGGCGTGCCTCCTCCACGGCGACGAGGACACCGGCTACTGCGCGGTGCTGCGCATCCTGCGTCGTCGGCGCACCTACCCGTTCGACCTGTACGTCGTCATCGGCAACGTGCAGGCCGCGCTCGCCGACGGGGGCTTCCGCCACCGCTACCTCGACGGGCAGGAGGACTTCAACCGCATCTGGGGACTCCCGCCGACCACGCGCCAGAGGCTGGCCGCCGACGGCATGCTGGGCGAGCTGCGCGCGGCGGGCATCGGAGCGCTCGTGGACGTGCACAACAACAGCGGCGCCAACCCCTTCTACGCGATCGTGACGCGGCTGCGGGAGGACAGCATCAACCTGGCGACCACCTTCACGACGACGCTGCTGCTCTGGGAGCTGGGCGTGCACACCCTGATGGAGGCGCTGGATGACGTGTGCCCCGCCGTGGCGGTCGAGTGCGGCCGGCCGGGCCGCAGCGACGCCCTGTCCTTCGCCGTGGACGGCCTGCGTCGCTACCTCGGCCCCGCCACCAGCAGGGACCGGTTGGAGCGGGACTTCGACCTGCTCGGCGACCTCCTCAAGGTCACGGTCCGGCGCGAGGTGCGGTTCACGTTCGGGGGCGACCTCGGCCAGGACGTCGACTTCGTGGTGGAGCAGGACGCCGATGCCCACAACTTCCGCCGCGTCCCGGCCGGCCACGTGCTCGGCCGGATCCCCGACGGGGAGGCCAACCCGCTGGTCGTCTGCGGCCCCGGCGGCGAGGACGTCACCGACCGCTTCGTCGCCGTGTCGGGCGGTGAGGTGGTGCTCACGCGGCCGGTCACACCCGTCATGATGACGCGCACCGCCGAGGCCGCCCGGAGGGACTGCATCTTCTACATCGCCACCGAGATGCCCGCCACCAGCCTGGTCGACGCGACCGGCCCGTCGTGGATCGTGCGTCGCAGCGGGCACCGGTGACCGTCAGCACGCACGATCGTGGTGGCCACCGGGCCCCTCGCGGATCGTGCGTCGCAGCGGGCACCGGTGACCGTCAGCACGCACGATCGTGGTGGCCACCGGGGCCCGTCGCGGATCGTGCGTCGTAGCGGGCACCGGTGACCGTCAGCACGCACGATCGTGGTGGCATC
>DASZZX010000122.1:0-14984 GCA_036260415.1 Nitriliruptorales bacterium
GGGAGCAGCGCCGCCTGGATCGCTGCGAACAGGAACAGCGGCACCCGAGCGAGGATGACCCCGGCGATGAAACGACCCGCCTCGCCCTTCTCCACCTCCCTGGCCAGGGCGACCACGACGATCTGCGGGCCGTTCACCAAGAACTGGGCGAGCAGTTGAGCGGCGAGCAGCCACCCGAACGCGGTGGAGAGATCCCTCCAGTCGGACGCCGGGCCGGGCCGCGTGAGCGGCCGGCGGAGTCCCAGCCAGACCGCCGCCCCCACCAGTGGGGCCACCCCGAACGCCAGCCCGTACGCACCCACGCCGCGCACGCCCACCAGCGCGAGCGCCATGCTCGCTGCCAGGCGCGTCAGACCCTCGACGGCGAGGACCGTCCCGTACGCCCCGAACCGGCCGGTGCCTGCCAGTGTGCCTCGCAGCAGGTGCTCGACGGCGTACCCGGCCAAGCCCAGGGCGAGCGCCGCGAGTAGCAGGACGTCGGTGGCCAGCAGCTCGTCCAGCAGCGCCCGGTGCCCGGCCACGATCGCGAGCAGCAGCACCAGGGTGGCGGTCGCCGCGAGGTGCCTCGCGCGGCGGACGACCGGGCGCCCACCGGTGCGGACGGCGCGCCGGGCCGCGACGACCCGGGCGACCTCCTGCTCGAGCGGGACGAAGACGCCGGGCCCGACCGTGAAGACGACCGCCCACAGCGCGGACAGCGGCGCGAACGCGGCCGGCCCGAGGGCTCGACCGGAGATCACCAGGAAGCCGTACGACGCCAGCCCCAGCACGAGCAGCCCGGCTCCGACCGCCGCGGTGCCCTCCGGCAGGGGGTTGCGCGCGCGCGCACTCGCGGACAGACCGCGCACCGGCTCCTCAGCTCGCGTCGGTCGTCGGCGGGCGGTCGCGCGACGTCTCCGCTCGCAGCAGCGCCAGCTCCTCGGCGAGCGTGCGCGTGCGCTCCTCGAGACGTGACAGCTCCCACGACACGTGCACCGCGACGAGCAGCAGGAGCGTGATGGCGGCGAAGAACAGCGTGGCGGGACCGTACGAGATCCCCAGCCACAGCGAGACCCGGTCCAGCAGCGCCGGCGAGATCGCCAGCAGCACCATGACGGTGCCCACCGTCAGCCACAGCAGCGCGTACTTCGGCTTGAGCTCCCGGCGCCGAACCAGGCGCACGATCACCACGAACGAGCCCAGCGTGACCAGCGAGACCACCAGGTGCGCGGTTCCGCTCACGCGGTCGCCTCCTCAGCCCCGAGGTGCTCGCGCACCGCGGTCGCGATCGTACGCGACACCCCCGGCACCTCCATCAACTCCTCCACCGTGGCCGCCCGCAACGCTCTGAGGCTGCCGAAGCGGCGCAAGAGGGCCCTGCGGCGCGCCGGCCCCACGCCCGGGACGTCGTCCAGCGCCGAGCGGGTGACCGCGGCGGTGCGGCGCTGCCGCTGGTATGTGATCGCGAAGCGGTGCGCTTCGTCACGGATCCGCTGCAGCAGGAACAGCGCGTCACTGCCTCGCGGCAGCACCACCGGCGTGCTGCGACCGGGGACGTGCAGCTCCTCGAAGCGCTTGGCGAGCGCGGCCGAGTCGATCCCTTCCACGCCCAGCTCCTCGATCGCCTGCAGCGCGGCCGACAGCTGGCCCGGCCCGCCGTCGACCAGCAGGAGGTTCGGCGGGTAGGCGAACCGGCGTGAGCCGCGCTCGCCGACCGGCTCGCTCTGCTCGTGGATGTAGCGCAGGAGGCGGCGGCGCACGACCTCGTGCAGGGCGGCGTAGTCGTCGTTGCGGTCGACCCGCACCTTGAAACGGCGGTAGTCGGACTTCTTCGGCAGACCGTCCTCGAACACCACCATCGAGCCCACCACCTCGCTGCCCCCGAGGTGGGAGATGTCGAAGCACTCGATGCGCAGCGGGGCGTCCTCCAGCCCCAGCGCCGCCTGCAGCTCGCGCAGCGCCTGCGAGCGCGCGTTGAAGTCCTGCGCGCGCCGCAACCGGTGCCGCTGGAACGCCTCCTGCGCGTTCTGCCGCACGGTCTCGAGCAGGGCCCGCTTCTCCCCCCGTTGCGGGACGCGGAGACGCACCACGCTCGGTGGCCGTCCCCGACCCGGACGCTGCACCCGGGCCTGCTGCCGCAGCGTCACCAGCAGCTCCGCGAGCGCCTCGGCGTCGGTCGGCTCTTCGGGCAGCAGGATCAGCGGCGGCACTTCGTCGGGCCGGTCCTCGTACAGCTCCAGCAGGAACGAGGTCAGCAGCTCCGCCGTCGAGAGCTGCTCCACCTTGTCGACGGTCCATCCCTTGCGCCCCACGACGCGGCCGCGGCGCACGAAGAAGACCTGCACGGCCGCTTCGAGGTCGTCCTCGACCAGATCGACCGCGTCGAGGTCCTCACGACGGCTCGACACCATCTGCTGCTTCTCCAGCACGGTGCGGGCCGCGAACAGCTGGTCGCGCAGGCGTGCCGCCGCCTCGAAGTTGAACTCGTCCGCGGCGGCGCGCATCTCCGACTCGATCCGCTGCAGGGTCGGCGCGGTGTCCCCGTCGAGGAACGCCGCCAGCTGGTCCACGAGCTCGCGGTGCTCAGCGATCCCGACGTGGCCGACGCACGGCGCCGCGCAGCGACCGATGTGGTAGTAGAGGCACGGCCGCCCGGCGCGACGGGCGCGGTCGTACACCCCCTGGGAGCACGACCGGACGGGGAAGACCCGCAGCAGCAGGTCGAGCGTGTCACGGATCGCGTACGCGTGGGCGAAGGGCCCGAAGCGCCGATCGGCGGGGTCACGCGGGTTGCGCAGCACCCGCGCGCGGGGGACCTCCTCCGACGTGGTGAGCACCAGGTACGGGTAGCTCTTGTCGTCGCGGTAGCGGACGTTGTAGCGCGGGCGGTGCTGCTTGATCAGGTTGTACTCGAGGTGCAGCGCCTCCACCTCGTTGTCCACCACGATCCACTCGACGCTGGCGGCCGCCTCGAGCATCGCCTGGGTCCGGGGGGCGATCTGCTGCCACGACTGGAAGTAGCTAGACACCCGCTGGCGCAGCGACTTGGCCTTGCCGACGTACATCACCCGGCCGCGCCGATCGCGGAACAGGTAGCAGCCCGGTCCGTCGGGGATCGAGCCGGACTCGGGGCGGAACGCCTGGGCGGGGTTGCGCATCCCCCGAAGATACGCTCCGCACCCGTGAACCGCGCCCGCGCCGTCGCCACCGTGCACGGGGCGACGATCGTCGGGGCGCTCGCGCTGCTGCTGTGGACGAACGTCGCGGTCGGCGGCGGGCAGTGGTTCTCCGGCGACGACTGGGACTTCCTCGTCAACCGGCGCCTGACCTCACTCGACGACCTGCTGCGGCCGCACAACGAGCACTGGTCCACGCTGCCGGTCGTCGTGTTCCGGCTGACGTTCGCGGCCGTGGGCTTGCACGCCTACTGGCCGTACCTGCTGCCGGCGTTGCTGGCGCACGGGGCGATCGCGCACCTCGCCTGGCGTCTGATGTGCCGGGCGGGCGTGGACCCGTGGGTGGCGACCGCGCTGTCCGGCGCGTACCTGCTGGTCGGCGCCGGCCACGAGAACCTGCTGTGGGCCTTCCAGGTCGGTTCCAATGGTGCGGTGGCGCTCGGGCTCTGGCACGTCCTCCTGGTGGACCACGACGGACCGCCGGACGGTCGCGACCTCGCCGGTACCGGCGTCGGGTCGCTGGCGCTGGCCACCTCCACCGTGGCCGTCGCGCTGGTCGCTGCGGCCGGTCTGACGGGAGTGCTGCGCCGCCGCCTGCGCGCAGCCGCGCTGGCGGTCGGTCCCCCCACGGCGCTGTTCCTGCTCTGGTTCGTGGCCTACGGCCGTGCGGGTCTGGCCTCGCACAGTGACCTGCACAGCCGCTCGCTGCCGGGAACGGCACGGTACGTGTGGGAGGGGCTGGGCGGAGGACTGGAGGACGTCACCGGCCTGGAGGGCGCCGGGCCCGTGCTGGTCGTCGGGCTCCTCGTCGCCGCGGTGGCCCGCGTGGCGCTCGCGCACGAGCGGGGTGGTCGCCGCCCGCCACGCTCCTCCGCAGCGTCCTTGGCCACCGCCGTCGCCGCGGTCCTGCTGCTCGCGCTGATCGCCATCGGACGCACCGGCGCCGGCGTCGCCCTCGCCCGCTCGCCGCGCTACGTCCACATGGTGACCGCGCTGCTGCTCCCCGGCGCGGGACTGGCGCTCACCGCGCTCGCGGACGACCGCTGGTGGCGGCGGACTCCGGTGCTGGCGGCGCTGGTCGCGGTCGGGCTCCACGGCTGGGGCCTTCTGGTCGATGCGGCCGGGATCACCGCGGCCAGCGAGCAGGACCATCGTGACACGCTCCTGGCCTCCGCGGTGATGGCCGGCTCGGGGGCGCCGCTGGTGGCGACCGCCGACACCCACCTGACGCCCGACCTCCAGCTGGGCGAGCTCGAGCAGTTGGAGCGCCGGGGCGCTCTGCCGCCCCCTACCGGGGTGGGGCCCCTCGACCGCCTGCAGGCGTCGGCGCAGCTCCAGCTGGCCCTCGAGACCGAACCCCTCGCGCCGTTCGGGCAGGCGCCGCTGCCCAGACTCGTGGGCACGTCGTTCGGTCCGGTGCCGCCGGCGCCCGGGGGTTGCGCGACCGTCGCCACCGGCCCGGACGCGCAGATCGCGATCGCGTTCGAGGACCCGGGCGCTGTCGCCCTGCGCTCGGCTGTGGGCGGACCTGTGCACGCCGACCTGGCGGACCGCGACGGCCGCAGAGCGCGCGCGTCGCGCCGGTGGGAGCTGCCCGGTTCACAGGTCCGCTACCTCTCCGTGTCGCTGGGGGGGGCCACCGTGTACCTGACCGTCCCCCCGACCACGGCGTTGACGCTGTGCGGTGTGGCAGGCCAGTGAGCGGCGCTCCGCAGGAGCGAGGCGAGAGGGCGCCATGACCCGGCCTCGCCCCGCTCTGCCGCCGGTGCCGCGCTGGCACGTGGCCGCGCTGGTCACCATCACGCTGCTCGGTCTGCTGCGCGGGCTGTTCTGGGTGGTGGTGGTCGAGGTGCCCAGCCCGATCGACGAGGCCCAGCACGCCGCCTACGTGGCATCGCTGGTATCGCGGGCACGTCCGCCGATCGTGGGCACCCACACTCTGCCACCGCAGCTGCTGCGACTGTTCAAGTCCTCGCCCACGTCAGCGTTCGGCCGCATCCCCGTCAGCGTGGACCGGCCACACGAGTGGGGTGCGGTCGCGCAGTCCTACGAGGGTGTGCAGCCACCGCTGTTCTACCTGCTGCTGGCGCCGGTCCAGCTGCTGGCGGGTGACGGCGGGGGGGTCGCGACCCTGTACGCGCTCCGAGTGATGACGCTGGTGCTCGCGCTGACCGCCGTGCCCGTGGCGTACGTGCTCGCACGCGAACTGCTGCCGGACCGCCCGGTCGCGTGGCTGGCAGCACCGCTGCTGCTCGTCCACGTGCAGGGTTTCGAGGGCAACCTCGCCGCGGTCACCAACGACGCGTTGGTCGTCCCGCTGGGCGGTGCCGCCCTGCTGCCGGTGGCGCGCGCGCTGCGGGTCGGGCCGACCCTGCGACAGGCGGTCGCGGCCGGGCTGCTGTCCGGAGCCGCGCTGCTCGCCAAGGCCACTGCGGTCGGGCTGGCGGTGCTGGTCCCTGCCGGGGTGGCGCTCGCGGCGTTGCGTCACCCACGCCCCGCCCGGCTGCTGCCCTGGCTCGCCGTGGCCGGGGTCCTGGCGGCCGCGCTGCCCGCACCGTGGGTGGCGTGGAACGTGCGGGTGTACGGGGCGGCGAGCGCCGCCCGGTACGCCGAGGGCATCACCGGTTCCCTGCAGGTCCACGCGCCGGTCGACACGTTGGCTGGACTGGCGCAGCACGTTGAGCGCGCGTCGCTGGGCTTCTGGGACCTGCAGCTGCTCGCTCCCGCGTGGAACCGTTACGTCCTCGCTTGGTGGGGGGCGCTCGTGGTCGCGGTCGCGACCGGCGCGGCGGTGACGGTCGCCCGCCGCCACGGTGCGACGGCGGGCCGCCTGCTCTGGCTGGCGAGCGCTCCGCTGGCGGCGTTCGTGGCCATGCTGGCGGTGATCGTCGTGGTGCTCGGCGGCGGCACCATGGTGGGACGTCACCTGTACGCCGCCCTCGTCGCCACGGTGGTCGCGGTGGCGGGCGGCCTGGCGGTCGCGCTCCCGCGGCGCTGGGCAGTGGTGGCCACCGCGGCCGTGCTCGTGCTGGTCACCAGCATGGAGATCGCGTCGGTGAACCGCTACGTGACGGCGACCTACCTGCCGGGACTGGTGGCGCCGGACCTCGCACCGGTGGCGGACCAGACGTGGAACGACCGGTGGCTGGAGGGTGCCAGGCTCAGGGTCGTCCCCCCCTGTCGCGCAGCGGCGGTGACCCTGACATTCGCGGGGGAACCGCCCGCCCAACTGCGGCTCGACGACGGTCGCTGGGCGGTGCGCGCGGACGTCGACGTGCACCCGGCCGGCTTCCAGGTCGGCCGCTACCGACTGCCGTCGGCGCCCGCCACCCCGTTCGTCCTCGACGTGCCGGCGGACACGTCGGTGGGCTGGTCGCTGCAGGACCGTTCACCCCACATGCAGCTGCTCGACCGCGGTGGCGACCCGGTCGCTGCGGTGCTGTGCCGGGTGGAGGACCCTGCGGCGGTGGGCTTCGCGACGACCTTCCGGCCACTGCACCCCGACCAGGTGACGTTGGGCCGGGCCCGTGGCTGGCCGGTGGCGTGGGCGTGGGGCGCGCGGGGCGGGCTGCTGGCGGCGGTTGTGTGGGTCCTGTGGGAGTGGCGGCGTCAGGAGAGCAGGTCGCGCAGGAACTTGCCGGTGTAGGAGGCGGGCACGTCCGCGATGTCCTCCGGCGTCCCCGTCGCGACCACGGCGCCGCCGCCCACGCCCCCTTCCGGCCCGAGGTCGATGACGTGGTCGGCGGTCTTGATCACGTCCAGGTTGTGCTCGATGACGATCACCGTGTTGCCCTTGTCCACCAGCCGGTGCAGGACATCGAGCAGCCGCCGGATGTCGTCGAAGTGCAGGCCGGTGGTGGGTTCGTCCAGGATGTAGACGGTCTGTCCGGTCGCCCGCTTCTTCAACTCGGACCCGAGCTTGACCCGTTGGGCCTCGCCGCCCGACAGGGTGGTGGCCGGCTGTCCCAGCCGGATGTAGCCCAGTCCGACGTCGTGGAGCGTCTGCAGGTGGGCCGCGATCGCGGGGACGTTCTCGAAGAAGTGCAGCGCGCGGTCCACGGTCATGTCGAGGACCTCGGCGATGGTCCTGCCCTTGTAGTGGACCTCGAGCGTCTCGCGGTTGTAGCGCCGACCCTTGCAGACCTCGCAGGGGACGTACACGTCCGGCAGGAAGTGCATCTCGATCTTCAGCGTGCCGTCACCCTTGCACGACTCGCAGCGGCCGCCCTTGACGTTGAACGAGAACCGTCCCGGCCGGTAGCCGCGCACCTTGGCCTCCGGGGTGGCGGCGAACAGGCGACGGATGTGGTCGAAGAGGCCCGTGTAGGTCGCCGGGTTCGAGCGGGGGGTGCGACCGATCGGCGACTGGTCGACCACAACCACCTTGTCCACGTTCTCCAGGCCGCGCACGCGCCGGTGGCGCCCGGGCGCCTCGCGGGAGGAGTACACGTGCCGCATGAGCACGCGGCTCAGGATGTCGTTCACGAGCGTCGACTTGCCCGACCCCGACACCCCCGTCACACAGGCGAAGGTCGACAGCGGGAACGTGACGTCGATCCCCCTGAGGTTGTGCTCCGCGGCCCCCACCACGGTGACCGCCCGCCGTGGATCGACCGGACGGCGTCCGGTCGGCACGGGGACGGCCAGCTCGCGCGACAGGTAGAGGCCGGTCATCGAGCGCGGGTTGCCCAGGAGGCCGTCCAACGGCCCGGAGTGCACGATCTCCCCGCCCTGCTCGCCTGCCCCCGGTCCGATGTCCACCACATGGTCGGCGGCATGGATGGTGGCCTCGTCGTGCTCGACCACGATCAGAGTGTTGCCGAGGTCGCGCAGCCGCAGCAGCGTCTCGATCAAACGGGCGTTGTCACGCTGGTGCAGGCCGATGGAGGGTTCGTCGAGCACATACAGCACCCCGACCAGACCCGCTCCGATCTGCGTCGCCAGGCGGATCCGCTGGGCCTCCCCACCCGACAGCGACCCCGCCGCACGGTCCAGCGTCAGGTACTCCAGGCCGACGTCGAGCAGGAACCTCAGCCGCGCGCGGATCTCCTTGAGCACCCGCGCCGCGATCAGCCGGTTGCGTTCGCTGAGCGTGAGGGCGGCGACGAACTCGTCCGCGGCCGCCACCGACATGGCCGCGAAGTCGGCGATCGACCGGCCCCCGACCGTGACCGCCAGCGCGACCGGCTTCAGACGTCGACCCTGGCACGCCCGGCACGGCACCTCACGCATGTACTGCTCGACCTGAGCGCGGACGTGGTCGGAGTCGGTCTCGCTGTGCCGTCGCCGCAGCGACGTGAGCACCCCTTCGAAGTGGGCCCGGTAGGAGCGGCGACGGCCGTAGCGGTTGGTGTACTCGACGTGCACCCGATGGTCCAGGCCGTGCAGGATCGCCCGGCGGACACGGGCCGGCAGCTTCCTCCACGGGGTCTGCGGGTCGGCTCCGAGGTCGCGGAGCACTGCCCGCAGCAGCTGCTGGAGGTAGTTGCTCTGGTGACCTCCGGCCCATGGGAGCACTACGCCCTCGGCGATCGACAGGTCCGGATCACCGATCACCAGTTCGGCGTCCACCATCAGCTGGGTGCCCAGACCGCTGCACTCTTCGCAAGCGCCGTACGGCGAGTTGAACGAGAAGTTCCGCGGGGCGAGCTGATCGAACGACAGCCCGCAGGCCGGGCAGGCCAGGTGCTCGCTGAACGTCAGCACCTCCGGCCGGCCGCCGTCGGGCTGGTCCGGCCGCTGGCCCGCCCCGGCGGGCACGATCTCGATCATGGCCACGCCCTCGGCCAGCTGCAGCGCCGTCTCGATCGAGTCGGTCAACCGCCGGCGCAGATCTCCCTTCTGCACCAGCCGGTCGACCACGACCTCGATCTCGTGCTTGCGCTGCTTGTCCAGCTTGGGGGGGTCATCCAGCGTGTGCACCTCCCCGTCCACGCGCACGCGCGCGTACCCCTGGCTGGACAGTTGGCGGAACAGCGCGCCGTACTCGCCCTTGCGGCCGCGCACCACCGGGGCCAGCACCTGGAAGCGCGTGCCCGGCGCCAGCTCGTGCACCTGGTCGACGATCTGCTCGGCGGTCTGGCTCGAGATGCGTCGTCCGCAGTCGGGACAGTGCGGCACGCCCACCCGCGCGTACAGCAGGCGCATGTAGTCGTAGATCTCGGTGATCGTGCCCACGGTCGAGCGCGGGTTGCGGGAGGTCGCCTTCTGATCGATCGAGATGGCCGGCGACAGGCCCTCGATGAAGTCGACATCGGGCTTGTCCATCTGGCCGAGGAACTGGCGCGCGTACGCCGACAGCGACTCCACGTAGCGCCGCTGGCCCTCCGCGTAGATGGTGTCGAACGCGAGGCTGGACTTGCCGGAGCCGGACAGCCCGGTGAACACGATCAGGGCGTCGCGGGGCAGCTCGAGGTCGACGTCCTTGAGGTTGTGCTCGCGTGCACCCCGGATGATCAGGAGGTCGGACACGTCGGCGGTTCCCTACGGTCGGTCGTGCGCTGGCGCTCGCCGGGAAGGAGCGCGATGGTACGCGGGAGCGTACCGGCCGCGAACGATGGACGAACGCACGTTCGACGGGAGTGGGGACTGTGGGTGACTACTCGGGGCAGCTCGTGCCCGGGAGTGGGCAGGCGGAGCGGCGCGACGGAGCCCTCCTGGTCCGCAAGCTGTCGGTCGGACTGATGGACAACAACGTCTACGTGGTCGCTGACACCCACGCGGGAGTCGGGTTCGTGATCGACGCGGCCGCGGAGCCCGACCGCATCCGTGCGGCATCGGAGGACCTGGAGACCATCGCCGTGCTGCAGACCCACGGGCACGAGGATCACGTCCGCGCCTGGGATGACCTCGCCCGCGAGCCGGGTCTGGAGGTGTGGGGTCACGCCGGCGACGCCGATCTCTTCCCGCACGAGCCGGACCGGCTGCTGCAGCACGGCGAGGTGCTGCCGTTCGGGGCGTTCGAGGTGGAGGTGATCCACACGCCCGGCCACA
Source organism: Nitriliruptorales bacterium (assembly GCA_036260415.1). Classification (GTDB taxonomy): domain Bacteria; phylum Actinomycetota; class Nitriliruptoria; order Nitriliruptorales; family JAHWKO01; genus DASZZX01. Next base: position 10,149 of record DASZZX010000122.1, read on the forward strand.
CGCCCGGCAGCCTGGTCTACCTCGTCCGCGCGGACGAGCGTCCGCACCTGTTCACCGGGGACTCCCTGTTCCCCGGCGGGCCGGGCAACACCTGGGGCGACGAGGAGCGCTTCCGGCTGCTGATGGACGGGCTGAAGGAGAAGGTGTTCGGGCAGCTGCCCGACGAGACCTGGGTGTACCCGGGCCACGGCGACGACACCACGCTGGGCGACGAGCGGCCGAGCATCCCCGAGTGGGAGGAGCGTGGGTGGTGACGCCGTGGGTGGTGTCGCCCGTGCGTCACCGGTACCAGGGCACCCCGAATGCCACCACGGCGAGCGCGAACAGGTAGGCGGCACCGATCGCGCGGTGGGCGTCGAGCGGCGTGTGGCGCCGCCGCGCCCCGACCAGCCCGACGTGCACGAGCGCCAGGGCGGCCAACATGACGACCGGATGGATGGCGGCGATGAACACGCCCTGCGTCCAGCCGCGCTTCACGAGGTACAGCAGGATGCCCAGCAGCACCTGCACGTCCACGACGGCCGCCACGAGCGCGAACGGTTGGGCGCGGAAGGTCGGTGCGATGGGGGCGCGCAGCAGCGCCCACCCGCCACCGGCGACCAGCCCGGCCAACACCACCCAGCGCAGGACGGAGTGGATGGCGACGAGGGCGTCCGCCACGTGACCTCCTGGAACATCCGGACCGCGACCCTACCGACCGACGCCCCGTCCTCGGCCCCGACCCCGGCCACGACCCTGGCCCTGGCCTCGGCCTGACCTCGATCGTGCGTCGCCACGGTCACCGGCGACCGCCAGCACGCACGATCCGGCAAGACCACCGCCCCGCCGGCACCGGCAGGGCCGCACGATCCGGCGTGGCCCCCGGGGCCGGCGGGTCACACGTTGGCCATCTCCATACCGCGCAGCTCGCGCCTGAGCTCGGCGATCTCGTCGCGCAGACGGGCGGCGTACTCGAAGCGCAGCTCGGCGGCCGCCTCGTGCATCTCCTCGGTGAGGCGCTGGATCAGTGCCCTGAGCTCCTCGCGTGGCAGCTCGGCCGGTCGGCGTTCCGTCTCGGCGGCGCGGCGGGGCGACTCGGCCGCGGCGTACGCCTGCCCCGCTTCGGCCGCGCGGGCGGCCTGGATGATGTCGCTGACCTTCTTGCGGATCGTCCTGGGGTCGATCCCGTGCTCGAGGTTGTAGGCAAGCTGCTTGTCGCGCCGACGGTTGGTCTCGTCGATGGCCCGGCGCATCGCCTCGGTGACGTCGTCGGCGTACATGATCACCTGCCCGTGCACGTTGCGGGCGGCGCGGCCGATGGTCTGGATCAGCGACGTCTCGGAGCGGAGGAACCCCTCCTTGTCGGCGTCGAGGATGGCGACCAGCGACACCTCCGGCAGGTCCAGGCCCTCGCGCAGCAGGTTGATGCCAACCAGCACGTCGAACTCCCCAAGGCGCAGGTCCCGGAGGATCTCGATGCGCTGCACGGTGTCGATGTCCGAGTGCAGGTAGCGGACGCGCACCCCGTTCTCGAGCAGGTAGTCGGTCAGGTCCTCGGCCATCTTCTTGGTCAGCGTGGTCACCAGGACCCGCTGGTCGCGCTCGACCCGCCCTGCGATCTCGTGCATCAGGTCGTCGATCTGCCCCCGGGTTTCGCGCACCACGACCTCCGGGTCCACCAGCCCGGTCGGGCGGATCACCTGCTCGGCGAAGGTGGTGCACTCGCGACGCTCGTACGGCCCCGGCGTGGCCGAGACGAACAGCCGCTGGCCGACCCGGCGTAGGAACTCGTCGAAGCGCAGCGGTCGGTTGTCCAGCGCGGAGGGCAGCCGGAAGCCGTGCTCGACCAGGACCTCCTTGCGTGAACGGTCGCCCTCGTACATCCCGCCGATCTGCGGGATGGTCACGTGGGACTCGTCGATCACGAGCAGGAAGTCGTCGGGGAAGTAGTCGAGCAGGGTGTACGGGGGTGCGCCCACGGCGCGACCGTCGAAGTGGCGCGAGTAGTTCTCGATGCCCGAGCAGGAACCGATCTCGCGGATCATCTCCAGGTCGTAGTTGGTCCGCATCCGCAGGCGCTGCGCCTCCAGCAGCTTGTGCTCCGACTCCAACACGGCCAACCGCTCCCGCAGTTCGGCCTCGATGGTGCGGACGGCGCGTTCCACGTTCGCTTGGGACGCGACGTAATGGGAGGCGGGGAAGACCGCGAACTCCTGGATCTCGCCGGTGACCTCGCCCGTGACGGTGTTCAGGCGGGTGATGCGCTCCACTTCGTCGCCGAAGAACTCGAAGCGGACCGCGAGCTCGTCGTCCGACGGGAACACCTCGAGCGTGTCGCCGCGCACCCGGAAGGTGCCACGTACGAAGTTGAGGTCGTTGCGGCTGTACTGCAGGTCCACCAGCTTGTGGAGCGCCGCGTCGAGCCCCTGCTCCTCCCCCCGACGCAGCCACAGGACGTGGTCGCGGTACTCGCTGGGCGACCCCAGGCCGAAGATGCAGGAGACCGACGCGACCACGACGACGTCCCTGCGTGACAGCAGCGACATCGTGGTGCGGTGGCGCAGACGCTCGATCTCGTCGTTGATCGTGGAGTCCTTCTCGATGTACGTGTCGGTCTGCGGGATATACGCCTCGGGCTGGTAGTAGTCGTACTAGGAGACGAAGTACTCGACCGCGTTGTGCGGGAAGACGTCGCGGAACTCGTTGGCCAGCTGGGCGGCGAGCGTCTTGTTGGGAGCGATGACCAACGTGGGACGTTGCACGCGCTCGACGACGTTGGCGACGGTGAAGGTCTTGCCCGTCCCGGTGGCGCCGAGCAGCGTGACCGCTTTCTCGCCGCCGAGGATCGCCTCCGCGATGCCCTCGATGGCCGCCGGCTGGTCGCCGGAGGGTCTGAGGTCGGTGACCACCTGGAAGTCGGGCATCGCGCGGAGGGTACCGGCGCCGCACGAACGGGGGACGGTGGCCTCGGTGGACCCAGTTCCCCGCTGGAGAGGTGGGACGGTGGCCTCGGTGGACCCAGCTGCCCGCTGGAGAGGTGGGCCGGTGGCCTCGATGGACCCAGCTGCCCGCTGGAGAGGTGGGACGGTGGCCCCCCGGCGACCCTGCACCGCAGGGGTGGGCTCGCCACCTGCCGTCGTTACGGCAGGAGGCCGGTCACCACGTCCTCCACGGTCCGCTCCAGCCGGACGATCGTCGTGGCCGGCTCGGGCGCGCCGCCCGCCTGCTGCTTCGCGAAGCGGATCTGGGTATCGGCCACGTTGTCGACGGAACGGGTCCACGCCACATTGGCCATACCCTCCCCGTCGACAGCGACCGCCTGGAAGTCGAGCAGTTCACGGTCCTCGGTGCAGTTCGCGCCCGCCGTGCAGATGGGTCCGGTCTTGACAGGTTCGGGGTCGACCGTCACCAGTGGGGAGAACGTCTGCCCACCGTCGAGGCTCTCCAGGTAGCGCTCGAACCACACCGCCTCCTCAGGAGCCGTATCCGGCAGTGTCACCTGATCGGTGTGGTACAGCGACACCGCGACCTTGCCGGCATCGTTGGCGTCGACCCAGGGGAACAGTGGTGTGCCCTCGTCCACCAGCACGCGCGGCTCGCTCCAGCTGGCACCCCAGTCCGGGGAGTCGCTGAACTGCACCAGGGTCCGTTGATCCTCCACGGACTCCTGCCAGACCGCCACCAGCCGGTCCCCATCTGCGCTGGCCACGACGGGGAACGCTCGCATCGTGTCGACCCCCTGACGGTCGGGTGCGATCGGGACCTGGACGAAGGTCGATCCGCCGTCTTCCGATCGGGCGAAGCCGATGCCGCCCGTCGACGTGGCGTAGACGACCCCCACCCTGTCGGCGAGCTCAGCCGAGGGGTCCGCCGCGTCGACCACCATCGTGCCCGGTGGGCAGAGGCAGCCGCTGCGATCCGCCACGCTGACGGCGATGCTGTGCGCCAGGAAGGTCCGCCCCCCGTCGACCGACTTGGACACCATCACACCGAGGGGGATCTGGCCGTAGGTCAGGTACACCACGCCTCCCCCCGGGGTCGCCAGCCACTGGCGGTCGTGGATCGGCAGGCCGCTGAGGGGACTGGCGAACCAGGTCTCGCCCTTGTCCTCGGAGACGGAAGCGGTCGAGCTCCCTCCCCACAGGTCGCTGAAGTAGACCGTGCCGTTGCCGGGATCGACGGCGACGTCGGAGTCGCCACCTCCCGGGAAGGCCGCTCGCAGCCCCGGCGGGGTGAGCGCCCACGTGCCGCCACCGTCGTCCGACCGCCACAGCAAGCTGGCGCTCCCCAGCAGGCCCGGCAGCAGTCGTACCGGGGCGTTGACGTAGAGGGTGCCGTCATGCGCCGCGTCGATGCCGGGCTCGGCGGTGTCCTCCTCGCTGACCACCACCGGGGCGGTGAACCCGGCCTCGGACTGCCCGGCCGGTGCAGCGGTCGAGGGGCCTTTCGCCGCCACGCTGACCGCGCCCAGCGACGCCACCAACAGCAGCCGCCACCACACGACACGGCGGCGGGCGCCAGCCGCCCCGCGACCAGCGACGTCCTCGACGACCGCCCCGGAGGAGAGCATGTGGAACCCCCTTGACGGGCCACCCGCACCCGGCGGATGGCGCCCGTGGCGGCGAGCCTACAACGGGAGCCGACGGAGAGAGACGGCGACGCTGCGCAGGGGCCGGTCGTCGCGCTGGCGCGGGTTGCCGACCACCGTCTTCCCAGCTGCACGTCTTCCCACGGGCAGACGGGCGGAGCCGTCAGCCGACCGGGCCGGGGTCGAACCAGTAGCGCTCCAGCGCCTGCGCCACCGCCGGGGCGCGCTCGCGGGCCAACGCCAACAGCTCGTCGTCGCTGACGAACCGG
>DASZZX010000123.1:0-10769 GCA_036260415.1 Nitriliruptorales bacterium
GCCGCCCGCGCGGGCGGCGGACCGGTCCTGTACGCCGAGCGAACCCAGCCGGGTCACGGCACGGACCGCCACCTGCGCCTGGGTGGCCTGCAGCCGGCGACCCCGATCCGCCTGGTGGGAGGCACCGCGGTCCTCGCTCCCGAGCTGGTCGCAGCGCTGGAGGCACGCTACGACGAGGCAGCGGCAGGCGGGCCCCCACCGCAGATGCGCGCCATGTGGGTCCACCTGTTCGACGCGACCCTCAAGTCCCGTGAGGGCATCGACCGGGCTCTGGACGCCGCCGCAGCGGCCAACCTCAACACCGTCATCGTCGAAGTCGCGCGCCGCCAGGACGCCTACTACACGTCCTCGGTGCTGCCGCGGACACCCGACCCCGACATGCCGGCCGACCTGGACCTGCTCGCGCGGCTGGTCCCCGCCGCCCGCGACCGCGGCCTCGCGGTACACGCCTGGGTCCCGGCCCTGCCCGCCTGGCACGAGCGCTACGCCGGGCAGCGGCTGCCGCTGTGGGAGGCCCACGGGGCGGGCAGCGCCGAGCCATGGGTGTCGGTGGACGCCAGCGGCCGCCAGGGGACGTTCTTCGACCCGGGAGTCCCGGCCGTGGCCGACCACGTGGTCGCGGTCTTCCGCGAGCTCGCCGAACGCTATGCGATCGACGCGGTCCACGTGGACTACCTGCGCTACGAGTCGGCGGAGTGGGGCTACCACCCGATCTCCCTGCAGCGCTTCCGCCAGGCGACGGGAGCGACCGGCACACCGCCACCCAACGACCCGGCGTGGAGCGACTGGCGGCGGGAGCAGACCCGGCAGCTGGCCACCCGCATCCGGAACGCGGTGCGGCAGGTCTCCCCGCACGTTGCGGTCAGCATGGCCGGCAGCACGATCGGCGAGCCGCCCGCCAGCACGTCCGACTACCGCAACACCAGGACCTGGGGCGACGTCTTCCAGGCCTGGCCCGACTGGCTGCGTGAGGGACTGGTCGACGCGGTGTTCCCGATGAACTACTTCGACGCCTCCGCGCGTGCAACGTGGTTCGACGGCTGGGTCGCTTTCGAGCGGCACCTCCGCGCCCAGTGCGGCTGCCGGCTGGCGGTCGGCGTGGGCGCGTGGCTGAACACCCCGGACGGGTCGCTGCAGCAGGTGCGGTCGGCGTTGGACGCCGGCGACGGCGCGGTCGTGTACTCGTACCAGCAGAACGCCCGACGCGGCTACCCGCCGCAGGCCCTGCTCGGCGCGCTGCGCGACGGACCGTACGCCGCGCCGGCTCCGCCACCCGCGCTGCGCTGATCGCACGCTCGCTGGGAGTAGCGTCGCGGAGCGACCCTGGGACGTCCTGCTCCGAGGGCGGAGGAGTGGCCGTGCGCGGTGACCTCGCGCTGCAGTTGCGGGTGGCGCTGCGGCCACGCGGCGTGGTCGGTGTCGGCGGAGCGTTCGCGGGGCTCGCCGGCGTGATCGCGGTCTACCTGCCGTGGTACGCGCTGCACGCCGACGTGACCATGCTGGGCAGCGTGCGCTCACGCGCGGTGGCGGCGCTGACCGGCTGGCAGGCGCACCCCTGGGTCTGGCTGGTCGCCGCGTTGGGGGTGGTGGCCACGATCGTGGGCCTGTCGGTTGCGGCCGACAGGCCGATCCCCGCCAGCCCCGAGATCCTGTTCGCCGCGGCGATCGCGATGTCGCTCACGACCGGTGCCAGCGCTCTCGTGCTGCCGCCCACGTCGCGCTTCGGTGCCGACGAGCAGTTGGTGCAACTGGCGTCGCTGGCGGACGCGGTACCCGACGACGTGTCGCTCGGCTTCAGCGTCCACCACGCCTCGGGGGTGTGGGTGGCGCTGGCAGCCGCGGCCCTGCTGCTCGTGACCGCGTTCACGAGTCGGCGGCTGTGAGCGTCCCGGGCGGCGCTCGTCGCCAGGCCGTCCACGACGCGAGCGGCGGCCGCGGGGGCGCCAGCACCGCGCGCAGCTCCGCCAGCGACGGTAGCGGCGGCGGTCGCCATCAGCCGGGTGGGGACCCTCGGCTCGGTGTGGACGTGGGCGGGACGTTCACCGACCTCGTCCTCGACGACGACGGATCGCTGCGTGTGGCCAAGGTGCCGTCCACCCGCCACGACCAGGCCGAGGGAGTGCTCGACGGGGTCGAGCGGCTGGAGGCGGACGCGACCACCCTCGGCCGCTTCGCGCACGGCACGACCGTGGCCACCAACGCCCTGCTGGAACGTGACGGGGCGCGCACCGTGCTGGTGACCACAGCCGGGTTCCGTGACCTGCTCGAGATCGGACGCCAGGACCGCCCGTCGCTGTACGACCTGACGGTCGACCGGCCGCCACCTCTGGTGGCCCGCGACCAGGTCGTGGAGGCGGACGAGCGGCTGGCCGCCGACGGCAGCGTCCTGCGCGCGCTGGAGGAACCCGACGCGGTGGCCGCAGCGGTGGCGGCGCTGGAGCCCGAGGCCGTGGCCATCTGCCTGCTGTTCTCCTTCCGTGACGACCGTCACGAGCGGGCAGTCGCCGACGCGGTCGCGCAGCGGCTCGGCGGCGTGCCGGTGAGCCGCTCCAGCGAGGTGCTGGCGGTCTTCCGCGAGTACGAGCGTGCCAGCACGACCGCCTTGAACGCGTACGTGGCGCCGCGCCTCGCGCGCTACCTGGCGAGCCTGCAACGGCGGCTGGAGGAGGCTGGCCTGCGCTGCACCGTCGAGGTGATGCGGTCCGGCGGGGGGACGTTCGCGGCCGAGCTCGCCGCCCGTCTCCCCGTCCACACGCTCCTGTCGGGGCCGGCTGCGGGAGCGTGGGGCGCGGCGGCGGTCGCTCGCGCGTCCGGCCGCCCCGATGTGATCGCGTTCGACATGGGGGGGACCTCCACCGACGTGACGCTGGTGGACGGCGGACGGCCCGCCACCACCGCCGAGGGCGCCATCGGGGGGCTGCCGTTCGCGGCGACCGCGACCGACATCCACACCGTCGGTGCAGGGGGTGGGTCGATCGCATGGCGCGACGCGGGCGGGGCGCTGCGGGTCGGTCCGCGCTCGGCCGGGGCGGAGCCGGGACCGGCGGCGTACGGGCGTGGCGGCACCGACGCGACCGTCACCGACGCGCACGTTGTGCTCGGCCGGCTCGACCCGAACGCGCCTCTCGGCGGCACGCTGCAGCTCGAGCCGGATGCCGCCGCCGCCGCGGTGGGCCGTCTCGGGGAGCGGTTGGGGCTCGACGTCGAGGAGTGCGCGCTGGGGATCGTGCGGGTCGCCGAGGCGAACATCACACGCGCGCTGCGGGTGGTGTCGGTGGAGCGTGGCAAGGACCCGCGCGACCGCGCGCTGCTGGCGTTCGGCGGGGCAGGACCCCTGCACCAGGGGCCGCTCGCCCGCGAGCTCGGCTGCCCGGTGGTGATCGTCCCGCCCCACGCGGGTGTGCTCGCCGCGCTCGGTCTGTTGGCCGCGCCGATCGCCACCGACTCCGCCCGCACCCACCTGCGGCTGCTCGACCGGCTCGACACAGACCAGCTGGAGGATGGGTGGCGGCAGCTGGAGGCGGAGGCACGCGAGCTGCTCGACGAGCAGGCCGTCACCGCGCGAGCCGTCCACCGCAGCGCCGACTGCCGGTACCGGGGGCAGGCGTACGAGCTGGAGGTCCCCGTCGACGACGCCGACGCCGACGCGCTAGCGGCCGCGTTCCACGCCCTGCACGATGAGCGCTACGGCTACGCGCAGCCCGACGAGCCGGTCGAGGTGGTGAACCTGCGCGTACGCGCGGAGGGCCCGCCACCCCGTTCCCCCCTCCCCGAGGTCGCCGATGGCCGCGGCGCCGAGCAGGCCGAGGTCGGTACCCGGCGGGTGGTCGTGGACGGCCAGGGCCGCGAGTGCCCCGTGTACGCGCGCGAGCGGCTGGGGCGCGGGGACCGCTTCCGGGGCCCGGCGGTGGTGGCCGGGGTGGACACCACCTGTCTGGTACTGGCGGACCAGACGGCCTCCGTCGATCAGGTGGGCAGCCTGGTCCTCACCTTCCAGGACGGATGATGGCTCACCCTCCGGCGAGGACCCGCTCGGCGATCGCTCGTGCCTCGCCGACCCGGTCGGCGTCCACGAACACGCGCGTGCCCCACTCGCCGGCGAAGAACAGGCGGGTCCAGCGCCCCGACCGCTTCTCCCAGTGGGCGATGCCCGCGCGGTCCAGCGCGGCGACGATCGCGTCGGCGTGCTCGTCGGTGTACTGGGCCAGGTGCACCGTGCGCATGCCCACGATCATGCCAGGCGGTGACCCGTGGACCCGGTGACGCTGGAGGTGACCCGCAACGCGCTGGTCGGCATCGCCGAGGAGGCCGGTGCGGCGCTGCGGCGCACCGCCTACTCGCCCAACATCAAGGAGCGCGCCGACTGCTCCACAGCACTGTTCGACCCGGACGGGGCGCTGGTCGCACAGGCCGAGCACATCCCGGTGCACCTGGGTGCGATGCCCGCCTCGGTCGCCGCCGCACTGGGGACCTTCGACGACCTGGCCCCCGGCGACCAGGTGCTCGTGTCGGACCCCTACGCCGGCGGGACCCACCTGCCGGACTGGACCATGGTCGCGCCGGTGCGGCCCGGCGGGCGGCTGCTGGCGTTCGTGGCGACACGCGCCCACCACGCCGACGTAGGGGGCGCCGCGCCCGGCAGCATGCCCGCCGGCGCCAACGAGATCTTCGCCGAGGGTCTGCGCATCCCGCCGATCAAGCTCTTCCGGGAGGGCCAGGAGGATCACGACCTCGTGTCGCTGCTCACCTTCAACAGTCGGACCCCGCGCGAGCGCCGCGGCGACCTGCGCGCCCAGGCAGGCGCCAACCAGCTCGCTGCACGGCGGGTGCTCGAACTGATCGATCGTCTGGGCCGCGATGGCGCGGACGGCGCTGGGCTCCTGCTCGAGGCGATGGCCGCGACCCAGGACCACGCCGAGCGGGCGGTGCGTTCAGCCTTGGCCGACGTCCCCGACGGCACCTACCGCTTCGAGGACCACCTCGACGACGACGGCGTGACCGACGAACCCCTGCCGATCCGCGCCACCGTGACGGTGGACGGCGACGCCCTGGCGATCGACTTCGAGGGGACCGCGGCGCAGTCCGAGGGCAACGTCAACGCGCCGTTCGCGGTCACGCTGTCGTGCTGCTACTTCGTGCTGCGGGCGGTCGTCGCCCCCGACGTCCCGGCGAACGCGGGCGCGTACCGGCCGTTGGAGGTGACCGCGCCGGAGGGTTCGCTGGTGCACCCCCGGCCCCCGGCCGCCGTGTCCGCCGGCAACGTCGAGACGTCCCAGCGGATCGTCGACGTCCTGCTCGGCGCACTCGCCGGGGCGCTGCCCGACCGCGTGCCGGCAGCGTCGCAGGGCACGATGAACAACACGCTGCTCGGCGGCCCGGACCCCCGCGACGGTGAGCACTTCGCCTACTACGAGACGTTGGCGGGTGGGCAGGGTGCGCGGCCGTACGCGGACGGGATGAGCGGCGTCCACACCCACATGACCAACACCAGGAACACCCCGGTCGAAGCCTTCGAGGTCGCCTACCCGGTGCGGGTCGTGGAATACCGGCTGCGGGACGGGTCGGGTGGGGCGGGGCGCTACCGCGGCGGGGACGGGCTGCGGCGCACCCTGGAGGTCCTGGGTGAACGCGCCACGTGCTCGCTGCTAACCGACCGCCGGCGCCGCGGTCCGTGGGGCCTGGACGGCGGGGAGGACGGGGCCCCCGGCCGCAACCTGCTGCTGCGCGACGGCGAGGAGCGGACGCTGCCGTCGAAGGTCACTGTCACCTTGCGCCGGGGCGACCGCGTCGTGGTCGAGACACCCGGCGGTGGAGGGTACGGGCGGTCCGACGGTGACGGCAGCTCGTAGGGCGCTCCTAGACTCACCGGCACCGAGGGGAGGGCGACGTGGCGACCGTCAGCGTATGGCGACCGTTCGCACGCGGCACCAGTACGAGCCGCCTCGTCGAGGTGCTCGCCGACGATCCCGGCCGCTGGCTGCCCGCGCCTGCGGACGGTCGTGGCCTGGCCCACTGGGCGTTCACCCTGCGCGCCGGTCCGGTCGAGCGCACCGCCACATGCAGGGTCAGCGCTCCGGAAGGCGGCGACGACGGGGTGGTGCGACTGCTGCGGTGGAAGGCCGACCCCGAGCCGACCGACGACCCCCGGCAGTGGCAGCGTGCGCTGCCGTCCTTCGACGGCGCGCTGGTGCTGCGCTCACGTGACGGCGAATGGCCGGAGCTGCGCCTGGAGGGAGAGTGGACGCCGCCCCAGGGGACGATCGGAGCGGCGCTCGCGCCCGGTGCGCTGCAGGTCCTCGCGGAGCGGTCGGCCGAGAGCTTCCTCACCGACGTGATCGACAACCTCCTGCAGCAGATCAACCGGCGCTCCGTGCGGTAGTCCTGACGGAGCGGCCCGGACCGGCCCGACGCAAGGCCTAGGGGACGCTGGGGACGCCCTCGGGGCGCCCTTCGACGGTGGAGGCCTCCGGCGGTTCGTCGTACCAGGAGTAGGCGTACCCCGGCCGGTCGAGCTCGCGGGCGTGGGTGGTCAGCCGCAGCGGATGGAACGTGTCGCACATCACCGCGAGTTCGTCGGTGAAGTCCGCACCGAGCGAACGCTCTGCCAGGCCCGGCTGCGGGCCGTGCGGCACGCCCGACGGGTGCAGCGTGAGGCAGCCGACGTCGACGTCCCGGCGTGAGCTGAAGCTGCCGTCGACGTAGTAGATCAACTCCTCGGAGTTGAGGTTGGCGTGGTTGTAGGGGATGGGGACCGCGTCCTCGTGCCAGTCCAGCGGGCGCGGGCAGAACGAGCAGATCACGAAGCCGGGTCCGGCGAAGGTCTGGTGCACGGGCGGGGGCGCGTGCACCTTCTTCGCGATCGGCTCGAAGTCGCGGATGTTGAGCATGTAGGGGTACAGGTAGCCGTCCCAGCCCACGACGTCGAAGGGGTGGTGGTCGAGGACGTAGCGCTGGTAGCCGTCGCGGATCCGCAGGGTGACCTCGAACTCGCCGGCTTCGTCGTGGGTGCGAAGCTCGGTCGGGCCGTGCAGGTCGCGGTTGTGGAAGGGGGCGTGCTCGAGCAGTTGCCCGTAGTCGTTGCGGTAGCGACGCGGGATCTCGATCAGCCCGGGTGAGGTGAACACGAGGTGGCGCTGCGGCGCGTCACCGTGTGGCACCACCCGGTACGTGATGCCGCGCGGGATCACCACGTAGTCGCCGGCCCGGTAGGGCAGGTCACCCAGGATCGTGGCCAGCGTGCCCTCGCCCTCGTGGACGAAGATCAGCTCGTCCCCTTCGCCGTTGCGGTAGAAGCCGGCCATCGGTTCGTCCGGGCGGCACAGAGCGATCTCGACGTCCTGGTTCCACATGAGCACACGGCGGCCGCTCAGCGCGTCGCCGGACGGCGGCACGTCACGTGTGTCGAACAGGTGGTGGGCGTGGGCGTCGGGGATCCACTCGTCACGCACGATCGGGCGGAACTCGCCGATGTGGCGCACCCGCACCGGCGTGCGCAGGTGGTAGAGGATCGACGACGCCCCCGAGAACCCCTCGACCCCGACCACCTCCTCGGTCAGGAGCCGCTCGCCGAACCACAGCTGGGTGTGGCGCTTGCGCGGCACCTGCCCCCGCACCAGGTACATGACCACCCTGATCCTCCGCGTCCGCGAACCGCGCTCCCGCGTCGCGGCCGCTGCGAGCTTGGCACACCCCCCGAGGAGCCGCAGGCAGCGTCCGGCTACCGCACCCCTCAACGGCGTAGGGGCTGCAGCGGACGGCCCTCCACCACGCGGTTGGTGATCGCCCCCAGGCGCTCGACCTCCAGGGTGACCTCGTCGCCCGGCTCCAGCCACGGGTACGCGTCGTGGCCGTGCAGCAGTGACAGCTCGAGGATGCAGCCCGTCCCGGCGGCGCCCGACCCGATCACGTCGCCGGGCGACACCCACGTCCCGCGGGAGGCATGCGCCACCATCTCACCGAAGGACCAGTGCACGTCCGCCAGATTGGCGCGGGAGTACTCGCGCCCGTTGACGCGGGCGGTCATGGTGAGGTCGTAGGCCTGCCCGGCGGCGTGTGGCTCGAGCTCGTCCGGGGTCACGAGGTGGGGACCGAGCGTGGTGGCGAAGTCCTTGCCCTTGACGGGGCCGAGCTGCAGGGCCATCTCGCGGCGCTGCAGGTCGCGGGCGCTCCAGTCGTTCAGGACCGTGAAGCCGGCGATGTGGCGCGTCGCTTGCTCGGGAGCGAGGTCACGGCCGGCCAACCCCACGACCGCGGCGACCTCCAGCTCGTAGTCCAGGGCGGACGAGCCCGGCGGGACCGCCACGTCGGCGCCCGTTGCGACGATCGCATGGGGGTTGCTGAAGTAGAACACCGGCTGCTCGTACCACGCCGGGTCGATGCCGAGCCCGCGGGCCCGGCGGGCGTTGGTGACGTGCTGCTCGAAGGCGGAGAAGTCCCTGACCGCCGGCGGACGAGGGATCGGAGCCGAGAGACGGACCTCGTCGACGGACACCACCTCGGCAGGGTCATCACCCGCGTGCGCCCCCGCCTCGGCCAGCCGGTCGGGGTCGCCCAGGAGCTCGAGCAGGGTCACGCCCTGCGGGAGCCCGTACAGCCGCTCGTCGACCACCAGGCCGACCCGGTCCTCGTCGCCGCCGGGGTGGCGGTAGGTCGCCCAGCGCATCGACCACTCCTCGCTCGACCGCGGTCCGCGACGCCGGTCGCATCGTGCGACATCCGTGGTCGACGGCGCGCAGCCGACACCCAGTCGCGTGGACACATCAGGCGGTCGCACCCCGCCGAGCGCACCACCGTCCGCGCGCACGACCGGAGTCTCCGACGCGAGGTGGGACGAGGGGACCGCTGCGCCGCAGCCGGTCCTTCGAACGGGTCGTCTGTCCCTGATCGTTGTGCCGAGCCGTGCGGGTCGCTACCCGCGGCCGCGAGGGTTGGTTGGCGTGGACCCGAGACGCGAGGAGGCACGCCGTGGGATCCGGGGACGACACCCTGCGGACGCAGACACGCGAACGGCTGGCTCTGCTGATGAAGACGCAGGCCAGCGCCCAACGCTTCAAGGCGCGAGGCGTGTCGGCATCGGAACTGGGACAGCAGCAGTCGGTACCCATGGCCCAGGCCAGGGCGATCGTCGACGACTGGCCCGAGGCCCCCAAGACCGTCGGCGTGAAGCTCCTGGAGCACTACGGGGCGCCCCACGAGGCGACCCCCACGAAGCTGTTCTGGTACCGCAACGGCCTGTGGGCTCGAACCGAGCTGAGCGCCGACGAGGTGGTGCACAACTTCCCGACGCCGCACACCGACTTCCTCACCCAGTACGTCGACTACCCGATCGACCTCGAACGAGCGACGGACCTGGTCAAGTTCGACGGCAGCGTCATCGTCGATCGCACGGCCGGCCAACTCGGCGCCCGCTGCGACCACGAGCCCTTCAACGTGCTGACCCTCAACCTCGCTGTGGAGATCATGGAGGGCCGTCGCACGATCGAGCAGGCGCGCGACCTGTACGCCGAGACCGCTGCGGCGTTCGTGCTCGGCCGTGACGCCCCGTACGCCGAGCGCCTGCGGTTCGACGTCCCGGTCCCGGACGCCCCCGACCCCGACGAGCCGGTCATCGCCGATGACATGCTGAGACAGATGAAGGAGAAGCTCAAGGATCTCCTCGGCGGGGGGGACGTCCCGCAGTAGACGTCGGACCCCGCAGACCGTCGACGCGTCGACGCCGAAGGCGGTGGCCGCCTTGAGCCGACGACGGTCCGGACGGCCATGGGCTGCAGGGTTCGGCCGAGCTCGAGCGGAGCGATCCTGGAGGAGATCGAGGGTTCGGAGTCGGATGGGAGGATGCTGATGTTCCGGGTGAAGCTGGCGGGCCTGGCGGAGTACGGGAGAGGCTGATGCCGGCCTTCATCGACCGTGAGGAGCTGCAGCGGCTCGTCGAGGAGCGGGACGCGGTGGTGGCTGAGGTCCTGCCCCGGGCGGAGTACGACTGGGCGCATCTGCCGGGCGCGGTGCACCTGCCGCTGAGGGGATGGGACGTCGAGCGGGTCCGGGCCGTGCTCGACCGTGACCGGCCGGTGATCGTCTACTGCGACGACTACCAGTGAGACATGAGTCCGCGGGCCGCGTGGCGGCTCGACAGCCTCGGGTTCGACGCCTACGACTACGTAGCCGGCAAGGCTGACTGGCTCGCGTTCGGACTGGCCTACGAGGGCGATGCGCAGCTGGCCGGCAGCGTGCTGGCGACCGACGTGCCCACCTGCGGCTTCCGCGACCAGCTCGGTGACGTGCGCGCGGTGTTGGAGGAGAGCCGGTTCGGCCAGGTCGTCGCCCTGAACGGTGAGGGCATCGTGATGGGACGGCTCACCCGCGACGCGCTCGCAGCCCCCAAGGACACGACCGTGGACGCGCTCATGCGCGAGGGGCCGGCCACGGTGCGGCCGAGCGAGGAGCTGGGACGGCTGCTGCAGCGGATGCGTTGTGCCGGCATCGACGGGATCCTGGTGACGCGCTCTGACGGGCGCCTGTTGGGACTGCTCGAACGCGACCGCGGCGAGCGGGCGGTGGGGGACGGGACGTAGCCCGTCACGGCCAGCGCCACTCCCCTCGTTGCCACGGCGCCGTCCACGTCAGCGAGGGGCGCTACGGGTGACGGTTCAGCTGAGGTGGTCGGCTGCTGCGCGCAGGAACGGGTCTTGGTCGGGCCCGACCTGGTGCTGGCTGACGTGCGTCACTCCCGATGCCGCGACGACCTCGACGACGTCGCTGACGCCGTCGAG
>DASZZX010000124.1:0-3448 GCA_036260415.1 Nitriliruptorales bacterium
CGCGGCGCCCAGGTAGTCGATGCGGACGGCGCGCCGGGTCACCGGCAGGTGCAGCGTGCGCTGCAGCAGCACCAGCGCGACCACGGCGAACGGCACGCCGACGTAGAAGCACCAGCGCCAGCCCAGCCAGCTGGTGTCGACCAGCAGGCCGCCGATCAGCGGACCCCCGACCGTGGCCACCGCCATGACGGCGCCGATGAGACCGGAGTACCGGCCCCGCTCGCGCGGGCTGATCATCGCGGCCATCGCGATCTGCACTAGCGCCTGGATGCCACCGAGCCCGAGCCCCTGCAGCACCCGCCAGGCGATCAGCGTCTCGACCGACTGGGCCAGGCCCGCCAGCATCGAGCCGACGATGAACACCACGATCGAGATCTGGATCAGCAGCTTCTTGCTGTACAGGTCCGCCAGCTTGCCCCAGATCGGGGTCGAGGCCGTCGAGGCCAGCAGCGTCGCGGTGACGACCCAGGTGTACTGGCCCTGCGTGCCGCGCAGCTCGGTGATGATCGTCGGCAGGGCGTTCGACACGACCGTCGAGGACAGGAACGCCACGAACATCGCCAGCAACATCCCGGACAGCGCCGAGAGGATCTGGCGGTGGGTCATCCGGCCCTGCTGCTCGGCAGGGACGACGTCGGCGGGCGCCGAGGTTGGGACGGCCGCGGTGCGGTCGTCGCGGGTGGTGGTGGCCACGGTTCTCCTGGACTGGCTGGTGCGGTGGGTGGGTGGCGCGAGGCGGCCGCGGGTCACGAGGCGGCGGGGTGGACGACGGCGGGCGCCCGGTCGAGGTCGGTCGCGAGCCGCTCCAGCAGCCCGGACAGCAGCCGCGCGTCGTCCTCGTCCCAGTCGGCCAGTGCGGCGGCGGCCCACTCGGCGCGCAGGGCGCGGGTGACGGCCAGGGCACGGGCGCCCTCGTCGGTGAGGTGCATCAGGCTGGCCCGGCCGTCGTGCGGGTCGGGACGGCGCTCGACGTAGCCGGCCCGCTCGAGCGTCGCCAGCTGCCGGCTGGCGACGGAGACGTCGACACCGGCCCGCACCGCCAGGGCGCTGCAGCGCTGCTCGCCGTCCTGCTCCAGGGGCACCAGCAGCGCCCAGCCGAACGAGGGCAGGTCGCCGTGGAGGACGTCCGCGGCGCGGACGCTCAGGTGGCGTCCGCTGCGGATGACGCGGACCACGCCGGAGGTGAGCCGGTCACGGGTCTCGGGGGTGATGGGCACGGGGTTCCTCGCCGCAGGAAGTACTTGCAGACGGCAACCATACATCCACTTGGTTGCTGTCTGCAACTTCGACCGTGGTGGCGCGGTGCTCCCCGGGTCAGCCGGTCGGGCGACCGCCGTCGCGTCCGAGCTCGGTGGCCAGCGCGGCCGCCGCCGACTGCAGCAGCGGCACCGCACGGGACACCGCGTCCAGCCCCAGCCGCCCGGCCGGGCCGGACACCGAGATCGCCCCCGCCGCGGAGCCGCCGGGCACGGGGACCGCCACGCACCGGACGCCGGTCTCCTGCTCGCCGTCGTCGACCGCGTAGCCCAGGTCAGCGATCGCGGGCAGCTGGCGCAGCAGCTCGTCGGGGTCGGTGACGGTGAGCTCCGTGCGGGCGGGCATGCCGCCCTGGACCAGCAGGTCGCGGGCGGTCTCGGGCGGCAACTGGGCCAGCAGCACCTTGCCGACGCCGGTGCAGTGCAGGTGCACCCGCCGACCGACCTCGGTGAACATCCGCATGGAGTGCCGCGACGGCACCTGCGCGACGTAGACGACCCGGTCGCCGTCGAGCATGGCCAGGTTCGCCGTCTCCCCGATGACGTCGACCAGCCGGGTGAGGTGGGGCTGGGCCCACGTGGCGAGCATCCGCGACGCGAACTCCCCCAGGTGGATCAGCCGTGGCCCGAGGACGTAGCGCCGCGAGGGCAGCTGGCGCACGTAGCCGCGGCCCACGAGGGTGCGCACCAGCCGGTGGATCGTGGAGACGGCCAGGCCGCTGTCGGCCGCCAGCCGGCTGATGGCCACCTCGCCGCCGGCGTCGGCCATGAGCTCGAGGAGCAGGAAGGCGCGGTCCAGCGACTGCACGCCCTCCGCCGACCCACCAGCGGCCATCTCCCGCTCCCCTCGTTTCCGCCCGGGCGGGTTCCGGACCGCGGGTCCTCGGGTTGACCGCTGGTGACCGGCCCCACTACTTTTCCAGTGATCAGACATCGGCTTCCACGATGCGGAATGCACAGTACTCCCGCCTGCCGCTCTGCGGAACCGGGCGGCGCCCCAGCACAGCGACTCCAGGGAGAACCATGAGCACCATCGCCGGCGTGGACGGTCTCGAGATCACCGGCCCCGTGGGGGACCGGTACGACGAGGTCCTCACGCCCCGGGCGCTCGAGCTCGTCGCCCTCCTCCACCGCGAGCTGAACGGGCGGCGGCTCGAGCGGCTCGCCGCGCGACAGGAGCGGGTCCGCGCGCTGGCCGACGGCGCCAGCCTCGGCTTCCTCGAGGAGACCCGGTCGATCCGCGAGGACGACTCCTGGCAGGTCGCCCCGCCCGCGCCCGGCCTGGTCGACCGCCGGGTCGAGATGACCGGCCCCACCGACCGGAAGATGACCATCAACGCGCTGAACTCCGGCGCGAAGTGCTGGCTGGCCGACCAGGAGGACGCGAACTCCCCGCTGTGGGAGAACGTGGTCAACGGCCCGCTGAACCTGATGGACTCGATCGACGGGACGCTGGAGTTCACCAGCCCCGAGGGCAAGGAGTACCGCCTCCGCGACGACGTGGAGCTGCCCACGATCATCGTGCGCCCGCGGGGCTGGCACCTCCCCGAGAAGCACATCACCGTCGACGGCGAGCAGACCTCCGACAGCCTGGTCGACTTCGCGCTGTACCTGGCCAGCTGCGGCCAGAAGCAGATCGACCGCGGCCAGGGCCCGTACTTCTACCTGCCCAAGATGGAGAGCCACCTCGAGGCGCGGCTCTGGAACGACGCCTTCAACCTGGCGCAGGACCACCTGGGCATCCCGCGCGGCACCATCCGCGCGACCGTGCTCATCGAGACCTACCCCGCGGCGTTCGAGATGGAGGAGATCCTCTACGAGCTCCGCGACCACTCCGCCGGCCTCAACGCCGGTCGCTGGGACTACATGTTCAGCGTCGTCAAGACGTTCCGGACCCGGGGTGAGGAGTTCCTCCTCCCCGACCGCAACTCGGTGACGATGACCGTGCCGTTCATGCGCGCCTACACCGAACTGCTGGTGCGCACCTGCCACAAGCGCGGCGCGCACGCCATCGGCGGCATGGCGGCCTTCATCCCGTCCAAGGACCCGGCGATCAACGAGCAGGCCTTCGCCAAGGTCAAGGCGGACAAGGAGCGCGAGGCGAACGACGGCTTCGACGGCTCCTGGGTCGCGCACCCGGGCATGGTCGAGACCTGCCGCAAGGTCTTCGACGAGGTCCTCGGCGACCGCCC
>DASZZX010000125.1:0-21418 GCA_036260415.1 Nitriliruptorales bacterium
GATGGGCGGTGCCGACCAGCTGATCGGCGAGCTGCGAGGCGAGGCGTCGGCCGCCACGCGGCAGCACGAGGACGGTGCCGACGCACCGGAACCGTCCGAGCCCGAGCCGCACCAGGATCCCGCCGCGGACGATGCCCAACCGGAGTCCTTCCCCACCACCGCGCCGTCGGAGGAGCAGCCGTCGGCCGAGCAGCCGCCCACCGCCGCGCCTCAGCCCGAGGAACGCGGCTCCAGCGACCCGTCGTCCGGCCCGAGCGGGACCGGCGACGGCGGCGCCTTCTGACGGCAGCGCGCGGCTGACGCACGGGCGTCTCGAGACGTGACCGGGGCCGCGCACGCCCCGCACGGGCAGCTACGAGGGGCGCGGCCTCGGGTCGGCACCCGACCCGGGTGACGTCTCGGGCTCGGGGTCGGCCGCGGCGTGTTGGGGTGGGTCCGCCTTCGGCTCGTGGGTCGAGCCGCGGCCGGGGAACGGCTGAGGTGGGCCCTGCCGCACCGCCGCCTCCGTGGGCTGGTCCGGACCGCTCGCGACGTCGCCGGCGGGGGAGGCCACGTCGGTGACGTTCTGACCGGGACCGGGCGCAGTGGGCTGATCCGCCGCGTCCGTGGCTGAGCCGGCGGACCCGCCAGTGGAGGGAGTGGGGGCCGCCTGCGGGGCCAGGCCACGGACCACCGGCGGGGCAGCGGCGTCGGTGGGGGCGAGGTGGTCGGCACCGGTCTGGAGCTCGCCCTGTGCTGGAGGCGGTGCCGCCGGCTGCCGGAGCGGGTCGGCGGGCTGGTCGATGGCTGCGGCGGGCGCCTCCACCGGGGTGGCCCGCACGTCGCTGGGCGACGCAGGCTGGACAACGGGTGGCGGTAGCACGACCGCTGCAGCCGTCACGCCCCCGACCACGACGGCCGAGGCCGGGGTGAGGTTGCCCAGTACCGGCCGGCTCAGAGCGTCGACGTTGCGGAGCAGGGGGAGCCCCGACAGCCCAGCCAGCGGACCGGTCACGCGCCGCAGGCTGGCGGTCGACAGGTTGAGGAAAGCGCGGACCACCTCGGGATCGAAGTGGGTCCCGGCGCAGCGGGTCAGCTCCGCACGCGCGCTGGCGATGTCGACCGGCGAGCGGTAGGAGCGCGCGCCGGTCATGGTCTCGAACGCGTCGGCCACGGCGACGATCCGTGCGGCCAGGGAGATGTCCTGCCCGGTCAGCCCCCGCGGGTAGCCGCTGCCATCGAAGTGCTCGTGGTGCTGGGCGATCGCGGCGCCCCACGCGCCGAGCCAGGGCAGCAGGGCGCCGGCGATGCGCGACCCCTCGTCGGGGTGGCGGCGGATGGCACGCCACTCCGCGGAGTCGGGCTCGCCTCCCTTGTTCAGGGTGCTGGGCGCAACAGCCAGCTTGCCGATGTCGTGCAGCAGCGCGGCCCAACGCAGCCGGTCCAGGTCGTCACCGGCGACACCCAGCTCGTCGCCCAGGAGTTCGGCGTAGGCGCGGACGCGCTCGGAGTGCCCTCGGGTCCTGCGATCGTGCGCGGCCAGGCTCGCGGCCAGCGTCAGGATGGTGACGGCCGCCTCGTCGGGGTGTTCCCCAGCCGTGCGCGCGTCGCGGATGCGCTGGTGCAACCGGTTGACCCCACCCGCCCGCAGCGCCATGCGGAAACGGGTGGGTGCCGGGCCGGGGAACAGCAGCGACAGGTCGAGGAGGTACGACAAGGGCAGCAGGCGACGGGCGGCACGCTCGACGACGACCACGAGGGCCATGGCGACGGCGGCCAGCAGCGCCCACGCCACCACCAGTCCCAGGAGGCTGGAGGGGCGGGGCAGAACCGTGGCGAGCCACCAGGTGATCGAGATGGCGACCACACTGGGGACGACCACCACGACGGCGCGCAGCGCAGCGGCGGCCGCTGGCCGTCTCGGCCAGCGGTTGGCGAGCGTGTGACCTGGCATGGGTTCCCCGGTACCGGGCGCCAGGATACTCCCGGTCGCGGGTTGCGGCACGTCTGGTTCGACCTTTCGCGACACGATGATTCCTACAGAACGTGTCCGTGCGACCGCCATGAGTTACGATGGCCCGCGCTGGCGAGACGCCGGCGTGGGGAGGCCGTGGGGAGGGGACTCCGGTGACGACCTTGACATACCGCCAGGCCCGGACCGTCGTGCTCGGCTTCGGCACCGCGCTGATCTGCGGTGTCGCCATCGCCGCCTACTACCGCGGTGCCGACCTGGTCGAGGTGGGGGCCATCCTGCTGTTCCTGCCGGTCCTGTTCGGGCTCGCCTTCGATCAGGTCCGCGGTGGGCTGGTCGCCGCGGTGGTCGTGTCGGGCGTGTACGTCGCCGTGCGCTTCTCGACCATCGGTGACCTGCCGGCCGGAGACTTCGTGGCGGCGGCCTTGGTACGCACGCTGCTGTACGTCGGCCTCGGCGTGTTCGGGGGCTGGGCCAACGACATGCTGGCCCAGGCGCTGCGCAAGCTCGAGCTGTACGACGAGGTGGACGACGACACCGGCGTCGGCAACGCCCGGTCGCTGCTGTCGGTGGCCGATCGCGAGGTGGCGCGTGCCGACCGTTACGGCTCGGTGTTCTCGTTCGCGGTGCTGCACATCGGCCGTGAGGCGTTCGCGCCGGTGGACGAGCGCCGCGGACGGAGGGCGTTGCGGCGCCTGTGTCAGACGCTCGAGTCGAACGTCCGCGCGACCGACCTGGTGAGTCGGGTCCCGTTTGAGGAACGCGAGGACGTGGTGGTTCTCCTGCCCGAGACGGGGCAGGCGGGTGCGCAGGTCCTGCTCGAGCGCGCAGTGGACGGTGCCCGCGACCTCCTGGCCGAGCACGGACTGGCCGTGTGGAACGGCCAGGTGGCCGGCGAGGTCATCAGCTACCCGGGTGACAACGGCTCGCTGGAGCACTACCGGGGTCAAGTCGCCGTCGTCCTGGGCCGACAGACGGTGGTAGTCGAGGAAGGTGGGGCCTGATGGGCCGGTCGGTCACCCAGCGACTGGGTGGCGTGGGGGCGATGCGGCGGATCGCGCGCCCGTTCGCGTTCCTGGTGCTGCTGCTCGCGCTGGTGGCGTGGTCGGAGATGTCGGCCGCCATCGCGACCGAGTTCATGTCCGCCCAGGAAGCCGAGCTGTCCCGCCTGCTCAACGGCGAGCGCGCCGCCAAGGGGCTTCCGACCTTGTCCTCGTCCGACGCCCTGCGCACGGTCGCCCGCCGGCACAGCCAGCGGATGATGACCGAGGGCACGATCTTCCACAACCAGCGGCTCAGCGAGGAGGTCCAGGCGCTGTTCCCCAAGTGGGCTCGCGTCGGTGAGAACGTCGGGGTCGGCCCCTCGATCCCGTCGGTGCACCGGGCCTTCATGAACTCGCCGGGCCACCGTGCCAACATCCTCGATCCCGACTTCGCCCACCTCGCGGTCGGCGTCGTGTCCGGCGGCAGCCGCCTGTTCATGACCGAGAACTTCCTCAAGCTGCAGCCGGGCGCCGTCCGGCCGGTGCCCGCCTCGTTCCGGCTGGCCGGCGGCAGCCGCACGGCGACCGCGCGGTCGATCGCCGACTTCGGGTTCACACCGGGGACCGCCCGTGGTGCCGTCCTCGCCCCCTCCCACGACTACCACGGGGCGCTCGCCGGTGCGGCGCTGGCGGGTGCGATCGGCGGACCCACCGTGCTGTCGGGCACCGCCTCGCTGGACGCCGAGGCCCGAGCCGCGCTCGAACGGGCGCTGGGCGGCGACCGCGGCGGCAAGACCGTGTACCTGGTAGGTGGCCCGTTCACGGCCGCTGTCCGCAACGCCGTTGCGGGGCTGGGAGTGCGGGTGGCGACCATCGGCGGCGCGGACCACGTGGCCACCGCGGCCGCGGTCGCCCGCAGCCTGCCGCGACGGCCCACGACCGCGTTCGTGGCCACAGTGGCCGACTACCCGGACGCGTTGGCGGTCTCGGCGGTCGCGGCCGTGCACGGGTGGCCGGTCCTGTACACCGATCCCAGGGCGTTGTCGCCGGGGACCGCGGAAGTGATCCGCCAGCTGGGCATCAACCGCAGCTACGTGGCGGGCGGTCCCGACGCCGTATCGGAGGCCGTGGCCGCGCAACTGCGGGTGGTCGGGGCTCCCATGGCCCAGCGGCTGGCTGGCACCTCGCGCATCGAGACCGCCACCGCCGTGGCGGACTTCGCGCTGGGCAACGGGCTCAACCCCCGTCACGTCCAGATCGCGACCGCCTACAACTACCCGGACGCGCTCGCCGGTGGTCCCCTGGCCGGCGTCCTGCGAGGGCCGGTGCTGCTCACCACCCACGGCGGGCTGCACGGCACCCCGGGAGGCTGGCTGCGCGCGCGCCGTGGCGACGTCGACGCGGTGTACCTGCTGGGTGGACCTGCCGCGCTGTCCGGTGCGGTCGAGCCCGGCGTCAGCGCCGCCCTGCAGTAGCCCATCTCGCGCTGCGGTAGGCTCCGGCCCGCTCCTCCAGGGTCGGTCGTGGTCGAGGGTTGCGTCCGGATGTCATCCCCGCGCGTGCTCATCCTGCTCGTCGCGGCCGCCCTCCTGGTGACGTCAACTGCCACGGCTGCGCTGGCGACCTCCCACCGCCCGGGCGTGGCGCTGCAGACCACCACCGGCGGTGGGACCGCCGGCGGGGGCCAGACCGGCGGTGGAGCCACGGCAGGTGGCGAGACCACCGGTGGCGGTGCAACCACGGCAGGCGGTGGCGCCCAGGAGGGCGCCGGGGCCGCGGGGGGCGAGGCGGAGGGCGAGCTGCCGGGGCCCGACCCGTCCCCCGGCACGACGTTCGCTCCTGAGAACTACGAGACGCCCTGGACCTGGTGGATGGGCGTCATCCTCACGGTGGTGACGGTGCTGGGCATCGGTGGCGTCGGGCTGGGGTACTGGCTGCTGGTCCACCGTGCCGGCCCGGCGCGCCGGTAGCGGGTGAGCGGGCATCGGTCCCACGAGCCGGGCGACGCGCCGGCGACCTCGACCACGCCCCCCATCATCGACGAGGCCGTGGCCCTGCGGATCGCCGCGCTGGTGGCCCCGACCCAGCGCAGCGACGCACGGGAGGCCGCCCGCCTGCGCGCTGCCGTCGCGGCGGACCTGGTCGAGGTCGACCGCGCCGCACGGGCATGGACCGGTCTGGGCGCTGAACTGCCGCCGACCCACGTCCAGGTGGTCAGCCGCACGGGCTGGGTCCGAGCCAACCTGGTGGGCCTGCGCGGCGCGCTGGACCCGCTGTCGTTGCGGCTGCGCACCTCCCCGGCGGGGCGACGGGTGGGAGCGCGTCTGGTCGGGATGCAGCTCGGGACGCTGCTGGGGCTGCTCTCGACCAAGGTCCTCGGACAGTTCATCCTCCCGCTCGGCGGGCCGGGACGATCCCAGCTCGTCCTGGTCGGTCCCAACCTGCTGGAACTGGGGCGTCGCCACGGAACGCTGGCAGACGACGTGCGGCGCACGGTGCTGCTGCACGAGCTGGCTCACCGCCTGCAGTTCGACGCTGTGCCGTGGCTGGGTGAGCACCTGCGCGGCCTGCTGCGGCGCTACTTGGATGCAGCTCGGCTGGACCCCGCTGTGCTGGTGGAGCTGCTGGGTCGCATCCCCGAGGTGCTGCGCGCCCTGCGCGAGGAGGCGAGCCTGACCCCCATACTCCAACTCGTGCTCACCGACGAGCAGCGGGCCGTGGTCGAGGAAGCCCAGGCGATGATGAGCCTGCTGGAGGGCCACGGGAACGCCACCATGTACGGCGCCGCCCACGGTGTCGTGCGTGATCCCGAGCGGGTGCGCGCGGCGCTGGAGGAGCGCCGCACCGATCTGGCGGCACGCATCCTCACCGCGGTGGCCGGCCTGGAGCTCAAGCGGCGGCAGTACCGTGAGGGCGAGCGGTTCGTGCGGAAGGTGGTCGAGCAGGTGGGCACCGAGGGCCTCAACCGGGCGTTCTCCGGCCCCACATCCCTGCCGACACCGCGCGAGATCGGCGACCCGGAGGCCTGGCTGACACGCGTCCACGGGGGTGCGCAGGGACAGGCCACGCCATGACCTCCCGGACCGGCCCGACCGGCCCGATCGGTCCCGGACTCACCGGCGACGAGCTGGTTGCGGAGGTCGGGCGTGCGCTCACCTCGCTGCCCCGCGGTGCCGCCGCGGTGGTGGCCGTGTCCGGCGGCCCCGACTCCACCGTCCTGGCTCACCTCGTGGCCGCCGCCCGACCCGACCTCCGGCTGACGCTCGCGCACGTGCGCCACGGTCTGCGCGACGACCGCGCCGACGTGGCAGCGGTGCGGCGGCTGGCGACGGTACTCCGACTGCCGCTGGAGGTGACCGACGTGACCGTGGAGCCGGCCGGGGAGGGGGTCGAGGCCGCGGCTCGGCACGCCCGGTACGCGGCTCTGCGTGCGGTCGCCGCCGCCGGCGGCGCCCGGACCGTGCTGGTCGGTCACACCGCCGAGGACCAGGCGGAGACGCTGCTGCTGCGGATCGCGCGCGGGACGGGCGTGGCTGGACTCGCCGGCATGGAGCCGCTCCGTCCGCACGGCCGTGACCTGCAGGTCGCCCGCCCGCTGCTGCGCCTCCGTCGCCCGGATCTGCGCCGTTTCGTCGCCCGGCAGGGGCTCGACGTCGTCGAGGACCCGACCAACCGTGACCCCGCGGTGCGACGGGCCGTGGTCCGCCACGAGATCCTGCCCTTGCTGCAGCGGGTCGGCGCCGACCCGGTCGCGGCGCTGGCGCGGCTGGCCGACCTCGCCCGCGAGGACGACCGCCTCCTCGACCGTCAGGCTGCCGTGGTCGCGGCCGCGCTGGTGCGACCCTACGGGCCGGCACGGGCCATCCCCACGGACGGCCTCGACGCCCTGGACGTGGCGACCGCCCGGCGCGTCCTGCGGCGGCTGCTGGACGAGGTCCGTCCCGGCCGCCCGCCCCTCGCGGCTGGTCACGTCGACGCGGTGCTGGCCCTGCGGTCGGGCGAGGCGGTCGACCTACCGGGCGCGGCCGTGACCCGCGGGGGCGGCTGGCTGGCCGCGGTGCCGCGGGGCCTGCGCCCCGCGACCGCCGTGCCGCTGCAGGTCCCCGGGGTCACTCCCTGGCGTCCCGCCGGGGTCGCCATCGCGGCCGGGCCTGCCCGGCCCGCCCCCCGCCGACGCCGCCCGGCAGGCGACGCCGCCACCCGGTCCGGGACGGTGCCACCGGGCGGGGACGCTGCCCTCACCGCGGTGCTGCTCAGCGACGACGCCGCCGGCGGTCTGACCGTGCGCTCGCGCCGCCCCGGCGACCGCCTGCGGACCGCGGCCGGCACGCGCAAGCTGCAGGACCTTCTGGTCGACGCCGGCGTGCCGCGCGCCGTGCGCGACCTGCTCCCCATGGTGGTGCGCGGGGACCGGGTGCTGTGGGTCCCCGGCGTGGCGGTGGACGTCGACGCCGGGGCCGCGGGCGCCGCCCGACCCGCGCTGGCTCTCACGGTCACCCGGTAGCCTCCGCGCGTATGCCGCCCGAGCCGCTCGCCGACGTCCTGGCACGCACGGGGCTGGAGCTGTCGTCCGAGCTGGCGGACGACATCGACCAGGTGCTGATCACAGGTGAGGAGATCGACGCCAAGCTCGCCCACCTCGCCGAACGGCTCGACGCCGACTTCGCCGGTCAGGACGTGCTCCTGGTCGGCATCCTGAAGGGCGCCTTCGTGCTGATCGCCGACCTGGCGCGGCACCTCAGCATCCCCGTGAGCATCGACTTCATGGCCGTGTCGTCGTACGGCTCCTCCACCCGCACCTCCGGGGTGGTACGGATCCTGAAGGACCTCGACGACGACATCGAGGGCAGGAACGTCGTGCTCGTCGAGGACATCATCGACTCCGGGCTCACGCTCAACTACCTGCTGCGCAACCTACGGTCGCGCCGGCCCGCCCGGCTGGAGGTGCTCGCCTTGCTGACCAAGCCCAGCCAGCGGCGCATCGACATCCCGATCACCTACCACGGGTTCGAGGTGCCCGACGTGTTCGTCGTCGGCTACGGGCTTGACTACTCCCAGCGCTACCGCAACCTGCCGTTCATCGCGACGCTGAGGCCCGGCCTGCCCACGCCGGCCTGAGCCCGGCGTCGCGGTTGCGCGCGCCGGAAGCATCCCGATCCGCTTCGTGTTGGACCGACGTGTGCCCCGACGATCCTCGTCGGCGGCCTCGTCGGACGGCGTCGGACGGCCTGGTCGGACGGCGTCGCAACCACCGGGTTGGACGGCATCGGACCGGCTGGTCGGACGGCGTGGGCGGCCTCGTCGAACGGTCTGGCCGGTCCCCGGGGTGGGTCAGGAGGCCCGATGGTAGCATCGGGACTCCCGCGAGGGGCATCCGCGACGTCCGCGGGCGGACGTCCGGGGACTTTCCTCGGGCCGCCCAGGAGTGAGGGAGCCCTTGAACATGCAGCGCCTCTTCCGCGGACCGTTCTTCTGGGTCCTCGTCCTGCTGGTCGCCCTGTGGGCGACCGTCAGCTTCGTGCAACGGTCGGCAGGTCCGCAGCAGGTCATGTACTCGGAGTGGACGTCCGCCGCCCGCGAGGGCCGCGTCGAGACGGTGGAGATCAGGTCAGAAGCGCACGAACTGGTGGGCAGCCTGCGCCAGGACGGCGACGAGGTCAGCTACCGCACCCACTACGACCCCGAGGTCAACGCCACCCAGATCCAACGGCTGATCGAGGAGCAGGACATCCGCGAGGTCACGGTCGACCCGCAGCAGACCTCCGCCCTGCTCAACTTCCTGTTCTCCCTGCTGCCCTTCGTCCTGATCTTCCTGCTGTTCTTCTTCCTCATGCAGCAGATGCAGGGCGGCGGCAGCCGCGTCATGTCGTTCGGCAAGGCGCGCGCACGGATGGTGTCGAAGGACCAGCCGAAGGTCACCTTCGCTGACGTCGCCGGGGTCGACGAGGCGGTGGAGGAGCTGCGCGAGATCAAGGAGTTCCTGGAGAGCCCCCAGAAGTTCCAGGCGATGGGCGCCAAGATCCCCAAGGGCGTGCTGCTCTACGGCCCGCCCGGCACCGGCAAGACGCTGCTCGCTCGGGCGGTCGCGGGCGAAGCCGGCGTGCCGTTCTTCTCGATCTCGGGCTCCGACTTCGTGGAGATGTTCGTCGGGGTCGGCGCGTCCAGGGTGCGTGACCTCTTCGAGCAGGCGAAGGCCAACGCCCCCGCGATCATCTTCATGGACGAGATCGACGCGGTCGGCCGTCACCGCGGCGCCGGGCTCGGCGGCGGCCACGACGAGCGCGAGCAGACGCTGAACCAGCTGCTCGTCGAGATGGACGGGTTCGACATGCGGTCCGGCGTCATCCTGATCGCTGCCACCAACCGGCCGGACATCCTCGACCCGGCGCTGCTGCGGCCAGGGCGGTTCGACCGCCAGATCGTCGTGGACCGTCCCGACCTGGTGGGGCGGCGCGCCATCCTCAAGGTGCACACGCGCGGCAAGCCACTGGCACCCGGAGTCGATGTCGACGTGCTCGCCCGTCAGACGCCGGGTTTCACCGGCGCGGACCTCGCGAACCTGGTCAACGAGGCCGCCCTCCTC
Organism: Nitriliruptorales bacterium; assembly: GCA_036260415.1. GTDB lineage: Bacteria > Actinomycetota > Nitriliruptoria > Nitriliruptorales > JAHWKO01 > DASZZX01. Next base: position 9,518 of record DASZZX010000125.1, read on the forward strand.
GCCGCCCGGTTCGGCAAGAAGGAGGTCTCGATGGACGAGCTCGAGGAGTCCATCGAACGCGTCGTCGCTGGCCCCGAGCGCCGCACCCGGCTCATGAGCGACGAGGAGAAGCGGGTCGTCGCCTACCACGAGGCTGGCCACGCCATCGTCGGTCACGCCTTGCCCAACGCCGACCCGGTGCACAAGATCTCGATCATCCCCCGCGGCCGGGCGCTGGGCTTCACCCTGCAGCTCCCCACCGAGGACCGCTACCTGATCGCGCGCGGGGCGCTGATCGACCGTCTCGCGGTGATGCTCGGGGGCCGCGTCGCGGAGGAGCTCAAGGTCGGTGACATCACCACCGGAGCCGGCGACGACATCCAGCGCGCCACCGCGACCGCCCGCGAGATGGTCACCCAGTACGGCATGAGCGACAGCCTCGGGCCGGTGGTGCTCGGCCAGAAGGACCACCAGCCGTTCCTCGGCCGCGACCTGTCGACCCACCAGGACTACTCGGACGAGGTCGCCTACGAGATCGACCAGGAGGTCCGCAAGCTGGTGGACGAGGCGCACGACGAGGCGCTGGAGATCCTGGTCGAGAACGAGAGCGTCCTGGAGGCCACTGCCTCTCGCCTGCTCGAGGTCGAGACGGTCGACTCGGCGGAGCTGGAGCGTCTGTTCGACCCCATCCGCAAGCGACCGAGCCGTGCTGTGTCGGCGCCGGCGGACAAGAGCGCCGCCGCGGTCGTGCAGACGCTGCGTCGGCTGGACGGCAGCGGCAACGGGCAGCCGCGGGGCGACGGCGCCCGGCGGGGGGCCGGCCGGCGCCCGTCCGGGGCACGGCACCCGCACCGTCCCAGCGGAGGTGCCTAGCCGAGCTCGGCCCCTGCGGGCACGGGTCGCGGTCCGACCCGGCCGCGTGCGCCGACCCGGGGGTAGTGTCCTGACGCCCGGTCGCCTGGGCAGCCCCGACCTCCGGCCCCCCCGAGGTGACGTGTGAGCGAGCACGAGCCGGTCCTGCCGGCCGACCACTCGCGCCAGCGGGTCCGCCACATCACCGGCGTGGCCCCAGACCAGGTGTTCGACCACGACAAGATCAAGCGGGCCGTACGGCTGCTGTTCGAGGCGGTCGGCGAGGACCCCGACCGCGAGGGGCTCCGCGACACGCCCGATCGGGTGGCGCGGCTGTACGACGAGATCTTCGCCGGCCTCCTGGTCGACCCCGAGGAGGTCCTCACGGTCGTGTTCGAGGAGGGACACGACGAGATGGTGATGGTGCGCGACATCCCCCTCTTCAGCGTCTGTGAGCACCACCTCCTGCCCTTCTCAGGGCGGGCGCACGTGGCCTACATCCCCAACGAGAAGGGCCAGATCACCGGCCTGTCCAAGATCGCGCGGCTCGTGGACGTCGTGGCCAAGCGTCCCAACCTGCAGGAGCGGCTGACCACCACGGTCGCCGACACGTTGGAGCGCAAGCTCCAGCCGCGGGGCGTCCTGGTCGTGGTGGAGACCCGGCACCTGTGCATGGACATGCGCGGCGTGCGCAAGCCAGGCTCGAGGATGGTGACCAGTGCGATCCGCGGGACGTTCCGGGCCGATCCGCGGACCCGAGCCGAGGCCATGGCGCTGATCAACGCGCCGCGTGAGCCGTGAGCGGCTCCGGGAGCGGGAGCGGTCGCCGCCCGGCAGGCGGTCGAAGGGCTGACGTGGCCGCGCGCCGGGCGGGCCGAGGCGTGGGAGCGGTCGCCGCGCGGCGAGCGGGTCCCGCAGCGTGAACGGTCCCCGCCGCGATCCCGCCGCGCTCGCCCCGCTGGTGCGTGTCCGCGACGCATCGCTCACCCCGGAGGGCGGACCCGTCCGGGTCACCGTGAGCCGCCTGTCGTCCCCCGAGGCCGTGGCGGAGGCACTCGCCGCCGCAGGCGCGCGCAGCCGGGTGGAGGACGGGCGCCTGACGACCGTCACCACCCCGTCCCGCCTCGTCGACGCAGCCGGTCGCACGCTCGGGCGACCGGTCGCCGACGCCCTCGAGCGCGCGCTCACCGGCGCACTCGCGGCCTGGTACGGGCCACCTCCTGACGTGGAGCTGAGCAGCGGCCGACTGCCGTGCCGTCGTCGCACGGTCGTGATGGGCATCCTCAACGTGACGCCCGACTCCTTCTCGGACGGCGGTCGCTTCTACGATCCTGCGGACCATCCCGGCCTGGCGGTCGAGCACGGGCGCTGGTTGGCCACGGCCGGCGCCGACCTGGTCGACGTCGGCGGCGAGTCCTCGCGGCCGGGTGCCATGCCGGTTCCGGAGGACGAGGAGCTGCGCAGGGTGCTGCCGGTCGTGGAGGCCCTCGCCGGCGAAGGCATCCAGATCTCGATCGACACCACCAAGGCGGCGGTGGCACGGGCCGCGACGGAGGCCGGCGCCACAGTGGTCAACGACGTGTCCGCCGGTGCCATCGACGGGCTGATGCTGCCCACCGTGGCCCAGCTCGGCGTCGGCTACGTGCTGATGCACATGCGCGGCACCCCTCGCACCATGCAGCGCGACCCCGCCTACGCGGACGTCGTTGGGGAGGTGTTCGACTTCCTGGGTGAGGGGCTCGAGCGCTGCGCCGACAGCGGCGTCGATCTCGAGCGGGTGATCATCGACCCCGGCATCGGCTTCGGCAAGACGGTGGAGCACAACCTCATGCTCCTGCGGCGCCTGCGCGAGTTCACATCGCTCGGACGACCGGTGCTGGTCGGCACCTCCCGCAAGTCGTTCCTCGGACGGGTGACCGGCGGGTTGTCGGAGCTGGAACGGATGGAGGCGTCGGTCGCCTCCGCCGCGGTCGCGGTCGCGCACGGCGCGGCGATGGTGAGGGTCCACGACGTCACCGAGACCGTCCGCGCGGTGCAGGTCGCACGTGCGATCGCCACCGGCGGCTCGTCCTGAGGGGCAGGACGCTCGACCGCCGCACGGCGAGCGTAGGCTGGCCCAGGATGGACAGGATCACGCTGCACGGCATCGAGGTGCACGCCCACCACGGCGTGCTGCCCGAGGAGCGCCTGACCGGCCAGCCCTTCCTCGTCCACGCGACGATCGAACTGGACGCGCGGGAGGCGGCCGAGAGCGACGACCTGACCGCCACCGTCGATTACGCCGCGCTCGCGGGCGAGATCGCCGCCGTCGCCGCGCAGGGCCCACATCACCTCATCGAGACCGTGGCCGCACAGGTGTGCGAGGCACTGCTCGCACACCCCCGGGTGCGAGCGGCCGAGGTCACGGTCGAGAAGCCGCACGCCCCGCTCCCCGTGCCCGCCGCGGGCGTCAGCGTCACGGTGCGGCGCCCGCGGGAGGCCTGACGTGCCCCGTTGGTCGCCGCGACGTCGCCCAGCGACCGCGTACCTGGGATTCGGCAGTAACCTGGGTGACCGGCTGACCACCCTCCGCGGCGCCCTGGACGACCTCGAGCAGCACGTCCGGGTGCACGTCGAGGCGGTCTCCGCCGTCTACCAGACCGCGCCGTGGAGCGGCGACCAGACCGCGCCGTGGAGCGGCGACGAGACCACCGACTCGGGCGTGCGACGTGCCGGGTCCCAGCCCCGCAGTGACGTCGAGCAGGGTCCGTACCTCAACCTGGTCGCCCGCGTGACCACCCGGCTGCCGCCACGGCGCCTGCTGGAGCAGTCGCACCGCATCGAACGGGCGCACGGACGCGACCGTGCGCGCGAACGACGCTGGGGGCCTCGCACCCTCGACATCGACCTGCTTCTGTACGACGACCTCGTCGTCGACGAACCGGGCTTGACCGTGCCCCACCCGCAGCTCACCCAACGGGCGTTCGTGCTGGTCCCGCTGGCGGAGGTGGCACCGCCGGGCACCACCCTGCCGGACGGCTCGACGATCTCCCAGCACCTCGCCAGGCTGGCCCCGATCGAAGGGATCGACCTGTACGTGCGCCTGCTGGAGGGTCCGGGGTCGGCGGCGGAGCCGCTCGTCAAGCGCCCGGCAGGTCCCGGCGGCGGGCCCCCACGCCTCGGCCGTCCCCGCGAGCGACGGTAAGCCGGAGGTGACCGGCCACGATCCGCTCCCCGTGGGCAGCGTCGCCGTGGTCGGGCCCGGTCGCGTCGGGACCGTGCTGGCCGCGGCACTCGAGCACGCGGGCCACCGCATCGTCGCCGTCGCCGGGGGCGGCCCGGCGTCCCAGGCTCGTTTCGCCGACCGCTTCCCGGGCATGCTGGTCGGCGGGCTGGAGGTCTGCGTCGGCGCCGACCTGGTCGTCATCACGACGCCCGACGACGCCGTCCCCGCCGTGGCCCGCGACCTGGCAGCCCGCGACCTCGTACCGGCGGGCCAGCGGGTCGTCCACGTGGCCGGCTCGCTGGGGCTGCAGCCGCTGCGGCCGGTAGCTCTGGCCGGCGGCCGGGTGGCGGCCTGCCACCCGGCGCAGACCGTCCCCGACGCCGCGGCCGATCCGTCGATCCTGACAGGGGCGGCCTGGGCCGTGACCGCCGCCGCACCGGACCGGCGCTGGGCACACGAGCTGGTCGAACGTATGGGCGGCGTGGCGCACGACGTGGACGACGGCCGGAGGGTGCTGTACCACGCCGGGCTCGTGATCGCCTCCAACGCGGTCGCGGCGGCGGTGTCGGTCGCGCGCCAGCTGCTGTCGGCCGCCCGCATCGACGATCCGGAGCCGTTCCTCGCCCCGCTGGTCGCCCGCAGCGTGGACAACTCGCTGCGTGTGGGAGCCCGCGCCATCACCGGTCCGGTCCGCCGCGGCGACGCCGGCACGCTGCGTCGGCACCTCGCCGCCCTCGACGGTGACGCCCCCCACCTCGCCGCCGCCTACCGGTCACTGAACCAGGTCGTCCTCGGGCAGGTCCGAGCGGTCCTCCAACGCCAGCAGGCGGAGGCGGTGGCCGCAGCTCTGGCGCCCACATCCGAGGGACGGAGCTGAGGTGGCCCGCACCGCCTACACCTACGACCCGAGGTTCCTGCTCCACGACACCGCCGTGGACGAGATCCGGCTGCCGACCGGGCAGGTGCTGGACCCCGAACCCAAACCGGCCAGCGCGCGGGTCGTCCGCCGCACCGCGCAGCTGGTGGCCAACTCGGGCCTGCTGAACGACCTTGTGCAGCTGCCGGCGAGGCCCGCCGCCGAGGAGGACCTCCTGCTCTTCCACACCCCCGGTCACGTCGACCGCGTCCGTGCACTCGCCACCAGCGGAGGCGGGATGCTGGACGGCACGCCGGTGGCCCCCGGCTCCTGGGACGCGGCCATCCTCGCCGCCGGCACCGCCATCGCCCTCACCGACGCGGTGCTCGACGGCATCGTGCAGCGCGGCTTCGGCCTGCTGCGCCCTCCCGGGCACCACGCGGCCGCCGACCGGACGGGCGGCTACAGCCTGTTCAACAACGTGGCGCTGGCAGCCCTCCACGCCCGGCGGCGGGGTGTCGCACGCGTCGCGATCGTCGACTGGGACGTCCACCACGGTTCCGGCACGCAGGCAGCCTTCTGGGACGACCCGACCGTGCTGTTCGTGTGCCTGCACCAGGACAACTGGTTCCCGGCGGGCCTCGGGCCGGCCACCGACATCGGTGGTGACAGCGCGCTGGGCGCCACCGTCAACCTGGCGCTGCCGCCCGGCACCGGCGACCGCGGGTACCTGCGGGCCCTCGAGCGTGTGGTGGTGCCGATCCTGCGCCAGTTCCGTCCGGAGCTGCTGCTGATCTCGGCAGGGCAGGACGCCAACCTGCGCGACCCACGCGGGCGGATGCTCGTCAGCATGGACGGCTACCGGGCGATGGCTGCGGCACTGCGGGAGGTGGCGGACGACGTGTGCGGCGGCCGGGTCATCGCCCTGCAGGAGGACGCCTTCTCGGCCGAGTACGCCCCCTTCTGCACTCTGGCTGTCGCCGAGGGCCTGGTCGACGTCCGGACCGCCGTCGTGGACCCCCTGCAGGGCGACAGCGAGCTGCTGCAGGCGAGGAGGGAGCTGCGCGTGGCCCTCGACGACGCGCTCCGACAGACCGTCGAGTCGCTCGCCGGCTTCTGGGGACTCGGCTGATGCACACGGTCGAGACGGTCGCGGACCTGCGCCGGAGGGTGGCCACACTGCGCGACCGCGGCGCGCGCATCGGTCTCGTCCCCACGATGGGAGCGCTGCACGCCGGTCACCTGGCACTGGTGCGCTGCGCGGTGGAGACGACCGATCAGGTGATCGTGTCGGCCTTCGTCAACCCGCTGCAGTTCGCGCCGCGGGAGGACTACGAACGCTACCCGCGCACGCTCGCCGCCGACCGGGCAGCGCTGGAGACGCTCGACGGCGGACCACCGGACCTGCTGTACGTCCCGAGCGTCACACAGATGTACCCGAACCGGCGGCCCGAGGAACGCGTCAGCATCGCCACCACCGTGCACGTCGCTGGCCTCGCCGGCCGATTGGAGGGGGCGTCGCGCCCCGGCCACTTCGACGGCGTGTGCACGGTCGTCATCAAGCTGCTTCACCAGGCCGAGCCCCATGCGGCCTTCTTCGGACGCAAGGACTACCAGCAGCTGCTGGTGATCCGTCGGATGGTCGCCGACCTCGACATGCCGGTCGAGATCGTCGGGGTCCCCACGGTCCGCGAGCCGGACGGCCTGGCGATGAGCAGCCGTAACGCCTACCTCGACCGCGAGAGCCGGCTGGCGGCCCGCTGCCTGTCACGCGGTCTGGCGGCGGCCGTTATGGCGGCCCGTCAGGTGGGCCCGAACGTGCCGCGCCCGTCGGCGGGGATGCTGCGTGACGCCGTGCTCGGTACCATCAGCGCGGAGCCGCGCGCGCGTGTGGACTACGTCGCGGTCGTGGACCCCGACACGCTCGAACCCCCCGACGAGGCACCTCGCGGCGAAGGGGAGAGCCGGCCCACGCGTGCACGAGGGTCCGAAGCACACGTGCTCGGTCGCCCGACCACGGCGCCCGACCCCGCAGCCCGGCACGACCCGTTGCTCGTCGCTGTCGCGGTCCACGTGGGACCTGCCCGGCTGATCGACAACGTCGTTGTCGGAGACCAGGCGGACGAGGACCGTCTCCTGGCCGCGGTGGTCTGACCGCCACGGCGGCGACCCTGGACGTGGCAGGCCGGTTGGAACCGGCCACCGGATCGCCGGTGGCGGAACGACACGGGAGACGCCATGCGCCGCTTCATGATGAAGTCCAAGATCCACCGCGCGACCGTGACGGCGGCCGATCCCCAGTACGTGGGCTCGATCACGCTGGACGCCGCCCTGATGGCCACGGCCGACCTGCTGCCGCACGAGCAGGTCCACCTGCTCGACATCGACAACGGCGTGCGTCTCGAGACGTACGTCATCGCGGGTGAAGCCGGCTCCGGTGTGGTCGCGGTCAACGGCGCCGCCGCGCGGCTCGTCGACCCCGGGGACAAGGTCATCATCGTCAGCTACGCCGGGCTCGACGACGCCGAGGCGCGCCGGCACGTGCCCACGGTCGTGTTCGTGGACGACGCCAACCGGGTGACGCACATCGGGCCGGAGATCGCCGACCTGGCCGGCGCGTGAGGCCGGCCCACCAGGTGCACGCGGTGGCGGCTGACGACCGGGTGGTCCGCATCACCCGCGTGCGCGCCCTGGGCCCGCGGCTGGCGGAACGGAACGCGGTGGTCGCCGGGCGGGTCACGTCCGACGCCCCGCGCCGTACCGGCGAGGGGTGAGCCGTTGCTGCTCGCCGTGGACATCGGCAACTCGCAGACCGTCCTCGGTGTCTTCGAGGGAGCAGAGCTCGTCCAGCACTGGCGCCTGTCCTCCGAGACGATGAGGACCTCCGACGAGGTCGCACTCATCTTCCAGGGCCTGTTGGCGTTCGCGGACCTGTCGTTCCCCCGCGACCTCCACGGCATCGTGATCGCCAGCGTGGTGCCGACCGTGACCGAGGCGCTGCGAGACATGGTCGATCGCTACCTCGAGTTCCCGCCGGTCGTGGTCGAGCCGGGGACCCGCACCGGCGTGGCCATCCGCACCGACAATCCCAGGGAGGTGGGTGCCGACCGCATCGTCAACGCGGTGGCGGCTCACGAGCTGTACGGCGGACCGGCAGTCGTCGTCGACTTCGGCACCGCCACGTCGTTCGACGCCGTCAGCCGCGACGGCACCTTCATCGGCGGGGCCATCGCTCCCGGCATCCAGACGTCGGTGGACGCGCTGGTGTCACGCACCGCCCGGCTGCCCAAGGTCGAGATCGTGGCGCCGAAGAGCGTGATCGGGACGTCGACCGAGACGTCCCTGCAGTCGGGCATCGTGTACGGCTTCGCTGGTCAGGTCGACGCGGTCGTCGAGCGCATGCGCGACCGCCTCGGTCCCGGCGTGACGACGGTCGCGACCGGCGGCCTGGCCAGCGCGGTGCTGGAAGCCTGTCGCACCATCGACCACCACGATCCGTGGCTGACCCTGAAGGGGCTGCGGATCATCTGGGAGAGGAACACCGGGTGACCTCCGACGGGCGCGAGCCACCTGCCGAGGACGCCTCCCGTCTCGCCGAGCTGATCGCGGCCCGACGCGCGCGGGCGGAGGCGCTACGCGAACGCGGCGTCGACCCCCACCCGGTGCGCTTCACGCCGACCCGCAGCCTCGCGGAGGTGCGCGAACGGTGGGGCGGCCTGGCACCCGGCGAGCAGACCGGCGAGCAGGTCACGGTCGCGGGACGGCTGGTCGCAAAGCGGGAGCTGGGCGGTGTGGCCTTCGGCGTGCTGCGCGAGGACGGGGTCGACCTGCAGCTGTTCTGCCAGGCGCAGACGCTCGGCGAGCACGGCATGGCCCTGTTCGGCGAACTCGACGTCGGCGACTGGGTCGGCGCCGAGGGGGAGGTGCTCGCGACCAGGAAGGGCGAGCTGTCGGTCCGGCCGGTCCGGCTGAGGCTGCTGGGCAAGAGCCTGCGCCCGCTGCCCGAGAAGTGGCACGGCTTGCGGGACGTCGAGCAGCGGTACCGCCAGCGCGAACTCGACCTGATCGTCAACGCGGACACCCGGGGCGTGTTCGTGCTGCGGTCGCGTGCGGTCGGGGCGCTGCGTCGCGAACTGGAAGCACGCGGCTTCCTCGAGGTCGAGACGCCGATGCTCCACCCCATCCCGGGCGGCGCCTCCGCCCGGCCCTTCGTCACCCACCACAACGCCCTGGACGTCGACCTGTACCTGCGGATCGCCCCCGAGCTGTACCTCAAACGGCTGGTCGCCGGCGGGTTCCCGCGCGTCTACGAGATCAACCGCAGCTTCCGCAACGAGGGCATGAGCCCACGGCACAACCCCGAGTTCACCATGCTGGAGTGCTATCAGGCCTACGCCGACTACCACGACATGATGGAGCTCACCCAGGCGCTGGTGCAGGCCGCCGCCAAGGAGACGGTCGGCGGCCTCGAGCTGGTCTACCAGGGCCGTCCCGTCTCCCTCGACGGGGCCTGGCCGCGGCGCACCGTCCTCGAGCTGGTGAGCGACGCCACCGGGCAGGAGGTCGCCTACGACCTGCCGGTGGCGAGTTTGCGCGCGCTCTGCGACCGACACGACGTCGCGTGGGAGGCGAGCTGGGGACGAGGCAAGCTGGTGTTCGAGCTGTACGAGCAGCTGGTCGAGGACCAGCTGTGGGAGCCGGTGTTCGTGACCGACCACCCGCTGGAGACCTCGCCGCTGGCCCGCCCCCACCGTTCCGATCCCCACGTCGTGGAGCGCTTCGAGCTGATCGTGGCCGGCCGCGAGCTGGCCAACGCCTTCAGCGAGCTGGTCGACCCCGACGACCAGCGGCGACGGTTCGAGGTCCAGGCGGCTGCGAGGGCCGCTGGTGACGCGGAGGCGATGGTGGTGGACGAGGCCTACCTGGCGGCGCTCGAGCTGGGCCTGCCACCCAGCGGCGGGCTGGGTCTCGGGGTGGACCGGCTGGTGATGCTGCTCGCGGACGTGCTCAGCATCCGTGACGTGATCCTGTTCCCGACCCTCCGCCCCGACGGCACGTAGCCGTCCGTGGCAGAGCGCCCGGCTGCGTGCGCTCCACGGCAGGGACCGGCATCGCGGACAAGGGCGCCCGCAACCGGGTCACGCCCCGGCTCGTTGCCTACCGAGGAGCCGTCCACCGCAGGCCGCTGGTGTCCCATCCTCGCCTCGTCGCCGCCGCGCTCGCCGTGGCGGTCGCCGCGGGCACCGCACCCGCGACCGAGGCGTCCCCGGCGGAGGCAGGCTGGAACATCCAACAGGTCAACGCCCCCGCGGCGTGGCGGGCGGCGACCGGGGCGGGCGTGACCATCGCGGTGGTGGACACCGGACTGGACCTGGACCATCCCGAGTTCGCCGGCAGGCTGGCGGGCGGTGCCACGTTCGTGGGGTGCCATGACGCCCCCGACGGGTGTGGTCGGGGCCACTGGCTGGACGGTGAGCCGCGAGCCACCCGCGACGCCGCGCATGGCACGCACGTGGCGGGGATCGCCAGCGCCGCCGTCGACGACGGCGGTATCGCTGGCGTGGCCCCGGCAGCACGCCTCCTGGCGGTCAAGGTACTGCGTGGCGGCGGACACGGCGGCACGGCGACGGAGGTGGCCGCGGGCATCCGCTGGGCGGTGCGCCGGGGCGCCGACGTCGTCAACCTCAGTCTGGGCACACTGCCGATCGTCGGCAGCGGCACCTCCCTCCACGCCGCCGTCAGGGAGGCGGTCGCCTCCGGCGCGGTGGTCGTGGCCGCGGCCGGCAACGACCACGTCGGCGTCTGCCGGGAACCGGCCTACGCCCCGGAGGCCGTCTGCGTGGTGGCGACCGACCGGCGCGAACACAGGGCCTCCTACTCCAACCTGGCCGTCGACGCCAGCTGGAACGTCGTCGCCGCACCCGGCGGTGACGACCTGTTGTGCAGCGAGGCGGTGCTGTCGACCTACCCGCCGGCGCTGCGACCAGTGTGCTCGGAGGGGCGCGGTTACGAGGCGCTCTCCGGGACCTCGATGGCCGCTCCGCACGTCACCGGCACCGCCGCGCTGCTGCTGTCCCAGGGCCGGGCGGCCAGCGACGTCGTACGGCTGCTGAAGTCGACCGCACGCACCCCCGGCCGGTCGCAGCGGGGCGCCTACACGCCCGTCTACGGCTACGGGATCGTCGACGCGGCGGCGGCGGTCGCCGCCCCGTTGCCCGGACCGGTGGTCGAACGCCACGCCGGGCAGGACCGGATCGAGACCGCCGTGGCCGTCGCGCGCCGTTCCTACGACCGCGCCGCCACCGTTGTCCTGGCCCGTGCCGACGCCTACGCCGACGCGCTCGCGGGTGCGCCGCTCGCCGTCCACGCCGGCGGACCGCTGCTGCTCAGCGCCTCCGACCGGTTGTCGCCCGCCACCGCCGGCGAGATCGAACGGCTCGGCGCGACCCGCGCCGTGCTGCTGGGCGGGACCAACGCGCTGAGCCAGCAGGTCGTCCGCGACCTGCAGCGACGTGGCGTGGAGGTCCGCCGCGTCGCCGGCCACGACCGCTTCGCCACCGCCGCCGCCGTGGCCCGTCAGCTCCCGCGCGCTGCGGAGGTGGTCGTCGCCGAGGGTGCCCACACCGACCCGGACAGAGGCTGGCCGGACGCGCTGAGCGCCTCCGGTCTCGCCGCCGTCCAGCGTCGTCCGGTCCTGCTGGTCACCCGTGACGTCCTGCCCGAGTCCACCGCCGCTGCGGTCGCCGGCGACCAGGACGTGACGATCGTCGGTGGCCGCGCGTCGGTCAGCGACGCGGTGGCAGTCGAGCTGGACCGCCGCGCTGGGGCCGTCCGCCGCCTCGCCGGCGCGGACCGCTACGGCACGTCCGCCGCGGTCGCGGGCGATGCCGAGGCCCGCGACCGCGGCGGACGTGCCGTAGCGGTTCGCGCCGGCGAGGCGGCGGACGGCCCCAGCGCGGCGGTCCAGCTCGACTGCCACCGCGTCGCTGACCGACGCGCGGCCACCGAC
>DASZZX010000126.1:0-1952 GCA_036260415.1 Nitriliruptorales bacterium
GGTGCTCGGCTGCCGCGACGGTCGCTCGTCAGCGCCCTGACACCCGATACGTCCATGCCCGAACCAGCGCCCGCCCCGCGAGCAGCAGCGTGAGCAAGAGCAGCCCCATGAGCGTGGTGTCGGTGTGGCCAGGCAGGCTGCTCACGGTCAGTATGGTGCCGACCGCCGCGACCGCGAGGTTCGCGAGAGCCGCGCGCTCCGTCAGGATCAGCCACAACGCGGCCGTCCCGACGACGGCCACCACCGCAGCCACGACCTGCACCGCGAACGCCATGCCCATCTCCCACGATGGTGGAGGCAGGCGTCGCACCGGGACCGGGTGCGCAGTCGCACCACCGGACAGGCCTCGTTGTCTGGCTCGATGGGGACGTGTCTGGTCGGACAGGGGTAGGGGACGCCCGGCGATGCCGCTGTGGACAAGAGGTGGCCCCTCCTCCGGGCATCGCTCGCAGATGGGCCGCACCGGCAAGAGCCGTCAGACCACGTCGATCGTCAGGGCCAGTCGGCCGCCACGCTGCTCGTCGAACCAGACGCCACCGTCCTCGAACAGCGAGATCGCCACCCGGTAGCGCCCGGGCGGGAGTGGCTCGTCGTCGTCGCGAGCGGCCAACTCCACGACGACCTCGTGCGCCTGGCCGGGCAGCACCGTGCGGGTGAGGTAGCTGCGCTGCACGGCGACCGGGGTGGATGGATCGTCATTCGGGAACCAGCGAGCGCCGATGCCGACGGCACCGTCGTTGCTGTCCGGGTCACGCGACGGGAGCCACGGCGATCCCGCCCCGTCGTGGAACGCGCGGACGGTGAGGCGGACGCTGCCCCCCGGTTGTAGCGACCCCGGTGGCGGGCCGTGCAGGTCGAGGTGGCTGCGCAGCGCCGTTCGCGGCAGCGCAGCGTTCCCTGGCGGGGCGAGGTAGCCGCGAGCCTCGAGCCGCTGCTGCAGCTCGCCGGGGAGTGCCCACAGTGCCTGGTCGATCGCGCGCTCGGTTGCGACGAGGCGTGAGCCGGTCGGCAGACCCGCGGGCTGCTTGCTGGACAGGAGGAGATCAGCCGGCGGGTGCTCGCGGGCGCTGTCGTACCGCACCAGGTCGACGGAGCCAAGCCAGTACTGGTAGCCGTGCAGCGTCTCACTGAAGTGTGCGGTGTCGTAGGCCACGACATCGGCGCCGGTCGCCGGGATCACATCTCGGAGCGACACCGCCCGCGTCCAGTAGGCGGCGTAGTCGATCAGCACGTGGCGCTGCACGGCGATCGCCGCACCCAGGAACCACGCCCCCAACAGCAGCACGGCGACCGTGGGGCGCAGGCGCACGGCCAGCCAGAGGGCGACGGCTGCGATCACGGTCAGCGCGGTGATCCGCAGTACGTCGAGGCCACCGGGCGAGAGGTCGAACGGCAGGACGCCCAAAGCGTTGACGGTCGGCTTGCGCGGGTCCGCGAACGCGGCGGGGTCGTTGGCGAGCAGCGTGACGTCCGCCAGGACGATCAGGAGCACGGCGACCGCGCCCAGAGATCGGACCGTCGCGCCCCTGGTGAGCAGGAAGGCGATACCCGCAGCCAGTACGACCGGGAGGGCCGCCTCGTTGTAGCGACCGTAGATGAGGATGTCGATGCGCTCCCCTGCCGACAGGAAGATGGTGGAGGCGGCGAACACCGACAGGAACCCGGCGACCACGATCGCCGCGGTCGTCCTCGGCGGGTCGAGCGGCCAGGCGGTCGGACCGTCGTGCCGGCGGGGCCAGGCGGCCGGACCGTCGTGCCGGCGGCGCCAGGCGGCCGGACCGTCGTGCCGGCGGCGCCGCGTGAGGACGACGAGAGCAGCCAGGCCCAGCGGGGCGAGGCCCAGCGTGGCGGCGGTCAAGTACCACGCCTGTCCGGCGGCGTGGACCAGGATCGACCCCCACTCGCTGGGATCGGCCACGCGGTCGAGGACGCCGCCCACCTCCCGCCCGGTC
>DASZZX010000127.1:0-2021 GCA_036260415.1 Nitriliruptorales bacterium
GCGGTTCCTCGACGCCGTCGCGGACCGCGACGTGTTCGTCATCCCCACGCTCACCTCGCTCGCTGCCCGCGCAGGCTCCGACCGAGGACGCGCCCTGGCCGCCGATCCCCACCTGGGTCCGCTGCTGGACCCGCGCCGGCGTGCCGTCCTGGAGATGGACTTCCCGGCCGCGCCGGGCGCCCGCGCCGACCTGGGCCACGCGATGTCGACCGTCGACGCGCTGCACCGGGCGGGCCGGCGGATCCTGGCCGGTGCAGCAGGCCGACGGTCGACATCGCGTGACCCAGGTCCGCCCGCCCGAAGCGGCGGGGAAGCCCATCTCCAGGACGGCACGCCGGCGCGGGTCCAGGAGCGGACCCAGGTGCCGATCAGCGGCCAGGGCCCGTCCTCGGTCGCGGCCTGCGCGGGCAGCGAGCGAGGTGAGCGTCGGGATCACGAACACGTCGCGCTGCGCGACAGCGTCGAGGAACCGCGGCGCGGGCGGCTCGTCCAGGAACAGGTGGGCCAGCCCGTCGACGCCCGCGCCGACGGCGACGAGCGCGTGCGCCTGCGTGAGGACGTGGGCGACCACGAGGAGGTCGCGTGCGTGCGCCGCGTCGACCAGCGCCCGCACCGTGCCGGCGGTCAGGGTGGGGCACGGGTGCCCGGACGTCGTGCCGTCCTCCAGGACCACCTTGAGGAACGAGGACCCTTCGGCGACCCGAGTCGCGACGAAGCCCTCAGCCGCTCCCGGGCCGGCCACCGTGGGGAACGGCGCCAACAGCCCACGCTCGACCAGCCGGGTCGGGTGTCCGCCCGGAGCGGTGGCGCCGGTGCCGGCCGAGCGCAGGTCGGCCAGGCCGTGGTCGGACGACGCCTGGTGCCGCAGCGACCCGGTGAGGGCGGGGTCGCCGAACATGTCCACCTCCGTGGTGACCCCCGCCCGCAACGCCACCTGCAGGTCGCCGGGAGAGACGTGCACGTGGGCGTCGATCAGGCCGGGCAGCACGGTGTCCCCACGGGCCTCCACGACCGGCACCCCCGCGGGAGGGGTCAGCCGCTCGGCGAGCGCAGCGACGCGCCCCTGCCGCACGAGCAGGCAGCCGGGGGTGTGGAAGCCGTGCCCGTCGAAGAGCTTGGCTCCCCGGATCAGGACGTCGTCCGGCGCCATCGCCGCCTCCCCTCTCCCGAGCCTCCGGTACCACGGCACGGCTGCCGGGGAACCAGCTCACCGACGTGGTCCCGGTCCACCGCGTGGTCGGACGGGCAGGACGAGGTCGAAGCCGGGCGGCCGCTCGGCCGCAATCCGCGCGGTCGGGGCCTCAGGATCACCCCGTGGACTTCGCCCACCTGAGCCGGCCGTTCGTCATCGCCCACCGCGGAGGGGCCATGCAGGTGCCCGAGCACACGTTGGAGGGCTACCGGGTGGCGGTGGGCCAGGGTCTGCCGGTCATCGAGCAGGACGTCGCCACGCTCGCCGACGGCGGCCTCGGCGTCATGCACGACGGCACCGTGGACCGCATGACCACCTCCAGCGGCAACGTCGCCGACCACACGTCGGTGTCCTGGAAGCAGCTCGACATCGACGCCTCGGCCACCCTCGGCGGAGGCTGGCCCGACGGGCTGCGCCCTCCGCTGTTCGAGGAGGTGCTCACCGAGTTCGGCAACCGCGTCCTCCTCTGCGCCGAGGCCAAGAGCAGCGACGCGATGGGGCCGATGATCGACGCACTGGACCGACGCGGGATCAGCCCGGCGTCCGTCCTGCTGCAGTCCTACGCGCTGGCCGACTGCCGGCTGGCGCGCTCGCGGGGGTGGGACGTCATCTGGCTGGGGAGCACCGACGTCGACCGGGCCGCCGCCGAGGGCGTCGGCTGGATCGGTCCGGAGGTGGGCTGCGTGACCCCGACGGTGTGCGCACGAGCGCATGCCGTGGGGATCGAGGTGGCCTGTCACACGGTGAACCGCCGGCACCTGCGGGACGCCCTCGTCGCCGACGGCGTGGACGCGCTCTTCTCCGACGATCCCGTCTACGTCGCGGGGGA
>DASZZX010000128.1:0-3798 GCA_036260415.1 Nitriliruptorales bacterium
GTCCCTGCGGCGATCTCGATCGCCTCGGCAGCGGTCACCACCTCGATGGTCACGACCTGCGTCGTCACCCCGCCGTCGTCGTCTTCCACGGTGACCGTGACGTCGTAGCTGCCGGGTCCGGCATACGTGTGCTCCTGGCCGAGCACGCCGGTGATGCCGCCGGACGCGTCCGAGAAGGTGTCGAACGTGGTGTCGACGGTGCCGTCGCCCCAGTCGATCGTGGCCGTCTGCGTGTCGACTACGCCGGGGTCGGTGAAGGTCGCGGACAGGGTGAGGGGCAGCCCCGGCAGGGTGACGGGCACGTCCACGTTAAGACTGTTGCCGGTGGAGTCCTCCACGTCGAGGGTCTCGATGATCGGGGCGACGTTGTGGACCCGGATGGTGAGCGGTGTGGGGGAGGAGGTCCCCAGGGGCGTGGGGTCCGTGGGGTGCTGGGCCTGGGCCGCGGCACCGATGGTCTCCGGACCGTCGATTAGGGCCGCATCAAACTCCGTGCTGGTGCCCTGCGTCTCGAACGTGCCGTTGCCATCAAGGTCCCAGCTGACGCCGATGGCTGCCGCGTAGTATTCGTCACAGTCGGGCAGGAAGGTGACGCTGCCCATGTCGTCATCGAAGTCGATGTCGTCGAGGTCGGTCTCGACGACGACGGATCCGATCCCGGCGAGCATCTGGGTGTCCGGGCCCAGGTCCCCTCCCCCAACGACCGCGAAATCGTTGGCGCGGATGGTGCACCCGACGGGAGCGAACCAGCGCCAGGACCCGGCGTTCTCGTCGAACACGCCGTTGGCCCGCAGGGCGCCGAAGTCGTCGAAGTCATCGGCGTCCCGGTCGGGGTAGTCGACCGCCAACCACTCGTCGCTGTCGACACCTCCCAAGTCGGGAAAGTTCGAACCAGCACCGTCGTCCTCGAACGTCTGGATCCACGCGCGGGTGATGGCCTGCTCGCCCACGGCGGACAGGCTGATCGCCGAGCCCTCATCGACGTCCCACGTCGCGGGAACGTCGAGGCTGGGCCGCAGGGTCGGGCTCCCCGGGCGTGCCATGTCACGGTGGCGGTACTCACCGAACCGCACGGTCTGGTGGCCGGAGACTCCGACGGGACCGTCGTTCTCGAACTCCGCAGCGTAAACGATCAGCTCACCCGCGGGAGACAGGTACACGCCGGACGCCGCCGCGAAGTTCGCCGAGTCGCCACCACCCATGTACGGGTGGGACTGGAAGTGACGGTTCTGCAGCAGCTCGATGAAGCATTCTGGGGGCACCCCGCCCGCGTCGAGGGTGATGCGGTAAAGGTCCATGCGGTCCTCACCGCTGGGCAGCGGGGTGTCGTTCCGGGCGCCGATCATGTACAGCGGACCGTCGAGGTTGCCCTGGCGGACGAGGTTCAGCGACTGGTGGGCATCACCGCCTCCGGTGTGCCAATCGATCTGGATAGGACCAAACGGTCCCTCTACCGTTCCGAGGCAGTCCTCGATCTCGCCCTCGCTGAACCGTGCGGTCTCCTCCCACGCCAACCCCGGCGAGTGCAGGTCGGTGCTGCCGTCGGGCTCGGTCGGCAACGACCGGAAGAACCGCACGTCCTTGTTGGCCTTGCCGGTCGCGACCATCACGTACCGGCAACAGTCGCCGTCGGAGGTCCGGATCGCGGTGATCCCCGCCAACCCCGCGGAGAACTCCCCCCCGGGCTCCGGCGGCTCCCACTGGCTGAGCAGCGACGGCTTTTCCGGATCGGACACGTCGATGAACATGAACAGGTTGTCGGGCAATGCCTCGTCGTACGGCGCCTCCATGGCCAGCACCAGGACGTCGCCGATCACCTGCATGCCGCCCGGATGGGCGTAGTTGGGCCAGACGCCACCGTCGAAGAAGATGGTGTTGACGACCCGGTCCCGTTCGTCGGGCGGCGTCGGGCCGATCGGCACGTTGACGTCCCCGTTGATCGGCCAGCCTCGCTGGAAACGGTTGGAGCGGAGACGCTCGCCGTTAGCGTCACGAGACCCGAGCCGGACCACCAGAAGATTGCCGGGGTCGTCGTCCTCGAACGGGCACGAAATTGACCCGAATCCCCCGGGCTGGTTCCCGGACCTCGACACAAGCAGGTAGGAGGTGCCACCGGGTCCGTTGACGCGCGCCAGCCCCTGGTAGTGCTTGCACAGGCGGGGGTCGGGAGACGTCCCGATGTCGAAGGCGAGCCCATCAGGGCGAATGGAGAGGGCGCCAAACTGCGCCGCGACGTCATCTAAGAACACCGGGAGTAGCGGGTCAGCGGCCTCATCGGCGACCGCGCTTGCGATCAGCCCTCGGTCGCCGAGGGGTGACACCGGTAGCAGCATCGCGATCACAGCGAGAGCCCCGATCACTGCGACACTCTTGCTCGCCGCCATATCCCATACCCCGCTCGACGCACTCCATCGACCCCCACCCGCACGTGATCATCCACCGACAGCCCATCTGCGGCAACAGCTGTGAACCAGCCGCGCGACCGGCGCGCACGTGGCGCTGAGGCTTGATGGCTGAGCTACACCCTTCGTTGATGACAATGTCGAGCCGGGCGCCACGACGATCACCGACGGCTGGCAGAACTACGGTTTCGTCAACGGTTGAAAACTGACCCCTTGGTGACGGTTGATGGTTGACCCGTGGTGGTGGTTGGTGTTGACGCTGCGTCGTCGTTGGGGACTTGGCCGAGGTCTCGGTCCTTGAGGCGGTAGCTGTCGCCTTTGAGGGCGATGACCTCGGCGTGGTGGACGAGCCGGTCGATCATCGCGGCGGCGACGGTGGCGTCGCCGAAGACCTCTGCCCAGCGGCCGAAGGGGTTGTTGGAGGTGGCGATGACCGAGGCGCGTTCGTCGCGGTTGGACACCAGCTGGAAGAACAGGTTGGCGGCTTCGGGTTCGAAGGGGATGTAGCCGACCTCGTCCATGATCAGCAGCGGCACCCGTCTCAGACGGCGGAGCTCGTCGCGCAGCCGTGCGGCGTGGTGGGCCTCGCGCAGGCGGATGACCCACTCCACGGCGGTGGCGAACGCGACCCGTGGCCGGCCTGGCAGGCGCGCACCCCGATGGCGGTGGCCAGGTGGGTCTCGCCGGTGCCGGGCGGGCCGAGGAACACGACGTTGCTGCGCTCGGCGACGAAGTCGAGGGTGGCCGGGTGGTAGATGGTGTCGCGGCTGACCGAGCGCTGGTGGGCGAAGTCGAAGTCCTCGATGGTCTTGACCGCCGAGAAGCGGGCGGCGCGGATGCGGGCGTTCCCGCCGTGGGTCTGACGGGACGCGACCTCGCGTTCGAGGCAGGCGGCGAGGAACTCCTGGTGGGTCCAGCGCTCGTCGCGGGCGCGGGCGGCGAGCCGGTCGATCGACGCGGCCAGCGCCGGGCCTTCATCGCCCGGCACAGGAACGCCAGATCCGCGGTGATCCTGGGCGCAGCGGTGGTCTTCTTCGCCATCAGGCCACCCCCAGGGCACGGTCGTAAGGGGGGACTGCCCGTCGCGGGGGTGGTCGTCGTGCTCTCCGGCGAGCACCCGTTCATGGCTCGTCGTCCCAGACGTTGCGCTGCCGCAGGGATAGCGCCTGGACGTGTCGCTTGCGTTGCCCCGGGTGACAGCTACGCGGGAATGCCGGCGATGACCGTCGGGGCGCGAGCGTCCTCGCCGGTGGTCACGGGTTGGCGCTGGGTGGGTCCGGCTGGGCCGAGCACGTCGTAGCCCTAGGGTCTCGTCAACCTGTCGGGGAGGAGCCATGATGTCCACGCTGGAGGTGCTCGACCACGGCGAGCGGGTCGCCATCTCCTTCGACGACCT
>DASZZX010000129.1:0-3773 GCA_036260415.1 Nitriliruptorales bacterium
TTCCAGTTCTGGACAGCACGGCACGGCTGCGACGGCCGTCGGTTCGGCGATGGTGCCGCGCGCTTCGAGGTCCGGCACTTCAGCTCCTTCCAGTAGGTCCGCCTGGCTGGCCCCCGCGCCGGGACTCTCCGGCCCACCGAACGAAGCTGTCAATAGGGGCGTCCATCGCGATGAGGTCATGGGCGGTCGGTGAAGGGACCATGGCGATGGTTGCGTGGACGGCGTTGGTCACTCCCCTAGCATCGCCGCGTGCCCGGCTGGAGGGACGCTCGCAGTGCCACGCGCCGCCGGACCGATCCTCGTCGTCGCGCTGCTCATCCTCACCGTCGGCGTCTTCCTGGTCGTGGTCCGCGACGGCGGAGGGGACGTCGACACGGCCACCCCCCCTCCCACCATCGATCCGGGCGCCGCTCCCCCGCCGGAGACCAGCCCGTCCCCCACGCTGACGGCGACCCCCACGTCCACACCGACGGCGACACCATCACCCACCTCGGACACACCGACGTCCCCGTCGCCGACCGTCACGGCAGGCCCCACCGAGCCCGCCCCGTCACCGACCGGAGCGGGCGCATCCCCCTACCCGCGACCGACCGCGACCGGCACGCCACTGGCCCTCGACGACATGCCGGACACCGGCGGGGCGGCGACCGGCGCGGTCGCGGGGGCGCTGGCGCTGGTGGGGACCGCCGGTCTGCTGTCGGGGCGGCGCCGCTGACGGCTGTGGCCGGTCGAGGCGCGCACCGTGGATGGGATCAGTGCCCGTGCTGGTCATGGGGTGACGGACAGGTCGCAGCCGGTGGGACCTGCGAAGGTCCGCTGACGGTCGGTGTGCCACTGATCCACGGGCCGATGACGAACGTGGAGAGCGAGAAGGTCACAGCGAAGATGGCCAACGCCACCCCGGGTGCCAGCCAGGTGCGGAAGCGACGGTGCAGGCCGACCAGGAAGGGCACGGATGCGAGCAGCCCGACGGCCGCGAAGATCTCCCGCCCCCCGGCCCCCGCGACCAGGGCGGTGCCTGCGATAGGGCCGACGTGGTGCAGGAGGTGGGGAAGCAGCCCTGTGAACGCTCCCCAGCCGGCCACGACGGCGTTCCAGACCCGTGCCAGCGCACGGCTGCGGCGACCGACCTGAGGCGAGGTCGGTGCCGGAGGTGACACCTGTACTGCCGCTCCGTCGTGGGGCCGGCCGGTCCTCCCGTGCCCTCGTGAACGGCTCACGCGACCGACACCTCATCCGCGCCGATGGGCAGTCAGTTCTCTCTGTTCCGGCGAGGTGAGGTGGTGGGGCGCCTCAGCGATGGGAGGTTGGCCAAGGGCCGGGTCCGTCGCGGGCTGGGATCGGGGCAGGCGGAGGCGTTTGAGGGCGAGGGCGTTGACGGCGACCAGGACGCTGCAGGACATGGAGATGGCTGCGATCTCGGGACGGAGGGTCAGCCCCCACGGTTCGAAGATGCCGGCTGCGATGGGCAGGGCGAGGGAGTTGTAGCCGACCGCCCAGCTCAGGTTCTGCCGCATCTTGCGCAGGCTGCCACGTCCGATGGTCACGGCTGTGGCCACATCGAGGGGATCGGAGCGCACGAGCACCACGTCCGCGGTCTCGATCGCGACGTCGGTCCCGGCCCCGATGGCGATACCGACGTCGGCCTGGGCCGGCGCGTGGCCGTCGTTGATGCCGTCGCCGACCATGGCCACCCTGCGGCCTGCAACTCCGCCACCTTGGTGGCCTTGTCGGCCGGCAGGACCTCGGCGATCACGTCGGTCATGCCGACGTGGACCGCGATGCGTTCCGCCGTGGCACGGTTGTCACCGGAGAGCATCACCGGGCGGATACCCAGCTGCCGCAACGCTGCGACGGCCGCGACCGCCGTCGTGCGAGGCGCGTCCGCGATCGCCAGCAGGCCGGCCGTACGGCCGTCCACGGCGACCTGCACGAGGGTGCGGCGTTGCCCTGACAGCTCCGCCGCGGTGCCGGCCAGACCGTCGATGGCGACGCCCTCCCTCGACACCAGCCGGGCGTTGCCGACCGCCACTCGTTGGCCCTCCACCACGGCCACGAGGCCATGGCCGGGCACGGCTTGGAAGTCCTGCACCCTCACCGGGGGCAGTCCACGCTGCTCGGCAGCCTGAACGACCGCGCGGGCGAGCGGATGCTCGCTCTCACGCTCGACCGCGGCCACCGGACGCAGCAGGTCATCCTCGTCCACTCTCGGAGCCGCCACGACCGCGACGACCTCGGGCTGGCCGCGGGCCAGCGTGCCGGTCTTGCCCAGCACCACGGTATCGACGGCTGCGATCTGTTCAAGAGCGCGACCGCGCTCCTCAACAGGATGCCACGGTGAGCACCCAGCCCGGTTCCCACCATCACCGCGGTGGGGGTGGCCAGCGCGAGCGCGTCAGCGCAGATGATGACCACCACGGTGATGGCGAACAGCAGCGCGTCCAGCACCGGTCGGCCCACCAGCCCAGCCACACGCCGAAGGTGACAGCCCCCGCCCATCAGCGCCAACAGCACCAGCCAGAAAGCGGCGCGGTCGGCCAGGCGCTGAGCGGGGGCCTTTGGAGTTCTGGGCCTCCTGCACGCGCTTGACGACCTGGGCCAGGCAATGTCGGCCCCGACCGCGACGGCGCGGGCCCGCAGGGTGCCCTGCTGGTTGATCGTGGCCCCGACCACCTGATCGCCAGGCTGCTTGGAGACCGGCAGGCTCTCGCCGGTCACCATCGACTCGTCGACCGAGCTCTCGCCCTCCACCACCAGGCCATCGACCGGGATCTTGGCGCCGGGGCGGATGGACAGCAGCTCGCCGACGTGCACCTCTCCGGTGGGCACCTCCATCGACTCACCGTCGCGCAGCACCACCGCACGGGGAGGTGCGAGGTCCAACAGGGCACGGACCGCGTCGTTGGCACCGCCTCGGGCCCGCATCTCGAACCAGTGCCCGAGCAGTACGAACACGGCCAGGAACGCGGCTCCCTCGTTAGAGACGGACTGGCGATCGAGGTGGTGGCTTTGGACCTTCGAGCACCGGGACCATCGACCCCTGCCATGCGATGACGGATGGGGGACGTTGGGTCTCACGGCGCAGGCTCGCGGAAGGGTGCTCGGTGGGTGTGGTCGACCGGCAGGGCGTGGAGCTTCTCGACCGCGACCAGTGTCTGCGGCTGCTGGCGCGCGGTTACACGGGGCGTGTGGGCCTGGTGGTGGATGGCGAGCCGAGGGTCCTGCCGGTCAACTACGTCATGGACGGACAGCGGGTCGTGTTCCGCACCGGTGACGGCCTCAAGCTGGATGCGGCTCGCCGCGGCGACGTGGTCACCTTCGAGGTCGATGCGGTCAACGAGGACTGGCACGCGGGTTGGAGCGTGCTGGCGGTCGGTCGCGCCGGGGAGGTCACCGACCCCCAAGAGCAGGCTCGGCTGCAACGGCTACCCCTGCGTCCGTGGGCGCCGGGCCGCCGCGAGCACTGGGTCGTCGTCGATCTGAGCGACGTCAGCGGACGGACGTTCCCATGAACCAGCGCGCCAGAGAAGGACAGCACCCGCACCTGACCCGCATCACCTGCCGGCGGCAGCTGTCGGGCGACCGCTGGCCGGTCATCGAGGCGTTCGTCGGTGACCCTCGCCGGTGGCTGCCGCTGCCGGCGGTCAGACGGGCCGACGGTCGCTTCGCATCCACACTGCAGGCTGGACCGTTCCTGCGCGACGTGCAGGTGCAGGTCGGTCCACCGTGGAGCCTGCCCGACCTGCAGGCACGGCACGTGCGATGGTCACCGG
>DASZZX010000130.1:0-4065 GCA_036260415.1 Nitriliruptorales bacterium
GGTTGCCTCTGACCGCAGACCGGACACGGCCAAGTGCCGGTGCCGTCAGGGAGGGCCGCGTCGGGACGGACGTCAAGGACGTCGACCACGGTCAAGTCCAACAGCGACACCCAGTACCTCCTGGCAGGTGCTCGGTGCGCAGCGCCGCGCGCTGACAGGCTGCGGGAGTCCACCTGCCGCGCAACGAACGTAGCGCTCACGTTCGCAGCACCGAGCAGGTTCGCGACGGAGCGCACGCGGGTGTGCGCCTGCCCGCCACGGCCTCGATTGGGTCGACGTCACGCGCCGAACAGCTCGACCTCGCTGGCCTTGACCGACACCCACACGGGGCCTCCGGCGGCGAGGTCGAGTTCCGCGGCTGCCGCCGGGGTGACCTCCGCGACGATCGCGACCGCCGCATCCACGTGGACGCGGACGCGGTCACCGTGGGCCTCGAGTCCGTCGACGTGACCGCGCCAGACGTTGCGGGGGCTGCCCTCGGGGCGGTGGCGGTGGAGCGCCACGGCACGGGGGTGGACGACAGCGAAGACCTCACCGAACCTCCGTGTGCCGGCGGCGAGCGTGGCGCCGCCGTCCAGCCGGACGTGCGAGCCGTCGGCACGGCCGCGGTACAGGTTGAGACCCACCAGCCGCGCCACCCACGGGGAACGTGGCTGGCGCGCCACGACGTCGACGGGACCTTGCTGGACGATGTGGCCGTCCTCGAGGATCACGAGCTGATCGGCGAGGGTGATCGCGTCGATGGGTTCGTGGGTCACGAGGAGGCAGACCCCCGAGAACCGCGCCAGATGATCGCGCAGCACCCCGCGCACCGTGAGCCGGCTCTCGGCGTCCAATGCGGCGAGGGGCTCGTCCATCAGGAGGAGGTCCGGTCCAGCAGCCAGCGCCCGGGCGAGCGCGACGCGCTGCGCCTGACCGCCCGAGAGCTCCCGCGGTCGCGCCTGCGCGTGGTCGTTCAGCCCCACGCGCACCAGCCAGTCGGACGCATGCCGGCGCGCGTCACTGCGCGGGACGCCCCGCGCACGCGGTCCGAAGGCCACGTTGTCCAGCGCGGAGAGGTGCGGGAACAGCAGGTGGTCCTGGAAGACGAAGCCCACCCCGCGGAGCGGCGGCGGCAGCCGGACGCCGGCTGCGGTGTCCTCGAGCGTCCGCCCGTCGAGGTCGATCCGGCCTGCATCCGGTGCGAGCAGACCGGCGAGCAGACGCAGCAGCGTGGTCTTGCCGGCCCCGTTGGGGCCGAGCAGCGCGGTGACGACTCCGCGCGCGACGTGGAGCTCCACCTCCAGGCGCAGGGGCCCGAGGCGGTGCGACAGCTGGGCCTGCAAGCTCACGGCGCGCGCAGGAAACGGTCGCGGAGGGTGATGAGCACAGCCACCGACACGGCCAGCAGCAGGAGGCTCAAGAGGTAGGCGACCTCCGGCTGTCTCTCGAGCTGGAGGTACACCGCCAGCGGCATGGTCTGCGTCCGGTCCGGGAGGTTCCCGGCGAAGGTCAGCGTGGCGCCGAACTCGCCCAGTGCCCGTGCCCAGCACAACGCCATGCCGGCTGCCAGCGAAGGGCCGATCAACGGCAACGTGACGCGGCGCAGGACCGTCCACCGACCGGCCCCGAGGGTGGCCGCAGCGTCCTCCAGGCGCCGGTCGGCGATGCGCAGGCCCGACTCCACCGTCACAACGAGGAACGGCATCGACACGAAGCTCTCCGCCACGACCACCCCGGCGGTGGAGAACGGCAACGTGACGCCCGTCAGCTGAGCGAGCGGCTGCCCGAGGAGCCCGCGCCGCCCGAACGCGAGCAGCAAGGCGACCCCACCGACGACCGGGGGCAGCACCATCGGAAGGAGGGACAGGGCGCGCAGCATGGCCCTGCCGGGGAACTCGTGGCGGGCGAGCAGCCATGCCAGCGGCACGCCCAGCAGCGTCGACACCGCGACCGCCGCCAGCGACGTGACCAGGGACAGCCGGAGGGCCGCTCGGACCGTGCGGTCCCCCAGCAGATCCACCAGGTCTCTCCACGGCGACCGCGCGACCAGGGCCCACAGCGGCAGGATCAGCAGGGCCATGCCGACCATGCCCAGGGCCCCGAGCACGGTGGTGGGCGCCGTCAACGCCCTGCCCGCACGTCTCCGGCCGCCCTCCTGGCGTCGCGGCCGATGACCGGGGGCGTGCCCCGTCACGGTCGCAGCAAGCCGTGGCGGCGGAGGATCGCCTGGCCGTCGGGCGAGCGTGCGAAGCCGACGAACGCCCCGGCGGCACGCGGGTTGGGGGCGTCGCGCGGGATCGCGGCCATGTAGGTGACCGCTACGTTCCGTGCCGGGGGGATCTCCACGCTGGCCACCCCGTCGCCGACGGCGACGTCACTCGCGTAGACGATGCCGGCGTCGGCCTCGCCGAGGACCACCCTCGACAGCACCGCGCGCACGTCGATCTCGAGCGACGCCGGGGACACTTCGACGTCCGCCGCCCACAGGACCGCGCGGGCGTAGTGGCCCGCGGGCACCTCTTCGGCGGCCATCACGAAGGTCACATCGGGGCGCGCCAGGTCGGCGAGCGTGCGGATCCCGAGCGGGTTGCCCGCCGCGACCACGATGGCCAGTCGGTTGGATGCCAGGACGCGCGGCTCGCCGGCCACGACTCCTCGGTCGACCAGCCAGTCGGTCTGTGCCGGGGCGGCGGCAGCGAACACGTCGGCAGGTGCGCCGTGGGCGATCTGGCGGGCAAGCACCTGACTGCCGGCGAAGCTGAACATCACGTCGACGTCAGGGTGGACGTGCCGGAAGGCTCCGCCGAGCTCCTCGAACGCCTCCGTCAGCGACCCGGCCGCGAACACCAGAAGGTCGCCGGTCAGGTCCGAGCCCGACCGTGCTCCGGCGGCCGGTGGGTCCGCCAGTCGCCCTTGCGCGCCGGTCGCGCACGAAGCCAGGGCGGGCGCCGCCACCAGGAGGACGGCGACCAGCGCGCGGAGGGCACCCACCTCTCAGACCTTCTTCGGCAGTCCCACGACGACGTTCGTCGCCTTGACCGACGCCACCACCTCCTTGCCCGGCACCAGCTGGAGCTCGTCGACGCTCTCGGCGGTGGTCAACGCCACCAGCCGGAAGGGACCGGCGCGCATCTCCACCGTGGCGGCCGCGGTGCCACGCACCACGTTGGTGACCACAGCGTCGAGCTGGTTGCGCGCCGAGGAGGCGCGGATGGTGTGCTGCGGCTCCGGTCTGTCCCCGAGCAGCCGCTGGACCTCCCGCAGCGGTACGAGCCTGTGACCGCCTTGGCTGCGTTCGACCCGCAGGCGGCCTTCCTCCTCCCACCGGCGCAGCGTGTCCACGCTGACGCCCAGCAGGGTCGCCGCCTGTCCGATCCGCAGCATGTCGTCGCGTGGGGCCACGGTACGCAGTCGTACCTGGACAACCACGCTCCTGGCAAGTTGGGATCCTGGGTATCTGGCGACACGGCGACGGCCACGGCGTGGGGCAACGCGACGACGGGGGTGCGTCGGGTGGACTTTGGCGAGAACGGGTGCGTCACCGGGCCGATGTCCCGGGGCACGGCGCCCCGTGCGACTACCGTGCGGGCGGGTCGCGTCGAAGCCCTGGGGGTCGTCCGCAGCGGTCGCGCTGCGGGACGAGTGGAGGGACCATGGGCAGTTGCAGTGCGGCGCGGCGGCCGGGGTCCGGCGCGCATCAGGCCCGGGTGCCGCACGCGACCGCCGCGCGCCGGTGGAGCGGCTCGTGACCGTGCTGGTGGACCCGGCGATCTGGCGTTCCCGCGGACGGCTCTGGGCCCACCTCGTCAGCGACGACAGCATCGAGGAGCTGCACGCGTTCGCCGCGCGCCTAGGACTATCCCGACAGTGGTTCCAAGGCGACCACTACGACGTCCCCGCCGAGGTCCGCGAGCAGGCAGTGGCCCTCGGAGCGGAGGAGGTCACCTCGATCGAGCTGGTCCGGCGGCTGAGGGCGGCCGGGCTGCGCCGTGGGCGTGCCGAGGGCGCCCCCTGAGCCAGCCGCGCCCCGCACCCCGGCCCGGCCGCCGCAGCCCGGGCGGCGCCGCTGCGCCGCCCGGGCCG
>DASZZX010000131.1:0-21285 GCA_036260415.1 Nitriliruptorales bacterium
TGCCGAACGAGCCCTCCGGGAAGATCGCGGTAGCGGCTACCTCCGGTGGCACCCCCCGCCGCCACTGGTCCACCAGCCCGAGCATCCCCCCGCCGTAGCCGCGCCACGGCTCGAAGTGCTCCAGGATCGTTGCGACCAGCGCGGCCGGCTCGACGCGTGGGTGCTCGCAGAGGTGGGCGGCCAGCGCCAGCGCGAGCTGCGTGTCGTCCGTGTACGCGAGCGGTGCGTGTGCGAGGGAACGCCGGACTCGGTCGGGCGCAGCCCGGCCGGGCGCCGCCTGGCGCCCCTCCCACGGTGCGCCGAGGGCGTCCCCCAGGAAGGTGCCGAGCAGGGCACCGGTCGCGGCGTCGTGGCGTCGGTCCATCCGCTGTCCCCTCGCTTCCGCCCGAGGGTAGGTGGGGATGGTGAGGAAACAGCGGCCGATGGAGATCGTCCGGCACGGTGCGGAGGTGCACCGACCCCGTCGGGGCGCCGGCGACCGCGGGGGCGGCCCGACCCGCTTCGAGCGGGCCACGGTTCCTGACCCTCCCGGATGGCCCGCGCGCGGCCTCGCACCGTTTCTCCCGCCGGAACCTCGACCGCGGCCGCGTCGGTGCGCAGGTCGGCCACCCCGCTGCCCCGACCCGTTCCCACAGCTCGGTCGGCTGCGCCAGGAGCAGCAGAAGAGCACCGCGGCCGGTGGGCGCCGCCGCAGCCGGGCCGGCCGCGTGGCGCTGGCCGGTGTCACACCGGGCTGGGATACTCCGAACATCGGTTCGAGACACCGCAGGAGGTCGGTGTGGCCGCGGTCACCATCGAGCACGGCGTGGATCTGACCGGTCGGCTGGCCGGGCTGGACACTGCGGTCGACGCCGTGGCCGCGGTCGACCCGGCCCTGGTACACCACGACGAGCTAGGGTCAGCAGCGCCGCCGTGGTCGAACGCCAGGCCGCACCCGTGAGGATCGCCAGGAGGTGGCTGCGGCGTCGCCGCACCGCCGCCACCGTGCCGGCGACGCCTCCTCCGGCAGCGCCCGATCGGGACGCCCTGCAGAGCCGCGTGCGGGACGCCACCTTCCGGATCGGGGATCGATCCGACCCGGTTGCCCACTCCGGCGCGGCGTTCGCCGTCGCACGGGACCTGATCGTCACGAACCGCCACGTCGTGGAGGACGCCGACCCGCTGCGACTATCGACCTGGGACGGTGACGCGTTCGAGGTGGAAGTGGCTGTAGTGGCGCCCGACCACGATCTGGCGGCACTGCGCACGAACCGGGCGCTGGGATCGACCGTCGAGCCAGCGCAGCGTCCTGCCCAGCGGGGCGACCTGGTGCACGTCGCCGGCTACCCGCTCGGCGGCGAGTTCGGCACGGTCAAGGGCATCGTCGTCGACGAGGTGGAAGGGCCGGCCCTCGGTGAGCCGGCGCAGGTCCTGCGCATCAGAGCGGTCGTGCTCCCCGGTTACTCCGGCGGACCGGTCCTCGACGACGACGGCAGGCTGGTGGGCGTCGTGTACGCGTTGGGGCGGACCACCAGGCTGGCGCTCGCCATCCCGCTCCTCTCGCTGGTGCGGTGGCTCGACGACGCGTCGCTGCGGTGGAGGGGGGCCGGGTCGGACCGGCCCACAACCCCCGGCGGATGAGCCGACCGATGAAGCCTGGTCAGCCGCGTTGCTCACGGCGGCTCGCCGCCTCCAGGTAGCGTTCGGCCTCGTCCCGCAGAGCCTCGGCCTCCTGCTTGGCCTGCGGCGCACGCATCCCGAGCGCGATCGCGGCGAACTTGACGCCCTTGAAGTACGGCGTCATAGCGTCCTCGGGGAACGCGCCGTCGCTCGGGTCGGGTTCCTCCACCGTTGGTGGTGGCTGATCCACCGGCTCCACCTCCCGCTCCTCGGCGAGCGCCCGCACCCGGTCGACCAGTTCCGGCTCGCTCATACGGTCCGAGAACTCCCCGCCGACCTGACGCATCAGCTCCTCACCCTCAGGACCGACGACCACGAGGGCGGGTCGGGCGACGCCCTTCTCGCCGTGCCAGAGGTCGAAAGGTCGGATGGCGCGCTCGCCGTCCGGGTCGCTGAGCACCGGGAACGGCAGCGTGAGCTTCTCCACGAGCGCGGCGTTCGTGCTCGGCTCGTCCACGCTGATCGCCGCCACCCGGGCGCCGGTGTCGCTGAGTTGGTCGTGATGCTCGGCCAGACTGGCGAGCTGCCCGTTGCAGAACGGTCACCAGTCGCCGCGGTAGAACACCAGGACCACCAGCTCGCCACGGTGATCCGACAGCGTCCAGGGTCGGCCGGCCTGGTCGGTGAGCGTGAAGTCGGGCACCGTCACGGTCGCTCCTGTCCGGTGCGCTCCAGGGCGTGGTCGTTGTGCGGACCAGCCTCGACCAGGGCACACGCGCACGTCAAGCGCCACGAGCGACCGTGGGACACCCTGTCCTCGAGAAACCGCCGACCCTCCTCATGGGGGGCCGCACACGCCCGCTGCCACGTCAGCCCGCCAGCTCCTCCAGCACGTCGGTCACGTCCGTCACCGTCAGCACGGTGAACAGCTTGCCCAGGGCGCGGTCAGACAGCTCGGCCCGCTCCAGCGGGGCGTCGGCACGATCCCAGACGACCGCGCGGTGGTGGGCCTCGTCGTGGTGCGGCCGCCAGCGGACAGCCGAGGCGACGACACCCACGTGGATGCACGGGCCTGCTGGGGTGGCGACCAGGTCACCCACCCGCATGCGGTTGATGAACCGGTCGAGGTTGCCCACCCAGGCGGCGATGCTGGCTGCGCTCCGGCCGGGGTAGGCGGCGGCCAGACGGGCGCGCAGGACCGCGCGGGGCGTGCCCGGCTCGACCGGGCCGACCTCGCGCCAGCCGATCGCACACTCCCCCTCGGCCAGCCAGCGGTCCACGCGGCTGCGCCCGCGGACGTTCGGCCGCACCAGCCACGCGCGCCGGGTCACCCCTTCACCGCCCCCATCGTGAACCCGCTGATGAACCGTTCGAGGAACAGGTTGAACACGAACGCGATCGGGATCGCCACGAACACAGCGGCCGCCTGCAGCGACTGCCAGAAGAACACGTCACCGCGGACCAACTCCGTCGGGACACCGACGCTGATCGGCTTCTCGACGGTGGGCGAGACGAACGCGAGCGCGTAGATGAACTCGTGCGCCGCCAGCGTGAAGGCGAACACGACCACCGCGACGATGCCCGGGAAGGCGAGCGGGATCACGGTGCGGACGAACGCGCCCGTGCGGCTGTAGCCGTCCACCATCGCCTGCTCCTCGATGTCGCGCGGGATCCCCTTGAGGAACCCGATCAGGAGCCACACCGACACGGGGACGGTGATGGTCGGGTAGATCACCACCAGCGACCAGGTGGAGTCCTGGAGGCCGAGCTCGACCACCACGCGCGACAGCGAGACGAACAGCAGCGTGGGCGGGATCAGGTACACGAAGAAGATCGCGATGCCGAGGGGACCGGCCCACGGCATGTCGAGCCGGGCCAGGCTGTACGCCGCCGGCAGTGACAGCAGCAGCGTGATGCCCACCACGAGCGCGCCTACCCACAGCGTGTTCCACGCGAACGTGGTGAACGCGGTGCTGTCCAACAGGAAGCGCAGGTGCTCCACGGTTGGGGCCATGCCGAACCACACCCGGTTGGCGCTGCCCGGATACAGGTCGGCGTCCTGCTTGAGCGCGGTGACCACCCCGATGAGGAACGGCCCCGCCGCGGCCAGGGCCGCCAGCACCGCGACGGCGTACAGCCCCACCCTGCCCAGGACCCGTCGGCGCGCCGCGTGACGGCGCCGGGCCTCGACCCGAGCCCGGTCACCCAGTTCCACCCCTGCCGCTGTCACAGGACCTCCATCCGACGAACGGCGCGCAGGATCGCCACGGCGGCTGCCAGTAGTAGCGGGAACAGGAACAGCGCGATGGCGGCACCTTGCGCGAGGTCGGCCCCCACGATGCCGCGGATGAACGCCCAGCTGGGCAGGACCTGCGTGGCGTTGGTCGGGCCACCGCGTGTGAGCACGTACACCACGGTCATGTCGGTGAACGTCAGGATCGCCCCTAACAGCGCGGCCACGGCGATCACCGGCATCGTCAGGGGGAGGGTGACCTCGGTGAGCTTGCGCCAGAACCCGGCCCCGTCGATCGCGGCGGCGTCGTTGATCTCGTCGGGGATCGCCACCAAGCCGGCCATGATGATGACCGCCGCGAGGGGCACGATGCGCCACGTGTGCACCAGCACGACCGAGACCATCGCCAGCCCAGGCCGGCCCAGCCAGAACACGTTGCCGTCGAGCAGGCCGATCTGGCGCAGCATCCAGTCGATCGGGCTGTACAGCGAGTCGAGCAGGTACAGCCACACGATCGTCGCGAGCGCGACCGGGGTGGTCCACGGCAGCAGCACCAGGAAGCGAACTACCCACTTGCCGCGGAAGTCGGCCACCAGCACCATCGCCAGCGCCTTGGCCAGCACCACGGTCAAGGCCATCGAGACGACCGTGAACACGAACGTGTTGCGCAGCGACTGCCAGAACACCGGGTCCTGGAAGATCCGCCGGTAGTTGCGGAGGCCCACCCAGTCGAAGCTGGGATCTCCCGCCGTCACGTCGCTGAAGCTGAAGGCGATCGCGAGGAGGAACGGGATCGCGACCAGCGCCACGATGTAGGCCACCGCGGGGAGCAGGAACAGCGGCGCGAGCACACCCTCCCGGTCGGCGAGCGTGGGGCGGACCCCCGCGCGCACGCCCCCGGCCCGCTCCCACTCCGGTTTGCGGCCGGCCGTCCCCGGCTCGACCCGTTCGCGCTGCAGCGCCACGGTCAGTCCCTGACCGGACGGGGCGCCGTCCGCTCGCCGCTGACCCTGTCGAAGAAGCGCAGGTGCCGCTCGTGCACGGCGAACTCGTAGGTCGTGTCGGGGTCGACCGGCGTCGTGACGGTGGCCGGCAGGCGGGCGATGACCCGCACGTGCTCGCGCCCCGCCGGCACGGTCCCGTACAGGTGGCGGTCGCCACTGAGGTGCTCGACGCGGTGCACGTGGAAGGGCAGCGACCAGCGGTTGCCGTTGCCGGCCACCACCGCCTGCGGCAGGAAGTTCTCCGGGCGGAAGCCGACGAGCTGGTCGCCCCGCT
This sequence comes from Nitriliruptorales bacterium, assembly GCA_036260415.1. Taxonomy (GTDB): domain Bacteria; phylum Actinomycetota; class Nitriliruptoria; order Nitriliruptorales; family JAHWKO01; genus DASZZX01. Next base: position 5,111 of record DASZZX010000131.1, read on the forward strand.
CGACCAGGTTCATCGGCGGCGACCCGATGAACGTCGCGACGAACGTGTCGGCAGGGTCGTCGTAGACCTCCACAGGCGGACCGACCTGGCGCACCCTGCCCTCGTACATGACCGCGATGCGGTCGCCCAGGCCCATCGCCTCGACCTGATCGTGGGTCACGTAGATCGTGGTCGTGCCGATGTCCTGCTGGAACAGCTTGAGCTCGTCGCGCGCTGTGGCGCGCAGCTTGGCGTCGAGGTTGGACAGCGGTTCGTCGAGCAGGAACACGCTCGGATCGCGCACCAGCGCCCGCGCCAACGCCACCCGTTGGCGCTCACCGCCCGACAGGTGGCGGGGCTTGCGGTCGAGCAGGTGGCCGATGCCGAGCAGCCCCGCTGCCCACTGCGCCTTGTTGAGCCGTGCCTCCCGGCCCAGTTTCTCCGCCTTCAGCGGGAAGGTGATGTTCTGCAGCACGGTCTTGTGGGGGTACAGAGCGTAGCTCTGGAAGACCATCGCGATCCGCCGCGCCCGCGGCGGCAGACCGTTGACCACGCTGCCGCCGATCAGGACCTCGCCCTCGGTCGGCTCCTCCAGCCCGGCGATCGTCCGCAGCAGGGTGGTCTTGCCACAGCCCGACGGTCCCAGCAGGACCAGGTACTCGCCCTCACCGGTCGTGAGATCCACCCCGTCGACCGCGTGGACCTCACCATTGAAGTGCTTCTTGAGGCCCTTGACCTCGACGACGACGGCCATGCCGGAGCTCCCGCCTCCTCGACGGGACCTTACCGTCGATGCTCCGCGAGCGGGCCGCGACGAAGCCGCGGGGAACCGCGTTCTGCGGGCTACGCTCGGCCGGTGGACCGCCCCCACCGGTCGGGATGACGTCGGGACGCCGGGTTGTCTCCCTGCTCCCGTCGGCGACGGAGATCGTCGCCGCCATGGGTCACGGCGCGGAGCTGGTCGGACGCAGCCACGAGTGCGACTTCCCCCCGGAGGTCGTTGATCTCCCGGCGGTGAGTCGGCCCCGACGCGAGCCGGTCGGGGCGTCGAGGGACATCCACCGCGGCGTCGTGGACCTGCTCGAGCGGGTCATGTCCATCTACGAGGTGGACGCCGCCGCACTCCGTGCGGCCGATCCCGACCTCATCATCACCCAGGACCTGTGCCGGGTCTGCGCGGTCGCGGAGGAGGAGGTGGTGCAGGCCGCGCGGGCCTACCTCGGCGCGGGTGTCGAGGTGCTGACCTCGTCGCCGATGACGCTGGACGAGGTGTTCGCCGACGTGCTGCGCATCGGCGAGGCGCTCGACGACGGGCCGGCGGCCGAGCGGCTGGTGGCGCGCATGCGGACCGAGCTGGACGAGGTGGCGGCCACCGTCGCCGGTCTCGGTCGTCCACGGCTGTTGCTCCTGGAGTGGACCGATCCGCTGATCGCGGCAGGCCACTGGACGCCGGAACTGGTGGAGCACGCCAGCGCCCGACCGGTCCTGGGCACGCGCGGCGGGTCCTCCCCGATCGTGACCCCGGAGGTCCTGCGCGACACGGACCCTGACGTGATCCTCGTCGCCCCGTGCGGGTACGACCTCGCCCGGGCCGTGGAGGACGGTGACGTCCTGTCGGCCGTGGACGGCTGGGACGACCTCTCCGCTGTGCGCAGCGGCCGGGTGGGTTTCGCGGACGGGTCGGCGTACTTCAACCGTCCCGGCCCACGCCTGGTGACCTCCGCCGCCATCGTCGCCGCGCTCACCCACGGCGTGGGGCCGGCCATGCACCTGCAGGGGCGTGCCTGGCAGCGCTGGGACCTGCCGGGAGCCGGCGGGCGGGGCGAGGCCGGTCGTGGACCGGGCGGGATAGGCGGCCGCTGACCCGCTGGGGGCGTGCGCCAGCCCGCTGCGCGGATGGACGCATCAAGTGGACGTCGGCAACCGGGCCCGCACGTACCCCGCCCCGATCCGAGCTGCCGTGGGGATGGTCACCGTTCCGTTGCCCACGGTCAGGTCCACCAGGTCCGCCATGACCCGCGGTGAATGCGCGGCGGTGGTGATGACGCTGTCGAGCAGCACCCGGCTCGCGAGCAGACGTCCGGCTAGGTCGAGGTGCCGGAGGTGGCGTCCGAGCGTCCGCGACAGGACGGCGACGTAGGCGCGACCAGCCGCCTCGGGGTGACGAGCCGCGCACGCGCCGGCAGCCGCTCCCGAGATGAGGGCGTTCGCGATGCCTTCGCCGCTGAGGGGGTTCACGAGGCCCGCCGCGTCGCCCGCGAGCAGGACCCGTCCGTGTGCCGGGCGGGGTCGTCCCGGCGTCAGGGGCAGGCGGAAGCCGCGGAGGGTGCCTCGGCGGGGTGGTCGATCCGGAAGCAGCCGTGTCAGCGCCTCCTCCAGCTCCTCGCGGGTGATCGACGTGCGGCCGTCGAGGACGACGACGCCGACGTTGGCCTCGGCGTCGGCGTTGGGGAAGCACCAGGCGTACGCCGGCCAGGGGCTGGCTGGGAAGCGGAAGTCGAGCTGCAGCGGCACCCCGGGCGCCGAGGCGTAGCCGCGCAGTGCGACGGCCTGGTAGCGGCGCGGCTGCGTGCCGGCGCCGATCTGGCGACGGACGACCGAATTGGCACCGTCGGCGCCGATCACGGTCGTCGCCGCCAGGTGGCCGTTCACCACCACGGCGTCGTCGCGCTGGGCGACATGCGTGACCCGTTCCAGCAGCAGCGTGGCCCCGCGCTCCATGGCGGCTGTGACCAGCCGGGCGTCGAACTCGGAGCGCGGGAGCACGTACCCGGGGTCGGCCACGGTGCCCGCGGCCACCGCCCCACCCGCCGTCGCCATCCGCATGCCGTCGATGCGTGCGGCACCCTGCAGGACGTGGGCGGCACCCAGGCGCTGGAGGGCGGCGACCGCGGTCGGACCGATGCCGTCACCACATGTCTTGTCACGCGGGAAGGCGGCGCGGTCGATCAGCACGACCCGCTGTGTTCGGTCGACCGCCAGCGCACTCAGCGCCGCCGCGGCACCCGCGGGACCAGCGCCCACGATCACCAGGTCGACGTCGCCCATGCTCCCGGCCTGCTGGCTCCAACGGTTCGGAGGAACACCGCCGTGGGGCTCCCTGCGTCCGATCGTGTCACGACCCGCGGGTTCCGTGCGCGGACGTCCGCCCTCCGCTGGTCAGCGGCACGGAGAAGTCACCGGCGTGGGCCACGTCGCGCCACCGCTGGCCGACGTCGACGCGGTCGTCCCGAGCTCGCGAGCACCTCTCCACGGCCCGTCCGAAGCCCGGTGTGTGTCGGGGCGTGCGCCGACCTCCGCCGCAGGCGCGTCGCCCCGCGACCCCGCGCTCGTTCCTCGAGCGGCCCGCGATCGTGGACGCCGGCCACCAGCGCGCCCTCGACCTCCGCCGCTCGCTCAGGCGCTGCCGCCGCCGATCAGCCCACGCTGGCGCCAGCCGTCGAAGATCGCCTCGCACTCGCGTTCGGCCTCGGCGACCGAGTCCGCTGACGACTGCTCCTCGCGGGCGACGCGGGCGAGCATGTTCGAGATCACGAACGTGTTGAAGATCTCGCCGACCGCCGGGTTCGCCGGGCCCGGGTGTCCGATGTTGGTGCTCCAGTCGACCGCGTCCTTGAGTACGACGAGCTTCTTGGGGTCGTCCCCCTCGATGGCGAACGGGTCGTCGTCCAGCCAGTCCTCCAGCTCGGGGACGGTCTCGGGGAACGCGGGGAAGTCGTACAGCTTCGACTCGAACGTGGCCTGGGAGAAGTTGGCTGTGTAGTGCAGCAGGAACTCCTGGGCGGCGTCCGGGTTGGCAGAATGGTCGGGGACGATCCAGTTGTACATGACGTGCTGGGCGGCCAGCGCTGTCGAGGGACCTTCCAGCGCCTTGACGAAGAACACGTCCTTGGCCACGTCGGGGTTGGCCTCCTGAGCGGTGCGCCACGCCGAGATGGAGTTGAGGATGTACGACAGTTGACCGGCGATCAGCCCCTGGTTGTTGGAGGCGGCATTCCAAGCGAACACCTCGTCGGTCATGGTCTCGCGGAACAGCCGCGCCATGAAATCGGTGGCCTCGACGACCTGGTCGGAGTTGAGCACCACGTTCTCGTTGTCGTCCTGGATCGATCCGCCGAACGACCAGATCAGGGCGCGGGCCGCCATGTTGGAGTCGATCTCCTGTGACAGGCCGATGCCCATCTGCACGTTCTGGTCGCGCTTGATGGCTGCACCACCCTGGAGGAGCTCGTCCCAGGTGGTGGGACCGGCCGCCAGTCCGGCCTTCTCCCACAGGCTCTTGCGGTAGTCGCCGGGGTCGGGGACCCAGCCCGGCGCGTACGCGTAGAACTTCTCGGTGGTGGGGTTGAAGCTCGAGCGGCGGCAGAGGGGGAGCATCTCTCCGTGACGGTTCTCGGCCTCGCTGACAAGGTCGGTGAGGTCGATCACGCTGGGTTCGAACTGTGACAGCGTGGCGATGTACTGGATCAGGTCGTGTCCCTCGCTGGCCCCGATCTCGGCGGCGATGCGGCCGGGGATCTCCGCGTTGTTGATGTGATCCACCGTCACGTTGACCCCGACGTCGCGTCCCCAGTCCTGGGCGAAGGTGTCGAACCACTCGTCGTGGCGCGGCACGAAATGGCTCCACAGCAGGATCCGCAGGTCGCCGGAGAGGCGCTGGGTGGGCTCGGTCTGGGTCGGGGCTGGCGCGGCGCCGGTGTCCTCCACTCCGGGTTCGCCGCCCGTGCCGCAGGCGGCCGCGAGAGCCGCCAGACCCGTCCCCTTCAGGAAGCCCCGGCGGGAGATGTGCTCGGATCCGCGCATGCGCTCCTCCTCGTGTCCCCTGGGTCGCGCCGGCGCGCAGCGCCCGCTCGCGCGCGACCCGAGCCTACGACCACAGTAGTCGGCAGCGTTGCCCGGCGGAAGGCGCGGCTCCCGTGGACCGTGGGAGGCAGCTAGCGTGGCACCGCGCGGCCGGGCAGGGTGATCTGATGCGAGCGGTACGCATCCACGAACCCGGAGACGCCGGCGTCCTGCGCACGGAGCAGGTCGCCCGACCGGAACCAGGAGCCGGTCAGGTACGGGTGCGCATCACGGCGGCGGGCGTCAACTTCATCGACACCTACCACCGGCGGGGCGAGTACCCCCTCGACCTCCCGACCACGCTGGGGGTCGAGGGGGCCGGCGTGGTCGATGCGGTCGGTCCCGGCGTGGACGACGTCCACGAAGGCGACCGTGTCGCGTACGCCATGGCGCTGGGCTCCTACGCGGACGCCGCGGTCGTGGACGCCTGGCGGCTCGTCCCGGTGCCCGAGGACGTCGACCTCCGACTGGCGGCGGCGGTGCTGCTGCAGGGCATGACCGCGCACTACCTGTCCCACAGCACATTCGCGCTGGGCGCCGACCACACCGCTGTGGTGCTCGCCGCAGCCGGAGGGGTGGGCCACCTGCTCACCCAGATCGCCAAGCTCCGCGGCGCCCGGGTGATCGCGACCGCGTCCACCGCCAAGCTCGACCTGGCCCGTGAAGCCGGCGCCGACGACGTGATCGACTACACACGGGACGGGTTCTCCGACGACGTCCGCCATCTCACCGACGGGCGCGGTGCCGATGTGGTCTACGACGGGGTCGGGCGGACGACGTTCGACGACAGCCTCGATAGCCTCCGCCCACGGGGGTACCTGGTGCTGTACGGGGCGGCCGCCGGACCGGTCCCGCCGCTGGACCCGCAGGTCCTCAACCGCAAGGGGTCGTTGTTCCTGACCCGTCCCTCGCTGGCCCACTACGCGGCGGACCGCCGGGAGCTGCGTCGGCGGGCCCAGCAACTGTTCCGCTGGATCCGCGACGGTGATCTCGTGGTCCGCGTCGACCGCACCTGGCCGCTGGACCAGGCCGCCGAGGCGCACCGCCACCTCGAGGGCCGTCGCACGACGGGCAAGGTGCTGTTGGTGCCGTCGCCGCACGACGACCGGTGACCCCGACCTTCGGACCGCACCGGCGGCGGCACACCAGGGGCGCACCCTGCCAGGGTGGCCTGGGACCGGAGGTGACGCGTGAGATCGACGCTGGCCATGGTCGCGCTGGGTGGTCTTCTGCTGGTCGCCTGCGGCGGGGACGAGCAGACGCCGACCGGCACGGAGGCGGAGACAGGTGCGGCCAGTCAGGGTGAGGGCGAGGCGCCGGTGCAGCTGGGGGGCGACGTCAACGACCACGGCACCGGACAGGTGGAGGGCGACGTGGTCGAGATGGAGGCGGACGACTTCTACTTCCAGCCGACCTTCGTCGAGGCTGCTGCCGGGACGACCGTGACCGTGCGTCTGCACAACGAAGGAGACGCCGGACACACGTTCACCATCGATGAGCAGGACGTCGACGTGGTCCTGGACCCGGGCGCCGAGGCGGAGACCGAGGTCGACGTGGGGAACGGCGCGTTGCGCTTCTACTGCCGCTTCCACGAGAGCCAGGGGATGCAGGGAGCGTTCTTCACCGCGGCTGGCCAGAAGGCTGCCAGCGGGCCGGTCGACGGCCGCAGCTCGGGTTGACACGTCACCTGGTCGCCAGCTCGTCGGGAGGGACGGGTGGCAGCTCGCTGGGGCGTCGTCCACGGTGGGCCCGGTAGGCCGGCTGGCCGATCGCCGCGACCATCATGGGCTCCAGATCGGTCCTGAACGTCCGCCTGATCTCGTCGTCGTAAAAGGTGAGCCCGGTGCCACCCCGTCCGAGCGCGAACGAGGCCAGCTGCAGGCGGCCGGCGGCGATGCCCGCCTCGAGCTGGGCGACGCGGTAGGCGCGGGCACCGCCGGCCGCGAGCGTGCGGTCCAGGTCGGCGCACAGGAACGCGGTGTAGGCGGCGTCGCCACCGAGGGGCTGGTCGAGGCACAGGTGCGCGGCCTGCTGTCGCAGCCGCCCGCGCCGCAGCAGCTCGACGTCTCCCGCGCTCCAGCGGTAGGTCCCCGGCGGGACCTGGTCCACCGCGTGGACGGACAGGAAGGTGGTGAGCCACGTCCGCTCCGCAGCGGTCGCGTCGAGCGGCGCGGCCCGGGCGGCGGTCGCCACCGGCCAGCGCAGCTCCTCCTCCGCCAGCACGGTGTCGGGGTCGAACCGGCGTGTGGAGCCGCGTCGCAGGATCACCTCGTCGACCGTGGCCGTCGCCCGGGGAGGCGGCGGTCCGTGCGCGTCCGCAGCACGCCCCGCCGACCGGACCGCGGCCCGCCAGGTCGCGACCTCGTCGCGGTCGGCCAGATCGCCGGCACGGTGCACGTCGTCCAGCCCGGGGGCTTCGACCGGTCGAGGTGACAGCGGGAGCACGCGCAGCCCCAGCTCGGGGACGTCATCGACGGCGGGGGGCGCGGTCGCGCCCGTCCCCAGCGCCACCACCGCCAGCGGGTACTCCTTGAAGGGTGCGGCGTCGAGGTCGAGCAGCCGTCGCAGGGAGTCGTCCTCGAAGGCTGTGAGCACACGCGCGTCCAGCCCAGCCGACGCGGCCGCCACCAGCGTGTTGGCCAGGACCGTGCCGGCATCCCAGAACAGGTGGCGGTAGCCGCGGGGCCCGTACTTCCACGTGGTGCGCCATGGGATGCCGGTGACCAGCAGGGACGCGGGGCGGTCGGCGACGTCGTCGGCGGCCCCCGCGGCGCCCACGACGGCGCGCAGGTCCCCGCGCCGCAGCCGGCGGAGGACGAACTCGACCGGCTCGAAGTGGTAGACGCCGGCATCGAGGCCGGACAACGCCCCTGTCACCGCGTACAGCTCGACCGGGTACAGGGCCCCCGCCGAGGGGGCCGCCCGCAGGAACGTCGTGGTCTGACCATCACCACGTCGGCGTGTCACACCACCGGAGAGGAACAGGACACGGGCCAGGCCGGCGAGGTCCAGGGTGCGCCGGGGACCGTGCCCGTCGGCGAGGATCTCGCCAGCCGAGACGGTCGGTTCGGGCCAGGTGCGCGGTAGCGCGACGGGAGCCAGGTCGGCGAACAGCTTGTGCGGCCGAGGCCGGTTGGCGAGATCCAGACGCCCCCCGGAACGGATCGCCTCGACGGTGTGGCGCGTCCGCTGGTGGTAGCGGCGCGCCAGCGTCGCGCTCACCGTGGGCCGCCGACCGCGACCGGGGGCTGCGTCGCGCGCACCGTGGGCCGCCGACCGCGACGAGGGGCTGCGTTCGGACACTCCGCTGAGGCGCCGTCCACACGAGTGTCGTCCCGACTGACGTTCCACCGGAGTGGTCCGCCTGCCGGGACGACGACGTGGACGCTACGCGGGCGCACGGCGGGAGGTCAAGGTCCGTTCCGGCCGTCCGGACAGGTCGACCGCGCGGCGCGCGTCGGGCACGTGGCAGCGCACATCATGTCGCGGCGCCGGGGAACGGTGGTGGGCGCTGACCGCGCCACGCCTCCTGGTCGACCACCTGCAGGACGAGCTGGCTCAGCATGTCGGGAGTGAAGTCCAGCAACCGCCACATCTCGATGGACTGGCCCAGGTCGCTGGTCCACCGGGCGAGTACCTCGTCGTCGTCACGGTCGAGCTCGAGGAACAGCGAGCGATGCGGCCGCAGCTGCACGCTGGAGAGCTTGGCGATGAACTCCTCGCGGGACTCGGTCCAGCCGGTGCGTGCGACCACCGAGCCGGGGGCCATCGCGTCGAGCTGGCCGATCAGCTGCTGCAGGTGGTGCACCAGGTCGGCGTGGCGGGTCTGCAGTGCCTCCTGCAGCTCGCGCCGACGACGCTCCGCTTCCTCGACCTGTTCCCGTTCGCGGCGGGCGAGTTCCCGCTCGGCCTCCTCCCGTTCACGGTCGATCTCGGTGTTGCGTGCAAGCTTCGCGCGCAGCACGTCCTCGAAGTCGTCCATGGTCACCCTCCGTACAGGGTTTGGATGGTGTCGGCGTACCGGTCGTGCACCACCCGGCGTTTGAGCTTCAAGCTCGGGGTGAGCTCCTCGCTCTCGGCGGTCCACTCCCGTCCGATGATCGTGAAGCGCTTGATCTGCTCGGCACGTGCCAGCCGCTGGTTGGTCGCCTCGACCGCTCGTTCGATCTCGGCACGCACGACCGGGTGCTCGGCTAGCTCCGGCAGGTCGGGGGACGCGATGCCCCGCTGAGCCGCCCACGCGGGCGCGGCCTCGGCGTCGAGCACGATGAGCGCAACCACGTAGGGCCTGCGGTCGCCGTACGCGAGCGCCTGCCCGATCAGCGGGTGCTGCCGCAACAGCGCCTCGATGTTGGCCGGCGAGATGTTCTTGCCGCCGGCGGTGATGATCAGCTCCTTCTTGCGGTCGACGATCCGCAGGTAGCCGTCCGCGTCGATCCGCCCGACGTCGCCGCTGTGCAGCCACCCGTCGGCGTCGATCAGGGCCGCGGTCGCGTCGGGCAGGTTGTGGTACCCGTCCACCGCGATCGGTCCGCGGACCAGCACCTCCCCATCATCCTCGGCGGTGCGCAGCTCGACGCCAGGCAGGGCCTTGCCGACCGTCCCGATGCGGATGTCGTCCGGCGGGTTGCAGGTCGCCGCCCCGGTGAGCTCGGTCATGCCCCAGATCTCGATCAGAGGCAGCCCGATCGCGGCGAAGAACTCCGCGACGTCCAACGGCATCGGGGCGGTGGACGTCACAGCGAACTCGCAGCGGTCCATGCCGATGCCAGCACGGATCTTCGCCAGGACCAGCTGATCGAGCAGGGCGTGTTCGGCGCGCAGCAGCGGTGAGGGGCGTCGACCACGTTGATGGAGACGGACCACGGCGGTGCCCATCCGGATCGCCCGCTGGGCGAGCGCTCGGCGAGTGTCGTGCTCTTCGACGTCGATCTTGGCATTGATGCCGGCCTTGACCTTCTCCCAGACGCGTGGCACGCCGACGAAGATGGTCGGGCGCGCCTCCAGCAGGTACTCCAGGACCTGGGTCGGCACCGGGCAGAAGTAGATGTGGTACTGCTGCTTGAGCGCCACGTAAAGAGAAAGTTCCCGCTCCGCGATGTGAGCCAGTGGCAGGTACGACACGCCAGTAGCGAAGCGTCCGACGCCGGAGATGCGCACCAGCGACTCCGCCTCGAACAGCACGTTGTGGTGCGTGATCGGCACCCCCTTGGGCGGGCCGGTGGTGCCCGATGTGTAGATCAGGGTGGCCACGTCGCCGGGCGTGACCTCCCGCCAGGCGTCCTCGAACAGCGACCGGTCAGCGGCCAGCGCCTCCTGCCCACGGGCGACGAGGACGTCCCAGGCGAGGATGTCGGGGGCGTCGGAGAGCTCGTCCGCGTGCCCCAGCATGACGAGGTGTTCGAGCGCCGCCAGCTCTCCACGGATGCCGCGCCAGTGTCGCATCAGGTCACGATCCTCGACGATGGCCACCTTGGCGCCGCAGTCTGCGGCGACATGGCGGATCTGCTCGGGTGGCAGGGTCTGGTAGAAGGTCGTGGAGGTGGCGCCGAGGTGCACGATCGCCTGATCGGCCACCACGTGTTCCCACCGGTTGCTCGCCATGATCGCCACGGTGTCACCGCGGCCGACGCCGAGGCTGCGCAGACCGAGCGCGACCTGAGCGACCCGTTGGCGGTACTGGCGCCAGTCGAGCGTGCGCCAGGTGCCGTCCTGCTTCCACGACAGGGCGGGGCGGTCGCCATGCTGCTCGGCGTTGTGCTGCAGGAGGTGGCAGGTGGTCTGGCCCGCGATCACGCGCTCAATGTCCTCACGCTCGCGCAGCACGGCCTCGTCCGTCACCGTCCCGTCCTCCCCGTCCGGCACGTCAGCCTCGGCGACGCTAGTCGAGCGACCTCACGCTCGTGCGTGGCTGGGGGGTCGGCCAGCCGGCGGCGGAGGCTGCGCTGCGCGCCGGTGGGTAGCCTCGGGGACGTGGGCGACGCCGTCGAGATCGTGCCGGGGCTCTACCAGTCGGGGACGCCGGGGGCTGTCGATGCCGACGTGGTGGTCTGCCTCCAGCTCCAGCCGCCCCGCTACCTGCCAGACGAGCCCCGCGCCGAGCAGTTCGTGTCGGTGTGGTGGCCGATCCACGACGGTCCGGTGCCGGACGGCGCGACGGTCCGATCGCTCGCGGCGCTGCTCGCCCGCTTCCTCGAGGAGCGTCGCCGCGTGCTCGTGCACTGCGCGGGTGGCAACAACCGTTCGGGCCTGGTCGTGGCGCGCACCCTGATCGAGCTCGGCCAGGCGCCGTCGGACGCGATCGCCACCGTCCGCAGGGCGATCCCGACCGCTCTCAACAACCGGGAGTTCGAGCGCTGGCTGCTGTCCGAGGGTGGCTGACGTGCGGCTGCGGCACGGAGCCGCACACCGACCCGCACCGAGCCGGTGCGGGCGCCGTCCAGCGGCTGCACCGACGGCCGGGATCTCAGCCGGGACCCGTCGGCCACCTCGCGCATGCTGGACGGGAGCGGACAGGAGGACGACCGTGCCGACCGACGTCATCCCGGAGAGCCATCGCGACCTGCTGGACGCGCCCGGTTTCGCGCACCTCGCCTCGCTCGGGCCCGACGGAGCCCCGCAGTCGCACCCCGTCTGGTACGACTTCGAGGACGGCCGGGTCGTGATCAGCACCACCAAGAACCGTCAGAAGTACCGCAACGTCACCCGCGACGAGCGTGTGGCCCTCTCCATCCTCGATCCCGAGAACCCGTACCGTTACCTGGAGATCCGCGGCCGCGTGGTGTCGATCGAGGACGATCCCGAGAAGCGGTTGGTCGATGACCTCGCCGGCAAGTACCTGGGCGTGGACGAGTACCCCGACAAGCAGCCCGGCGCCGAGCGGGTGATCATCTCGATCGAACCGGAGCACGCCGCCACGATGGGCTGACGCCGCCAACCGGTGGACGTGGGTGACGCCGACCGGACGCCGTGGGTCGCCGCCGACCAGGCCCGCGACGCAGACCTGCTCGGATAGCCTCCGGCCCCCACCCGGAAGGCGGCCGTGACCTCCCTGACCCCTCTCGAGGGCCACACGCTGCTGGTCCTGTGGGTGCAGGTGCTGCTCCTCCTACTCTCCGCCCGCGGGCTGGGGTACGTCGCGCGCCGGTTCGACCAGCCGGCGGTCGTGGGGGAGCTGGCTGCGGGCGTGCTGCTGGGACCGTCCGTCCTGGGGCGCGCTGCCCCGTCCGTGTTCGAGTGGCTGTTCCCGGCGAGCGAGCTGCAGAGCGGGCTCCTGCTGACGGTGGCGTGGCTCGGCGCCGTGCTCCTGCTGGTCACCACCGGGGCCGAGACGGACCTCGGGCTGGTGCGGCGGCTGCTGCGCACCACCGCGCTGGTGCCGATCGGGAGCCTGGTGCTGCCGCTCGCCACGGGCCTGGCGGTCGGCGCGGCCATGCCGCCCCTGTTCTTCGGACCGGAGGCGGACCGGGCGGCGTTCACAGGCTTCGTAGGCCTGGCGCTGGCGTTGTCGGCGCTGCCGGTGGTGGCCCGCATCCTCAAGGACATGGGCCTGCTGCGCCGCGATGTCGGGCAGGTCACCATCGTCGCGGCGATGGCCGACGACATCGTCGGCTGGTTGGGGCTGGGCCTGGTCGCGGGCTCCGTCGTGGGCGACGGGCTGCGCCTGCGGGCCCTGACGACGGCGGTGATCCTGCTCGTGGCCTTCTTGGCGTTCGCCCTCACCGTCGGTCAGGGGCTGGTCGACCGGGGCCTGCGGCTCTCGCTGCAGCTGACCGACGGCATCGCCGGAGCGCTGACGGTCACGCTCCTGGTGGCCCTGGTCGCTGCGGCGATCACCCAGGCGATCGGTGTCGAGGCGGTGATCGGGGCGTTCGTCGCCGGTGTGGTGCTGGGACGCTCGCGCTACCGCAAGCCCGAAGTGCTGCATGCGGTCGAGTTGATGAGCACCGCCGTCTTCGCGCCGGTGTTCTTCGCGACCGCAGGGCTACAGGTCGACCTGCGCACGCTCACCGAGCCGCAGGTGGCTGTCTGGGCCGTCGCCGTGCTGGTCGTGGCGTGCGCATCCAAGCTCGCCGGCGCGTACATCGGCGCCCGTCTCGGCGGGGTCGGCAGGCGCGACGGGCTGGCGATCGGGATCGGACTGAACGCGCGTGGCGCCCTCGGCATCATCCTCGCGACGGTCGCGCTGAGCATCGGCGTCTTCAACGAGCGCTCCTACACGGTCGTGGTGCTCATGGCGCTGGTGACGTCGATGATGGTGCCGCCCCTCCTGCGCCGCACATTGGCCAAGGTTGTGACGTCGCCGGAGGAGGCGCGACGTCTGCAGCGGGAGACCCTGCTGGACGAGAGCGTGATCGTGGGCGTGGATCGCGCCCTCCTGCCCACACGCGGGGGTGCGAACTCCGCGTTGGCCGCCGAGGTGCTGGACCTGGTCCTCGAGCCCGAGGCGTCGATCACGGTGATGAGCGTGGCACCGCCCGGCGAGGTCGCCGCGGCCCAGAAGGCCGTGCAGCGCATCACCTCCAAGCTGGGTGGACGTCATGTCGAAGCCGGCTGGGTCGTGGCCGCCGACCCGGCGGCGGCGGTGCTGCGCGAATCGGAGCTCGCCTACGGGCTGCTCGCCATCGGCGTCAGCGAGGACCTGCGCGCCACCCACCGCCTGTCCCCGGTGCTGCGCAGGCTCCTGACCGGCAGTCGCGTGCCCCTGCTGGTGGTGCGTCGCGGTCGGCGTGCGAGCCCCTTCGGGCGCCTCCTGGTGCCCGCCACCGGCACCCGTGTCGGCCGGGCTGCGGAGGAGGTCGCCTACGCGCTGGCGGCCAGGTGCGACGCGGAGGTGGACGTCTTGCACGTCGTCAGCCGCTCCGACCGCCTCGCGCTCGCCGCCTGGCAGGGCCTCGCCGGTGTTGCACCCGGTCAGCACGGCGTGGTGCAGCGGTCGCTCGAGCTGGCGGCCACGTTCGGGCGGGCGGCCACCGGCTTCACCCGCATGGGAGTGGCGGCGTCCGAGACGCTGCTCACCACCGCCTCGGAACGCGGCGCGGACACGATCGTGTTGGGGGCCAGCGCACGCGCGCTCGGCGACGACGCGTTCCTCGGCCACGGCACGGAGTACCTGCTGGAACACTCCGAGCAGACCCTGATCCTGGTGGTCTTCCCCGCCGATCAGGGGCGTGCCACTGTTCCGTCCTGGCGGCCCGCGCCGTAGCGTGCGGTCGCCCACCGTGGCGGTGGGCGGCGTGCGAGCGATCCCGTATCGGCGCCGTCCCGGGGGTCACGGTCCCAGCGGCCGACCCGGCTGCAGCTCCACGATCTCGACGTCAAGGTCGGTGGCCTCGTCGCGCAGCTGCTGCGGAGTGCCGGTGAACATCGGGAAGTGCCCGTAGTGCATGGGGATGACCGTGGGGGCACCCAGCAGGCGTGCGGCGACCGCGGCCTGGCGGGGGTCCATCACGTAGAAGCCGCCGATGGGCAGGAGCGCGATGTCTGGCCGCCACAGCTCGCCGATCAGCTGCATGTCCCCGAACACCATGGTGTCACCGGCGTGGTAGACGGTCGGGCCCTCCGGGAACTGCAGCACCCACCCGCCCGGCTCGCCGCCGTAGACGACCCGGTCGTCGTCGAGCTGGATGCCGCCGGAGTGCACCGCCTGGACCAGCGTCCCCCGGACGCCTCCTGGCCCCTCCACCGTGCCGCCGTGTGTGAGCCCGTTGACGTGCGGCACCCCGCGTCGGGTCAACCACAGGAACATCTCGTAGACGCAGTAGACCTGGGGCTGCAGGCGCCGGCCGAGCGCTTCCGTGTCGCCCAGGTGGTCGAAGTGGCCGTGGGTGACGAACACGGCGTCCACCCGCGGGGGTTCGCGCTCGGTGGCGGGGCAGGCCGGGTTGTCGCGCAGCCATGGATCCACGTAGACGACGGTCCCGTCGGCAGCCACGAAACGGAAGGTGGCGTGACCCAGCCAGGTGATCTCGACGCGGCCCAAGTCCACGGTCAGCCCACGTGGGCGATCGCCAGGGCCACGGCTCCCCTCCTGCCGCCCTGCTCCCACTGTGGTGGGGGCGGACACCCGCGAGGTGCGCGTGCCCGGCCGTTCGGGGCCGACCACCCCTCGGTTCCGTTCCCCGGACGGGGAGCGCGGCCGCCCCGCGCGCATGGCGCCCAGTCGCCGTCAGCGCAGGTGCGCCACCGTGACCTGCGGCATCATGTCGGCCAGCCGACCGCGGAGGGATCGTGACCGGGCCGCTGCCGACGCCGCGGCCGTCACAGCTGCTGGCCGGCGCCGCCGCCGGCGTCGTCCTCCACAACGGCCTGAGCGTCCTGCGCCTGCGGCGGATCGCCGACCGCCACGATCACCGGCTCGTGCACGACGCCGTCGTCGGGGTCCGACCCGGGCCACCGGCACACCTGGCGGTGCTCGGTGACTCCGCGCCGGCCGGCATGGGGCTGACCGACCCCGCGTCCGCCTACCCCCATCAGCTGGCGACCCGGCTCGCCGACGCGCTCGCACGCCCCGTGCGTCTGACCTGCCTGGCCCGCCGTGGTGCGGGTACGCGCGATGTGACCGCCGAGCAGGTGCCCCGGCTGGCGGGCCTTCGCCCCGACATGGTGGTGATCTCGGTCGGGGCCAACGACGCGCTGGGCCGCCGGCGGCCACGGCAGGTCCGCGCGGACACCGTCGCGCTGCTGGCGGCCGTCCGCGCCGCCGCGCCGGACGCTGCGATGCTGCTCGGAGGGGCTCCCGACCTCGGGCACGCCCCGGGTCTGCCACGGCCCCTGCGCGGACTGGTGGGCGTCGCGTGCAGGGCGGTGGCGCGCGCCCAGGCGAGCGCCGCAGCAGATCTCCGGGTGCCGTTCGGCCTGCTGCCCCCTCAGCCCCCCGACAGCTTCGGTCCCGACAGCTTCCACGGTGGTCCCGCCACCCACGCTCGAGCGGCCGAACTCACCGTCGCCGCGCTGCTCTCCTCGAGCGCGCTCGCGACCCGGGTCGTCGACGGGAGCAGCGTCACGCCACCCGCGGACGGTGGCCCCGGCTGACCCGATCCCGGGATCACATCGGGCGGGAGCGCGTACCGCCAGCCGACGTGACCGCAGCCCAGGCTGGACGGCTCCTGGGGTCGGGAATCACATCAGCGGGAGCGCGTACCGCCAGATCGCAACGAAGTGGGCTGCGCCCGCTGCCACCACCAGGGTGTGGAAGACCTCGTGGAAGCCGAACCAGCGCGGCCACGGGTCCGGCCGCCGCCGGGCGTAGATCACCGCTCCCAGCGTGTAGATCACGCCGCCGGCCGCGAGCAGGGCCACGCCTTGCCACGGCAGCCGCGGTGCGATGCGGACCAGGGGGACGACCGCGAGCC
>DASZZX010000132.1:0-7461 GCA_036260415.1 Nitriliruptorales bacterium
CTCCCGCGGTGGCGTAGTCCTCGCGGTACTTCATCGCCAGCGTCCAGAAGTGCGGCGGCGTCCAGTAGAAGATGATCAGGAACAGCGCCCATGCGGTCGGCTCCAGCGTGCCGGTGACGGCCGCCCAGCCAGTCAGCACCGGCACGCAGCCCGCAGCGCCACCGATTACCACGGCTTGGCTGGTCCGCCGCTTCATCCACAGCGTGTACACGAACACGTAGAACAGCACGGCGGAAGCGGCGAGCACCGCGGCCAGCAGGTTCACGAAGACCACCAGCCACGCGAACCCTGCCACTCCCAGCACCACACCGAAGGTCGCAGCCGCCCGCGGGGTCACGGCGTGCTGGGGCAGGGGCCGTGAACGCGTGCGGGCCATCACCTGGTCGATGTCGCGGTCCAGGACGTTGTTGAAGGCGTTCGCGCTGGCGGCTGTCAGGCTGCCCCCGACGAGCGTGGCGACCACCAGCCAGGTCCCCGGCCAGCCACGCGCCGCGATCACCATCGACGGGAGGGTCGTGGCCAGCAGCAGCTCGATGATGCGCGGCTTGGTGAGCCAGAAGTAGGCCCCGACAACCTCCCGCGCGGTGCGCCCTGCCGCGGCGTGGGTGAGGCGGTCGGCGCGGGCACTCACGCCGGCGCCTCCACCGTCGCCGAGGTTGTGCGTGCGTCCGCCTCCGGCCGCCGGGCGCGCCGGTCGGCGCGGTGTGCCAGCGCGGCCGCGGCGATGATCCCCGACCAGGCCAGGCTCGCGACCAGCAGGTGGGCGACCACCAGGCCGGTGGAGCGCACCTGCGTGAACACGTGTGCCGCGCCGAGCAGAACGTTCACCACGAACGCCGCCAGCGCAGCGTGCACCAGCGCCGCCTCAGCCCGCCGCCGTTGCCGACGGACCACCTGCACCGCGAGCCAGCCCAGCAGCAGCGCGGTCACGGCTACCGCGACGCGGTGGCCCAGGTGCAGGGCGACGGTCGGGTCGGACAGGTCGGGGATCAGGCGGTCATCCACCAGGGGGTAGCCGCCCACGTAGCGGTCGTGCACCGCCGTCCCCAGCAGGATGACCGTGTACACCGCCGCGGCACCCGCGGCCAGCCACCGGCGCCAGGAGGGGTCGGCAGCGTCGCCCACCGGGGGGTGCGACCCGCCGGCGAAGAACGTCTCGACCGTGATCACGGCCAGGAGGGCGAGCACGACCATCGCCAAGCCCAGGTGGACCGACACGAGACGGTCGGCGAGCCCCGTCTTGACCACCGCCGCCCCGAGCAGCGCCTGCGCAGCGAACGCGACCAGCCCGGCGACGACCAGGCGACGCAGGACCCGATCGTCGCGGTGGCGTCGCCACACGGTCCCCGCCGTCACCAGCAGCAGCAGGCCGGCGAGGTTGGCGAATAAACGGTGCGTCCACTCGACCACCATGTGGAACTCGGGGCGCGGCAGGAAACCGCCGGCCAGCCCGTCCTCGCACAGCGGCCAGCGGTCGGCACAACCGAAGCCACTCCCGCTGCCGCGCGTGAACGCGCCGATCGCCACCAGCAGGACCGTGACGGCGAACGTGGACACGGCGAGCCTCTGCAGCCGGGTCACGTCCGGCCACTCTCCGGCCTGGTCGTGTCCCGTGTCGTCAGCCCCGTCACCCGACCCTCTCCGTACGGGCCTCGCGCCGCATCCGCCAGCCCACTACCGCCAGCGCGACCGCGAACCCCAGCGACACGACGATGAGCACGCCGTGCACGACCCGGAACGGCACCGTGTTGCGCCCGTCCAGCACCAGACCCAGACGGGTCAACCACACGTATCCGTTCCAGGCGGCGGCCGCGAGCAGCAGCCACGAGCGGTGCCGCAGCCGGCTCTCGTGCCCGCTCGGTGTCGGGGCGGGCCGCAGGTCTGTGGGCACGATGGCTCCTGCCGGCGACGCGGGAGACGCCCGAAGGCTACGCAAGCCCCCCGTCCGGAGCGAACCCGCCCGAGACCAGCCGACGACCAGGTCGGACGGTCACGAACGCCCGTCCTCGTTCGACACGTCAGGTCCCGAAGCCCTCCTCCAGCACGACGTCGCCGTCGACCGTGCGGTAGTAGACCCGCCAGTGGTAGTAGGCCCGGAACGCCTGGGGGAACGTGCGCATCGCCTCCGCGTACGCGGCGATGCCGTCCACGTACAGGTCGCTGTGGTTGTAGGCGTACAGGGCGCGGGCCATCTCGGCGGGGGCCCCGTGCGCGACCAGGTAGCGCGCCGCCGCCCGGATGGCGTCGCCGTGGTCTTCGATGTCGCCTTCCCCGTACGCCTCCCAGGTGCTGGGCAGGAACTGCATCGGCCCCTTGGCGCCCGCCACGCTGTCGCCGCGGATGCGGCCGAAACGTGACTCGACCAGGTGGATGGCGGCGAGGTAGCTCCAGTCGACCCCGGACTCGGCCTGTGCACGGTCGTAGTGGGCCCGCAGCTCCTCCGGCGGCGGGGCGGGGACGATGCGCCAGTCCGGCAGTTGCTCACGCGGCTCGGTGAGCCGTCGGAGCTGCTCACCGGCGTGCACGTTCAGCTCGAGCAGGCGGTGCAGCTGCGGGGGGAGCGCATCGCGCGCCACCTGGCGCCACTCGGGATGGGCGACCAGATCGCGGTACGCCTGCTGCTGCGCCCACGCCCAGGCACGCAGCTCCCCGTCCGGTGTGGCGGGGTCGGCGATGGCGCGCTCGGCCGCGGCCAGCGTCGTGGCGAGCCGGCCGGGGTCCGCGAACGCGCTGACGGTGGCGGGCGGCGTGGGACGCGCGAGCGTGCGCAACGTGTGCGGCACCGCCGGCGTGCGGGGCGTGTGCGACGATGAGGAGGTCACGACGGAGCTCGCGGACGCGGCCGGCGTGGGCGACGGCGCGGTCGTCTGCGAGCGGGGAGCCCCGGTGCCGCACGCGGCGGCCGCCAGGGCCAGGGTCAGGGCAACGCACGCCAGGAGTGGACGCATCCCCGGAGGGTACGGAGGCTGACCGCGCGGTGTCGTGCCGGCCGGGAGGTCACATCGTCAGGCGGTCGTCCGCGTTCCGCAGACGATCGACTAGGGCCAGCATGATGTTGTCCTTCATGCCGGGCGTGTCGTCCAGCAGCGGCTTGAACTCCCTGCCGTGCACGACGAGCAGGGTCATGTCGGTCGCGGCCACCACCGACGCGCTGCGCAGCTTCCCGTCGATCAGGGACATCTCACCGAAGAAGTCGCCCGGCATGATACGCGCGAGCGTCGTGTCCCCGCGCTGGACGTCGGCTTCGCCCTCGACGACGATGAGCAGCTCACGGCCGATCTCCCCTTCGCGTGCCACCACCTTGCCGGCTGGCACCTGCACCTCGTCCATGTGGCGCGCGACCCGCTGCAGCTGCCGCTGGGACAGTCGCCGGAACATCGGCACCGCGGACAGATGCCGCAGCTTCTCGGTCCTGGTTCGCGCCATGGTGACCCTCCACTGACGGTCGTCGCGCTGCGCCGGTGTCCGGCCGGATGGTCCGCCGCGGGCGCCGCGACCGTCAAGTGTCGAGGGACCCGCGTCTCCGCGCGGACCGCGCAGGCGCCGAGGCGGTACGCGGTGGCCGTCGGCGCAGACGCCGAGGCGGTACGCGGTGGCCGTCGGCGTCAGGCCGCCGAGACCGTGAACGTGTCACCCTCGTGCGCCGGCACGACCGGCAGCTGGGGCTCGCGTTGCCAGGTGGACAGGTCCCAGAGGCGGTCGAGCGCGTCGTCGGTCCTCCCCGGGTCGTGGTGGAAGCCCACCAGGCGTCGCGCCCCGACCAGCTCCGCGAACGCCACGGCGTGGGCGACCGAGCTGTGACCCCATCCCACTCGAGCCGGGTACTCCTCGGAGGTGTACTGCGCGTCGTGGAGGAGCACGTCGGCCTCCAGCGCCAGGTCACTCCCGGAGGTCCACTCGCGCGTGGTCGGGAAGACCCGGCACCCGAGCGCCGGCTCGTGGTCGGGCAGGTAGGTCAGCGTGCCGGTCGCGTCGGTCAGGCGGTACCCCACCGACGGCGCCGGGTGACAGATCAGGTCGGCGGTGACCTCCAGCCCCGGCAGGGTGAAGCGGTGGAGCGGCACGTCGTGAAGAACGACGCGGGACGGCAGGTCAGGCAGCCGCACCGGGAACAACGGGGGGTTGAGGTAGCGGCTGATCCGGGCGCGCAGGTCGGAGATGCTCGACGACGGACCCCACAGGTGAACCTCGATCTCGGGTCGGAACAGGGGCGCGAAGAACCCCAGCCCCATGATGTGGTCCAGGTGCAGGTGGGTGAGGAGGATGTCGATGCGGTCCACCACGTCCACGCGATCGCCGAGCCTGCGCAACCCGCTTCCGGCATCCAGCACGACCAGACCACCGCCGTCGGGACGCACCTCCACGCAGGACGTGTTCCCCCCGTAGCGGACGGTCTCGGGGCCCGCCGCCGGCAGGGAGCCGCGGGTACCCCACAGCCGCACGTTCACCGGGGTCCCGTCTCCCAGAAGATCGCGACCGCCCCCAGGAAGCGTGCTCCCTCCCCCTCCAGGGGGAAGGCCATCACCTCGATGTCCCGCACGACACCGTCCAGACCGCGGATCGTCATCGTGCGGTGGGCGGGCACCCGCTTGTCCACGGCGACGACCAGCGGCAGATCGCTGGCGGGCAACGGCCGGCCGTCGCGGTCAGTCGGTTGGAACGTGGTGGCCCAGTCGTCGACCGGCATCTCGCCGGTGGCCTCGAACCGGTGGCCGAGGAGCTGCTCGGCCGGTTCGTTGTAGTACAGGAGGTTGCCGATCGGGTCGACGAGGAAGATCGGCAACGTGAGGTGGCTGGCGAGCTGCTTGGCGAGGATCACCTCGACGGAGTGCTGGCTCACGGCGTCCTCCCGGCGCCAGTATCGCCCACGGCGCCCTGGAACGGAAGCTCGACGCGTCCGACCGGCTCGCGGGAGCCGTTGCGGGTCTCGCGGGACGCGGAGGGACGGCTGAGCGGCACGCTACCTCGGGGTCAGGTCGAGCAGAGATCCCGGGATCCCCTGCGGCACCAACGCGAGGGCGGAGGGGCGTGACAGCAGGAAGCCCTGTCCGCACGGCACGCCGAGGCGGTGCAGCGCGTCGAGCTCCCCTTCCGTCTCGATGCCCTCGGCGACCAGCCCGACGTGGCTGCTGCGCGCGAAGCCGGTCAGAGCGGCCGCCAGCGACGCGCGGATCGGGTCGAGGTGCAGGTCCCGGGTCAAGCTGACATCCAGCTTGATGATGGCGGGCCCCAGCCGGACGATGTGACGCAGGCTCGCGAAGCCGGCCCCGGCATCGTCCACCGCGAGACGCACGCCACGCCGCTCGTAGCGGGACATCGCCTCGGCCAGCAGCAGGTAGTTCTCGACCGGGGCGTGCTCGGTGATCTCCAGCACCAGCCGCTCGCCGTCGACCGCCTCCAGCACCTCCGCCAGCTGACGCGACACCAGCGTGTCGGGGGAGACGTTGAGCGACAGGTACACACCGTCGGGGACGGACGGCAGCTGCATCAGCGCGGCGCGGACAGCAGCGGCCTCCAGCTCCACGCCCCGCCCGACCAGCTGGGCGTCGGCGAACCAGCGGTCGGGGGGTTGGTGCGGTTCGGCATGGAAGCGACTGAGCGCCTCGACGCCGACGAGCCGCCCGTCGACGAGGTCGTAGATCGGTTGGAAGACCACCCCGAACTGCTCGTTGGCGAGCATGAGGTCCACGCGGTCGAACGCCTGCTCCATCGCCCGTCGGTCCTCGACCACCTCGCCCGTGACCTCGTAGGCGAGCTGCAGTTCGCGGTTGAGCCGCTCGACGACCGACCGTTCGCTGCGCTGGAGGGTGCGGAACAGGCGCACGAAGCCGGTCTGCAACCCGATCGCGGGCACGAGGAACTGCAGCAGCCGCAGCGCCATGCTCGCCCACCACAGCGGAGCGAAGTAGCGATCGGCCGCCACGTTCAGACCGATATCGCCGGCCAGCAGCACGAGGGCCGCGCCGGTCCACGCGTCGGGCCAACATGCGTGCCGACCGGTGCGCACCACCCATGCGAGTGCGCACACGCCCGCGAACACGGCGGTGGCCAGAAGCAGGCCCCTGTAAGTGGGCGTGTAGCTGCGGTCGGTGCGGACCAGCTCCGGTAGCCGCAGGACGGCTGGCTCCCAGACGCTCAGCGCGACCCAGACGGCGACCCCGACCGCGAACCACCGTCGCACGTGCCGACTCCAGCCCAGGAGCCCGCCGAGCGCGTACAGCGGCAGCACCGCGTGCCAGCCGAGGTACAGGGCGGCGGCTCCCGAGGAGGACAGGCTGAGCACGTCGAGGGTCGGAGCGAAGCCGCGGATGCTCAGGGCGTTCAGCACGACGCAGACGGTGGCAGCCGCGAAGCCCCAGCCGACCCACTCGAGCCGCTCGTCCCCGGTCACGCGCCCACGGATGAGCTGCAAGTAGGCGCAAGCTGCTGCGGCGACGGTGGCGAGGGCGAAGAGCACCTCGACCGCGGGCACGACCGACAGGGCCTGCTCGGACACCGCGGCGACGGCGAGGGTGGCGGTGACCGCCAGCCCCGCCGTTCCGATCACCAGCGCGTTTGTAGTGGGCTGCGGGCGCTCGACGACGGAGCGGTAGAACGCCGGGACCGTCTGCGACCCCCGGGATGGCTCGCGCGGATCCACCTTCACCCCACGACGCTCGGCGATGCGGCGCCCTACGACGGTCGAAGCTGCCCGAACCGCCTCCGCTGCCCGACCAGACGCTTTCAATCACTCGACGCGTTGATACAACCACTTTAGGTGGCAGAGGGGTGGCCTGTCGACCGTCACGCGCCGATCGGCACCGCACGGCGGGCGAGGACAGCCGTCATCAGCCGCTCAGGTCGAGCCCACGTCCGGGGCCCACGACAAGAGCCCCGCCGGAGCGGGGCCCTTGGAACGACTCCATCACCGCGTCGGCATCATGCCAGTGGCCCGGAGACTCGTCGGACTGCGGTCGGCCTCAGAGCGGCTTGACGTTCTGGGCCTGGGGGCCCTTCTGCCCCTGACCGACCTCGAAGGTGACCTTCTGGCCTTCCTCGAGGGTCTTGTAACCCTGCGACTGGATGGCCGAGAAGTGAACGAACAGGTCCTCGCCGCCCTCGGCCGGGGTGATGAACCCGTAGCCCTTGTCGGCGTTGAACCACTTGACGGTGCCCTCTGGCATGTGCGTATCCCTCGTCTCAGCACGCACGGGCCGGCACGGGTCGTTCCTGCTTCTGGAGGAACTGCGACACCCCGACCGGATGCGTGACTCCGGCAGGTTACCCCACGCGCTGCCTCCCTGCGAGCGCCAGACAGCCGTCGCGGAGGGCTGTGCGGGCCGGGAGGGTCGGGCGGCCGCGGGACGTGCTGCACGTGGTGATGAGCGTAGGGTTGCTCTTGGCTCGCTCGCGGAGGGAACGCCGGTGCGCGGCTGCCACGCAGCCGAGCGGGGGCGGTGGCCCTTCGTCGGGCCGATGGCG
>DASZZX010000133.1:0-2621 GCA_036260415.1 Nitriliruptorales bacterium
AGGTCGACGTGCCCGAGGTCACCCGCCTGGCCACCACCATCGACCGCTGGCGGCACGAGCTGATGGCCTACTTCCGCACCGGCGGTGCCTCCAACGGCGTCGTCGAAGCCGTCAACGGAGAGCTCGAAGCGGTCGACCGCACCGCCCGCGGGTTCCGCAACTTCCACAACTACCGCACCCGGATGCTGCTCAAGACCGCGGTCTCCTGGCACACTCCCATCACGCCAAGACTCCGGGGCCGCCGCACTCAAAGCCAGCCCGCCACCCCCGCGTTCATCGCGTAGGGCCAGTATCCGTGAGCTGGCTCGACGTCATGGTGTGCACCGTCGCATGGTGCGTCAGGCGTTGGACTCGGCGAGTCCACCGGCACGCAAGATCGCGGAGCGGGACCGGCCGGTGATGGGCCCGTACGAGCAGCTGGTGCGCGGCTGGCTATGCGACGACCGTGATGCCCCAAGAAGCAGCGGCACACGGCCCGGCGGGTGTGGCAGCGGCTGGTGGAGGAACACGCCGCGTCGGTGGCGGAGTCCACGGTGCGCGACTTCGTCCGGCAGGTCCGGGCAGAGCTCGCAGGCGAGCTGCTGCCGCCGGTGACGGTGGCTCAGGAGCATCCGGCGGGGGCGGAGGCCGAGGTGGACTTCGGTGAGTTCCGCGCCAAGGTCGCCGGTCAGACGCTGCGGTTGTGGCTGTTCGTGATGCGGCTGTCGTGCTCGGCGCGGGCGTTCGCGATGGTGTTCGCCCACCAGGCTCAGGAGGCCTTCTTCGAGGGCCACGTGCTGGCGTTCGAACACTTCCAGGGGGTGCCGGGCCGGATCCGCTACGACAACCTCAAGCCTGCGGTGACCGGATGCTGATCGGCCGCGACCGGGTCGAGAACGAACGGTTCATCGCCCTTCGCAGCCACTACCGGTTCGACTCGTTCTTCTGCCTGGCTGGCATCGACGGCGCCCACGAGAAGGGCGGCGTGGAGGGTGAGGTTGGCCGGTTCCGCCGGGCCCATCTGGTCCCGGTCCCGGATGTGGCCGATCTGGATGAGCTCAACGGCTACGTGTGGCGGCGGCTGTAGATCGACGATCGTCGGCGGGTGACCGGCCGTGCGCAGACGATCGCCGAGGCGTTCGCGTGGAACAGGCCGCGCTCAAGCCGCTGCCCGGCGAGCGGTTCGACACGATGCGCACCCTGTCGGCCAAGGTCGATGCCAAGGCCCGGGTGTGTGTGCTGCAGGCCCACTACTCGGTCTCGGCCTGCTACGCCGGACGTAAGGTCGAGGTCCGGTTGGGGGCCCGGCATCTGGAGATCGTCGACCCGGCACGTGGGGCGATCGTCGCGGTGTGGCCGCGCAGCCTGTCGAAGGTCACCGCCTACTACGCGCTCGACCACTACCTGGAGGTCCTGGTGCGCAAGCCCGGCGCGCTGCCCCGCTCTACCGCGCTGGCCGCAGGCCCGCCGAAGCGGCGCGTTCACCCAACTGCACCACCGGTTGTGGGACACCGCCCGACGCGACAAGGGCGACGCGGAGGGCACCCGCCGGATGTGTGAGGTGCTACTGCTGGCCCGTCGCATGCCGGGCGCGCAGCTGTCGGCCGGGATTGCCGCGGCGCTCGAGGTCGGCTGCACCGACCCGGCCGTGGTTGCGGTCGAAGCACGCCGCCACGCCGGCGGCGGCCAGGTCGTCGCCCTGCCCCCACCCACCAGCACCGACCCAGCTGTGCAGGCGGCGTTCCAACGTGTCACCCCCACCCTGCACGGCTACGACACCCTGCTCCAGGTGAGCCGATGAGCGGCGTGATCGTCTCGTCGGAGGCGGCGGCGCAGACCGCGGTCGAGATCGCGGCCAAGGCCCTGTCGCTGCCGACCGTGCGCAGCCAGGCTGGCAGCCTGGCCGATGCCGCGGCCCGTGACGGGGCCTCACACCGGGCCTACCTGGCCGAGCTGCTGGCCGCCGAGGTCGACGCCCGCCACATCCGGCGGCGCGAACGCCGCATCAAGGAAGCCCGGTTCCCCCGGCTCAAGACCCTGTCGGGGTTCGACTTCGACGCCGCCCCCGCCATCCCGCCCGCCAGCATCGCGGCGTTGGCCGACGGCGCCTGCATCGACCGCGGCGAACCCGTGGTCCTGCTCGGTGGCTCCGGCACCGGCAAGACCCACCTGCTCAGCGCGCTGGGCGTGGCCGCCTGCGAACACGGCCCGCTCCGTGCGCTACCTCACCACCGCGCAGCTGGTCAACGAGCTCGTCGAGGCCGCCGACGACCGGCAGCTGTCGCGCACCGTGGCCCGCTACGGCCGGCTCGACCTACTCCTGCTGGACGAACTCGGCTACCTGCAACTCGACACCCGGGGCGCCGAGCTGCTGTTCGAAGTCCTCACCGAACGGGAGGAACGCGCCAGCGTCGCCTTGGCCTCCAACGCGCCCTTCTCCGAATGGACCTCCACCTTCACCGACCCGCGGCTCGCAGCCGCGGTCGTGGACCGGCTGACCTTCAACGCCCACATCATCCAGACCGGCTCTGACAGCTACAGGCTCCGCAGCGCCCGGGCAAGAGCAACCGCGAAAGGAACCGTCACGACCAACACCTGACAACCGAAGACAGCACACACGCGCCCGCCCCATCAGGACACCG
>DASZZX010000134.1:0-2448 GCA_036260415.1 Nitriliruptorales bacterium
GGACCTGATCGGCAGCGGCGAGGTGGACCTGGTGCTCAACACCCCCTACGGGATCGGTCCGCGCGGGGACGGCTACCTCATCCGCACCGCGGCGGTGACCCACGGCGTGCCGTGCATCACCACGATGTCGGGCATCCTGGCCGCGATCCAGGGGATCGAGTCGCTGCAGGCCAGCGGGCTGGGCGTGACCTCCCTGCAGGCCTACCAGGCGCGGATCCGCGAAGGGCCCTCCCGATGAGCTCGCACGTGTCCGGCTCCCGCGCGGGTTCGCCGGCGCTGCGCCCGGGCGGACGGGCTGTGCTGGGTCGCGACCAGGGTCCCGTGCGAGCGCTGTGCGAGGTGGTGGCCCGCCGCCGGGAGGGCGCCTACCTCTCGCTCAGCGTGGCCGCCGCCGAGATCGCCGACCGGGCGTTGCCCGGTCAGTTCATCAACGTGGCGGTCGGTGCGCCCGGCTGTGTGCTACGCCGTCCGTTCTCGATCCACCGCACCTCCGGCCAGGGCCAGACCCGTCCATCCCTCCCGGGAACGGTCGAGTTCGTGTTCGACGCGCACGGTCCGGGGACGCGTTGGCTGGCAGAGCGGGAGACGCACGACGTCCTGGACGTGGTGGGACCGCTGGGCAGCCCCTTCCGGCTGCCCGCACAGCGCCTGGCGTGCCTGCTGGTGGGTGGCGGCTACGGGACCGCGCCGCTGTTCTTCCTCGCCGAGCACCTGCACGCCGACGGGCAGCGCGTGGACATGCTGGTGGGGGCCGCCTCCGCCGATCGCATCCTCAGCGCGATCGAGGCCAAACGCACCAGCGCCAGCGTGACCTTCACCACCGAGGACGGCACCCACGGGATCACAGGGCGCGTCACCGACGTGCTCGAGGACGTGGCACGCGACTGCAACAGCAGCGTGGTGTACGCCTGCGGGCCCATGCCGATGCTGCGGGCGGTCGCCGGCATCTGCGCTGACCTGCACCTGCCCTGCCAGGTGGCCGTCGAGGAGCACATGGCGTGTGGTGTGGGGGTGTGCTGGACCTGTGTGGTGCCGGTGCGCGGCAAGGACGGCCGCGTGCGCATGAAGCGCTCCTGCCTCGACGGGCCAGTCTTCAACGGGGCCCGCATCGCGTGGGAGGAGAGCCGCTTCGCGCCCGCTCCGGCGCAGGACGAGTTCCTGCCCGTGCCGGAGGAGGTGCCGGTCGACGCCACCCCGCGGGCGAGGTCACGCACGCGGGACGAGGAGCCCTGGTGACCTCCGCACCGTCGGGCTCCAGCCCCCGCCGCGATGTCGCCCCGACGTCCGCGCCCGCGGGCGGCGACCGGGTGGTGGTGGACGTGGACCTCGGCGTCCAGCTGGGAGCCGTGCGGCTGCACAACCCCGTGCTGGCCGCATCGGGATGCTTCTCCAGCGGCCGGGAGATGGACCGCTTCTACGACGTCGACCGGCTGGGTGCGGTGATCGTCAAGTCGATCACGCTCGAGCCACGCGAGGGGCTGCCCACCCCTCGCATGGCGGAGACGCCCGCCGGCATGCTCAACGCCATCGGGCTGCAGAACCCGGGGATCGAGCGGTGGCTGGCCACCGACCTGCCCTGGCTGCAGCACCGGGGTGTCGCGGTGATCGCATCCATCGCCGGTAAGACCGTCGACGAGTTCCGGCAGGTCGCCCGCCGGCTGCGCGGCCAGCCGGGGGTGGTCGGGGTCGAGGTCAACATCTCCTGCCCCAACGTCGAGGATCGCAACATCGTCTTCGCCTGCCGGGCAGAGCCGTCGGCCGCGGTGATCGAGGCGGTGCGCCGCGAGGTCGGTGTCCCGGTGTTCGCCAAGCTCACCTCCGACGTGACCGACATCACCGAGATCGCGCGTGCCGTGGTGGCGGCCGGCGCCCACGGACTGTCGCTCATCAACACCCTGCTGGGCATGGCGATCGACGTGGAGACCCGCCGGCCCAAGCTCGCCAACACGTTCGGAGGCCTGTCCGGGCCCGCCATCCGGCCGATCGCGGTCCGCAACGTCTGGCAGGTCCGCCACGCCCTGCCCGGCGTGCCGATCATCGGGATGGGCGGCGTGGCGACGGCCGAGGACGCCGTGGAGCTGATGCTCGCCGGGGCGGACGCGGTCGCGGTCGGAACCGCCAACTTCACCGACCCGTTCGCGGCGGTGGAGGTCGTCGACGGGCTGGCGCGCTGGTGCGCCGCGCACGGGGTCGAGGCCGTGCGGCACCTGTCAGGGGCGGCCCGGGCGTGAGCGCGGGGGACCAAGGCCCCAAGGGACGCGCCGCCGCCGACAACCCGCTGGTCGTCGCGCTCGACGTCGCCGACCTCGAGCGGGCGCAACGGTTGTCGCAGCAGCTGGCGGGCGAGGTCGGCCTCCTGAAGGTGGGGCTGGAGCTGTTCGTCGCCCACGGACCGCGCGCGGTGCAGGTCGTGTCGCGCTACGCCCCCGTCTTCCTCGACCTCAAGCT
>DASZZX010000135.1:0-2827 GCA_036260415.1 Nitriliruptorales bacterium
CCCCGGGAGCGCCGCGAGGGTCCACTCCATCAGTTCGGGTTCCTCGATGCCACCAGGCAGCCGGGCATCGAGGATCACGTTGCCGTTGTCGGTGCGGTAGTCACCACCGTCGCGGGCGCTGACCTCGAACCCGAACCCGCGCAGCACGCGTTCGACATGCCAACGGGCGAAGGGCACCACCTCCACAGGCAGCGGGAACTGGGCGGCGAGGCGCTCGACCAGCTTGTCGGGGGTCGCCACGATCACCATGCGCGATCCGCTCCACGCCACCACCTTCTCGCGCAGCAGCGCGCCACCCCCGCCCTTCACCAGGTCCAGTTGTGGGTCGACCTCGTCCGCGCCGTCCACCACCAGGTCGAGGTCCTCGACGTCGGCCGGGTCGAGCAGTGGCAGGCCGAGATCGCGGCAGCGGGCGGCGGTCTCCTCGGAGGTCGGCAGTCCCGCGACGTCGGGGTCGCGGCTGGCCAGCACCTCCAGGAAATGCGCGACCGTCGAGCCGCTGCCGTAGCCCAGCCGCATGCCGTCCTCGACCAGAACCGCGGCCGCCTCGCCCGCTGCCCGCTTGCCGGCTTCGCCCACCGGACCCTCCCTGCTTGCTCCTCGGTGCGACGATAACGCCCGTTCGGCGCCGGAGAGGGTCGAGGGCCGTGTCCGCCGGGCGGCTGCCGTCCCCACCGGCCGGCGTGCCGGCCCGGGAGCGGCGCCCGGCCGTTCAGGTCCCCTCCGGCCAGCCGCCGGAGAGCGCCAGGGTGACGAGCCGTTCCGCGAGGTCGCCGAGGTCCATACCGGCCGCGCGCGCGGCCAGGGGCAGCAGCGAGGTCTCGGTGAGACCCGGACAGGTATCGAGCTCCAGGAGCCACGGGACGCCGTCCAGGTCGACGATCAGGTCGGCACGGGACACGTGGCGTGCACCGATCGCGTCGTAGGCGGCCACCGCGACCTGGGCGCAGCGCTCGAGGACGTCAGCGTCGAGGCGGGCCGGCACGTGGAACTCGGTGGCGCCGGCCGTGTAGCGGGCCGCGAAGTCGTACGCCCCCTGCTTCGGTCGGATCTCGACCGCGGGCAGCGGTGTCCCGTCGAGCACGGAGACGGCCACCTCGACGCCGGTGATGTGCTGCTCGATGAGGACGGCGTCGGCGTAGGACAGGGCGTGCACCACCGCCGCCGGCAGCTCCTGGGGTCGTTCCAGGTGGGTCAGTCCCAGCGACGACCCTCCGGTGGCGGGCTTGACGACGAGGGGCAGGCCGAGCTCGTCGGCGATGCGGTCGATGGCCGCGGCGACTCCCATGTCCCGGAAGGCCTGCGCCGACAGGCTCACCTGTTCCGGTGTGGCGATGCCGACCCGGCGGTACAGGCCCTTGGCGATCGGTTTGTCCCAGGCCAGGGCGGATGCCAGGGTGTCCGGTCCCGTGTACGGCAGCTCGAGCAGCTCGAGGATGGACTGGATGGTGCCGTCTTCGCCCGCTCCTCCGTGAAGGGCGATGAAGGCGACGTCGAAGTCGCCCTCGGCCAGGTGGCGCACCAAGCTGCTGTCGACGTCCAGGCGTACGACCGGGTAGCCGCGGTCCTCCAGCGCGTCGGCGACGCGCGCGCCCGACCGCAAGCTGACCTCCCGCTCGAGCGACACACCGCCGGCCAGGACCGCAACGTGGGGGCGTGGGGTGGTGTCGGTCACCGGTGTCCCCTCCTCCCAGCCCCGCCCGCTCGCGTGTGGGCCAGCTGCCGGTCCGCGGGTCGTCGCCGGGTCATCATGCACGCCCCCGTCGGTGGCGACGGAAGGGAGCGGTGTCGAACACCGCGTGGACCAGCTCCAGCTCCTCGTGCAGGAGCTCCCCGAGTCGCGCGATCCCCTCGTGGATGCGCTCGGGCGTGGGGTAGGAGTAGCACAGCCGCAGCTGGTTGCCCCCCTGCCCATCGGCGAAGAAGCCGCGTCCCGGCACGTACGCCACCTTGTGGTGCACGGCCTTGGCGAGCAGCGCCGACGTGTCGATCTCCGGCGGTACCGTGACCCAGACGTAGAACCCTCCTCTCGGCCGGGTCCAGCGGCACTCGGCCGGGAAGTGCTCGTCGAGCGCGGTCAACGTCGCGTCGGCCCGTTCGCGGTAGACCTCGCGGAAGCGCTTTACCTGCTCCTGCCATGGTTGGCGCGCCAGCCACGTCTCGACCACCAGTTGGGTGAGGTTGGACTGACAGAGGTCGGCCGCCTCCCGCAGCAAGACGAGCTTGTCACGCACCGGCCCAGGCGCCGCCACCCAGCCGATGCGAGCCCCGGGCGCGAAGGTCTTCGAGATCGTCCCCACGTAGACGACCCGGTCGGGGATCAGCGAGCGGATCGACGGCCAGGTACGGCCGGCGAAGTCCAGCAGCCCGTAGGGGTTGTCCTCGACCACGATGAGGTCGCGCGCCTCGGCGATCTCGGCGATGCGCTCACGGCGCGCCGACGACAGCGAGACGCCAGCCGGGTTCTGGTGGTTGGGCACCAGGTACAGGAACGTGACGGTGCGTCGCTCGCCGGTGAGCCGCTCCAGGGTCGCCTCGAGGGCGTCGGGTATCAGCCCCTCGTCGTCCATCGCGACGTGGGCCACATCCGCCTGATGTGAGGCCAACGCCCCGAGCATCCCCACGTAGGTGGGCCCCTCCGTGATCACGACGTCCGCAGGATCGACGAACAGCTTGGTGACCAGCTCCAACCCCTGCTGGCCACCGACCGTGACGACCAGATCGTCGACGTGGGCGGGGACCCCCTCGGCGGCCATGACCGCGACCAGCTGCTCCCGCAGCTCCGCCCGTCCCTGCCCGCCGCCGTACTGCAGCGCCGTGGGCCCGT
>DASZZX010000136.1:0-1816 GCA_036260415.1 Nitriliruptorales bacterium
AGCACCCGCACGGGCAGGCCCGGCAGCGTCCGGGGCAGCTGGAGGGTGTCGTCGAGGACGGTGGCGGCCAGGCCGACCACCGCACGGACGACCTGTGGGATCTCACGCGACATGGCCCCACCCTGCCCCGAAACGCCGCGCGCGACACCCCCGCGCTGGCGGCGGCCACACGGATGGTGGTACGCGTCTCGTTCCTGGGCGGGACCCCTGCAGGGCCCGGTGTGAGCGTGCGAACACGGGGGACAGGGGGTCCCTTCTCTACCATGGAGCCATGGCTGATCAGCGCGGACGTGTCCTGCTGGCCGATCCCCGGGGCTACTGCGCCGGCGTGGACCGGGCGGTGGTCGCCGTCGAGCGCGCCCTGGAGATCCACGGCGCCCCGGTCTACGTCCGCAAGCAGATCGTCCACAACAAGCACGTGGTGGCCACGCTGGAGCGGCGTGGGGCGGTCTTCGTCGACGAGACCGACGAGGTGCCCGAGGGCTCGGTCGTCGTCTTCAGCGCCCACGGCGTCTCGCCGGCGGTGCACGCCGAGGCCGCGGCCCGGCAGCTGAGGACCATCGACGCGACCTGCCCGCTGGTGACCAAGGTGCACCAGGAGGCCAAGCGGTTCGCCCGTGACGACTACGACATCCTGCTGATCGGCCACCGCGGCCACGAGGAGGTCGAGGGCACCTCCGGCGAGGCGCCCGAGCACATCCAGCTCGTCGACGGTGCCGAGGGCGTGGCCGACGTCCAGGTCCGCGACCCGGAGAAGGTGGTCTGGCTGTCCCAGACCACGCTGTCGGTCGACGAGACCCTGGCGACGGTCGACCAGTTGAAGACGCGCTTCCCCGGCCTGCAGTCCCCGCCCAGCGACGACATCTGCTACGCCACGCAGAACCGGCAGCAGGCCGTCAAGCAGATGGCCGCCGAGTGCGACCTGGTCATCGTGGTCGGCTCGACCAACTCGTCGAACTCCGTTCGGCTGGTCGAGGTGGCGCTGGAGGCCGGCGCCCGCGCCTCGTACCTGGTCGACTTCGCCTCCGAGATCGACCCCGCCTGGCTCGAGGGCGTGGGCACCGTCGGCGTCACCAGTGGCGCGTCGGTGCCCGAGGTGCTGGTCGGCGAGGTGCTCGACTGGCTGGCCGAGCGCGGCTTCCCCGACGTGGAGACGGTCAAGGCCGCCGAGGAGCGGCTGGTGTTCGCGCTGCCGCACGAACTGCGCCCGCGCCGCACCGAGCGCTCCACCGCCGACCCGGCCTGAGCGAGGACCCCTCCGGGTCCCCACAGGCTCGGGACGCCCTGCAGGGGACGCCCACGAACGACGACGGCCCCCTCCCGATCCCGGGAGGGGGCCGTACCACGGGGTCACCTTCAGCGGCGGGCGGCCCACCGGATCAGCGCGACGACCGCGGCGGCGGCGGTGGCGACCACCATCGCCGGGAAGCCGCGGATGAGCAGGGTGGCCACCGACGCGAGGTTCAGCGCGGCCGACGGGGCGAGCGCGGTGTTCAGCACGGCGACGGCGATGTAGACCAGCGGCGGGGCGACCACCGGGGTGAGCAGGTCGGCGCGGCGGACCGCCACCGTGGCCGCGGCGCTGGCCACGGCGAGCGTTCCGAGCGTGGCCAGGCCCAGGCCGGCACCGATCCAGGACTCGAGGGCCGCACCGGCCAGGGTGACCAGGAAGACCGCGAGCACGGCGACCGCGCCGCGCAGCCCGCTGCCGGTCTCCGCCGCCTGCGCCGTCGCGCCGCGACCGGCGGGGCGGCGGGACGTCGACCGGGGCTGGGGCGCCTGCGCACCGCGGCGGCGGTCGTCGGCGTCGTCGAAC
>DASZZX010000137.1:0-20929 GCA_036260415.1 Nitriliruptorales bacterium
GTCTCGACGAGCGCCATCCTGCTCGGCGTGATGACCCTGCTGTTCGTCAACTGGTACTACGTGTTCTGAGCGTCCGCGGCGGCCGGCCCCCACGTCGGCGTCGACCACCCTGGTGGTAGCGCCGAAGGAGATGCGGCCCTCCCGATCTGGGGGCCGCTGCCATCACCACGACCAGGGTGCCGCCGGATCAACCAGCCTCGCGGCCGAACCAGAAGGACTCGCGCAGGTGGTGCCACCCACAGTCGGGGCACACCTCGACCATGTAGACGTTGAGGTCGCCGTAGCGCTCGGACAGCAGCCCCAGCGTGGTGCGGGCCACGACCCGCCCACTTTGGCGGCCGATCTGCCGCCCGAAGACGTAGGTGACCAGGCGCAGTTCGGCGTCGTCGCAGAACGGGCAGTCCTCACCGGTCCGCTCGCCGAGATTCCGCCCGGCGCGCACCAGGTCGGGGTGGGCGTCGCAGACGTCACGCCGTGATCGCAGGCCGACCTCGACGTCACGCAGGAGCGCCCGTCGGGCCATGCGGTAGTCGATGCGTCCGCGTCGCACGACCGCAAGCGTACGCGTCGTCGGGCCGGCGGGCCCGGGCGGTTGGTGACGACCACCCGGTCGGCGCCCAGCCGCCCCCAACACGGCCGTTGTGCCCGGCAACCGGCGTTCACACGACCCGGGGACCGCCGCCGAGCCTCCGACGGTCGATGGGTGCTTGTCGAGGACGCCCTGAACTTGTATCGTCGCGATACATCGGCACGATACATCGTCGCGATACATCGGGAGGGTGGCCAGCGTAGCCCGCCGGTGTCGTGGGCCAGCGGCACCGTCCCGGTGTCCCGCCGCCGGCAACTCGTCTCGCTCACACGGACCGGGGAGGACAACGATGCTCGAACTGGCCATCCTCGGCCTCCTCCAGGACCAGGCCATGCACGGCTACGAGCTGAACAAGCAGCTCACGCAGAAGCTCGGCCACTTCTGGCGCGTCTCCTACGGGTCGCTGTACCCCGCGCTCAAGCGGATGGAGGAGCGGGGCGCGATCGAACCGGTGTTCAACGACGAGGCCACGCGCCGCAGCAAGAACGTGTACCGCATCACCGATCGTGGCCGGCACGAGTTCCTCGAACTGATCGAGGACACGGCATCGACCACGTGGGAGGAGGAGAAGTTCCCGTTGCGGTTCGCCTTCTTCCGCTACGTCAAGCCCGAGATCCGCCTGCGCCTGCTGGAGCGGCGACGTGTGTACCTCGAGGACAAGCTCGACGACCTCCGCCGGTCGATGCGCCAGGAGCAGGGGAGGATCGACGGCTACACGCTGTCGCTGATGCACCACGGGATGGAAGCCACCGCTTCCGACATCGCGTGGCTCGACGAGCTGATCGCGGCCGAGCGACGCCAGCTGCCGGCTGAGCCGGAGCGGCGCGAGGAGGATCCCGCACCGGGTCCTCCCTCCGGTCCGCGCCGCCGCGAGCGCGGCACCGACCGCCAACGGACCACCAAGGACGCCCCACCCAACCGGCCACCCGGCGAGCGGGCCGCCGCCCGCAGCCGCTGACCAGCGAGGAACCCATGACGCACAGCTCCTCCCCACGTGGCGAGGTCCGTGTCGCGATCGTCGGCGTCGGCAACTGCGCCAGCTCGCTGGTGCAGGGCGTCGCTTACTACCGGGATGCCACCCCGGACGCGTTCGTGCCAGGTCTCATGCACGTCGAGCTCGGTGGCTACCACGTCGGTGATGTCCGCTTCGTGGCAGCCTTCGACGTCGACGCCAAGAAGGTTGGGCGCGACCTCGCCGAGGCGGTGGTCGCGCCGCCCAACAACACCGTCCGCTTCGCCGACGTGCCGCCGCTGGATGTGGAGGTGCGGCGGGGTCCGACCCTCGACGGGCTCGGCCAGTACTACCACGATGTGATCGAGGAGTCGCCCGAGCCGCCGGTGGACGTCGCCGCGGTGCTGCGCGACACGGGCGCGGACGTGCTGGTCTGCTACCTGCCCGTCGGTTCGGAGCGAGCGGCCCGCTTCTACGCCGAGCAGGCGCTCGAGGCCGGGGTGGCGTTCGTGAACTGCCTGCCGGTCTTCATCGCCTCGGACCCGGGGTGGGCGCAGCGTTTCGCCGACGCCGGGGTGCCGATCATCGGCGACGACATCAAGAGTCAGGTCGGCGCGACCATCACCCACCGCATGCTGACCAAGCTGTTCGAGGACCGCGGGGTCACGGTGGACCGGACCTACCAGCTCAACTTCGGCGGCAACATGGACTTCCTGAACATGCTCGAGCGCGAACGGTTGGAGTCGAAGAAGATCTCCAAGACCCAGAGCGTGGCCTCACAGCTGTCGTACGAGCTGCCGAAGGACAGCATCCACATCGGCCCCTCCGACCACGTCCCGTGGTTGGAGGACCGCAAGTGGGCCTACATCCGCATGGAGGGACGCGCCTTCGGTGACGTGCCGCTCGTCGCGGAGCTGAAGCTGGAGGTGTGGGACTCCCCCAACTCCGCCGGGGTCGTCATCGATGCGCTGCGGTGCGCCAAGATCGCCCGCGACCGCGGCTTCGGGGGGCCGGTGCTGTCGGCCAGCGCCTACTTCATGAAGTCGCCGCCGGCACAATTCCGCGACGAGGTGGCCCGTCGGATGGTGGAGGAGTTTGTCACCGGCCCGGTGAACGAGCGCGAGCTGGCCGCGGAGCTGCAAGAGGTAGCGCCGCTGGAGCACGAGACCGCGTCCTGAGCCTGCCGGTGCTGGGTGCCCCGCGTGGGGGACTCCGCGCGACCGCCGAGGCCGCCCAGCGGGACGAGCAGCATCCGCCCGGGCCGGCCGCCCGGTCGGCCGCCGAGCGGCCGTGTCTACGCTGAGCCCGTGGCCTCACGCTCGCCCGCCTCGGGTCCGCGCCTCGAACACCGACTGGTGGACCTGTTCCGGTTGCGGGGGTTCGTCCACCTCCTCCTGGTGCGCTGGCCGTCGCAGGCGGGGGACGGGATGTTCCAGTTGGGCGCCGCATCGCTGCTGCTCTTCACCCTGTCGCCCACCGAGGCCACCTCCGGGGGTGAAG
Organism: Nitriliruptorales bacterium; assembly: GCA_036260415.1. GTDB lineage: Bacteria > Actinomycetota > Nitriliruptoria > Nitriliruptorales > JAHWKO01 > DASZZX01. The sequence continues at coordinate 3,042 of DASZZX010000137.1, forward strand.
TGGCCCGCGTCCTGGCCGTCACCACGCTGCCGTTCTCCTTCGTGGGGCCGTTCGCGGGCGTGGTGATCGACCGCTGGGCCCGGCAGCGGATCCTGGTGTGGTCCAACGTGGGGCGGATCGTGGTGGGGATCGGCGGGCTCGCCGTGGTGCGGTCGCCGGGCTGGGGGCAGGCCGCCTTCCTCGTCGCCGTCGTGCTGATCCTGTCGCTGAACCGCTTCTTCCTGGCCACCCTCGGTGCGGTCCTGCCCCGGGTGGTGCCCGGTGAGGCGTTGACGCCTGCCAACGCCGTCGCCGCCGTCGGGGGGTCGATCGCCGCGCTGGCTGGGGGCGCGGTGGGCGGCCTGCTCGCCTCGCTGATCGGTGAGGACCGCGGCGGGCCGGAGGCGGCGCTGACGCTGTCGTACCTCCTGGTGGTCGTGAGCGTGGTCGCCGCGAGACGCTTCCCGGTGCGCACGCTCGGGCCGGACCTCGATCGCGAGGCGCCGCCGCTGCATCGGGAACTGCGCCGGGCCGCGGACGAGTTGATGGACGGGCTGCGCCGTATCGGCCGCACCCGTCGGGCGTGGGCGCCGATCGTGACGCTCGCGGTGCTGCGCTTCCTCACCGCGATCGCGTCGATCGCGGCGCTGCTGGTGTTCCGCAACCTGTACGGCGCCGGTCCCGGCGAGATCGCGATCGTCCTGACCCTGTTCGGGATCGGGGCCGGCGCCGGAGCGGCGCTGGTCGCGGCCGCCGACCGTCGCGGGCTGCGTCCGGAGACCTCGCTCAACCTGTCACTGCTGGTGGGCGGCGTCGCGCTGCTCGTCTTCGCTCCGGGTCTGCGTCAGTGGGCGCTGTACGCGGTGAACCTCGTGCTCGGCGTCGCCTTCGCGATGGCCAAGATCCCCGGGGACACCCTGGTGCAGAGCGCACTGGCCGACCGTTACCGGGGACGGGTGTTCGCCGCGTACGACGTGGTCTACAACGTGGGGTTCCTGGCGGGAGCGATCGTGACCGCGCTGACCCTCGCGGACGCGGCCCAGGCCGAGCCCGTGCTGGTGGGTTGCGGGCTCACGTCGGTCGCGCTGGGCGTGGTCGGCCGCCGCTGGCTGGTGCGGATGCCACCGCCGGTCGATGTCGAGACGTGGGAGGAAGCCGAGCACGTCCTGGACGCCACCTGAGAGCGCACATCACCGTGGTCCCGGGGCGCCTCGCTTCACACGACGACGCCTGACCCGACGGCGCGATCCCAAGGCCTATCGAACCACCCCACACGACGTCACGCGGACGGAGATGCACCCGACTCGTCGCGCCGACGCCGATGCGACCCCGCCCACTGGAGCCGCCACGTGGTCGGCGTCGACCGTGACCGACCTGGCGGCTCGAGCCCGTTCAGCCGGGCCGACCGCTGACGCGGGTCTCGGCCGGTCCGTTGTTCTTCTTCCAGAGCTCGTCGATCTGGCCGATGAGCTCCAGGAGCTGGGTCGCCTCCGCCTCGTCCATCGAACGCTTGACGTTGGAGCAGGCCTTCACCGCCTGGTTGAACGTCGCGTGGTGCTCCTCGCCGTGCTGCTCCGGCTTGTACCAGTCGCTCCACAGCACGTCGATGTGGTGCTTGGCCAGCTCGGCGCGCTCCTCCTTCACGATGATGCAGCGTTCCCGGAACAGCTCATCGTCGGAGTCGTGGTACTTCTGGATGATCTTCAGGCAGGACTCCGCCTCGATGCGAGCCTGTTCGGGGTCGTAGACACCGCAGGGGATGTCACAGTGCGCGTGGACCGTCCGCAGCGTCGGCAGCGGGTTCAGCCTCGACAGCAACGCTCGCATGGGGGTCGCTCCTTCCGCGGGAGGGTGTGCCGCCACAGCAACCTAACGGAGTGCCGGATGGATCCGACGGACGGCAGGTGGTCGACCGTACGACGCGGCAGGCTGACCGCAACAGGTCTGGGAGCCGCCGTCGTGGCGGCGTGGCTGGTGTTGTTCGCCCTCAACCGGTCGGCCCGGCGGGTGCAGGGCGACAGCATGCGCCCGACCCTGGCACCTGGGCAGGTGGTCCTCACCATGCCGGCCCGTCCACGCCGGCTGCGTCGCGGCGAGGTCGTGGTGGTCCGCGACCCGCGCGATCCCGCCCGCGAGACCGTCAAACGCGTCGCCGCGCTCGCTGGTGAACTCTCCGACCTGCCGGAGGGTCCAGGGCTGGTGCCGGCCGGTCATGTGGCGGTCGTGGGCGACGCGCGCGCCCGCTCCACCGACTCGCGCCACTACGGTGCGCTCCCGGTCACGCTCGTGGTCGCCCGCGTGGTGGCACGCTTGACCCCACCCGGACGACGACCCGCCCGCTGACCCCGGACGGGCCGTACGACGACCCCGGTAGCGACGACCCGTCGACCGCTCCGAGCTGCGACCTGTTCCCGTGCCAGCCACCGCCGGCAAGTGCGCCGGCGGAGCTGGTCGACGGTCACGGCGTGCCAGGTGCCGTCGGCTGCTCGGTGTCCTCCTCGACGTCGAGCTCGCCCTGCACATCGCCGTCGCCGGCGTCGACGTCACCCTCGCACCCGGCGACGAACGTGCTGCCCGCCAGGACGAGGGCGAGCGCGGGCATCCGGTAACGACGGACCGCGCTCAGCATGCTGCGACCTCCCCTCGACAGATGTGCCGAGGCTAGGCAGCCCGGGACGGTGCCCTCAAGGTCCGTTCGGGTGCGGGCCGCGTCGCAGCGACGCCAGATGGCGGACGGAGCGGCGGGGACGGTCGCGGACCGGACGTGTGAAGGTCAGCCGTCGTCCTGCTGGCGCTCCTCCCACCACCGGTCCAGCTCCGCGTAGGCCTCCTCCTCCGTCATCGGCCCACGTTCCACCCGTACCTCCAGGAGGTGGTTCCACGCGGCACCGACCAGCGGTCCGGGCGCGATTCTGAGGCGGGCCATGATCTGGTTACCGTCGAGTGCGGGACGGAGCCGGTCCAGCTCCTCCTGCTCGCGCAGCGCAGCGATGCGTTCCTCCAGCTCGTTCATGCGGCGCATGATCCGTCGGCGCTTGCGCGCGTCGGCGGTCGTCACGTCCGCACGGGTCAGCTCGTTCAGACGGCTGAGCAGGGGGCCGGCATCGCGCACGTAGCGGCGCACGGCACTGTCGCTCCACCCCAGCTTGTAGGTATGGAAGCGCAGATGAAGGAACACCAGGTCCGCGACGTCCTCGACGGTCTGGCGGTCGTAGCGCAGCTCGCGCAGCCGTCGGCGGGCGAGCCGGGCACCGACCGCTTCGTGGTGGTGGAAGGTGACGATCCCATCCGGGTGGATGGCACGCGTGTCGGGCTTGCCGATGTCGTGCAGGAGGGCGGCGAGCCGCAACACGAGGTCGTCGCGGCACTGCTCGACGACCGCCAGCGTGTGCGCGTACACGTCCTTGTGTCGCTGCTGCGGATCGACGCAGGTGGTCAGCCGTGCCACCTCCGGCAGCACGTGTGCGGCCAGCCCGGTGCGCGCGAGCAGGTCGATGCCGTCAGCGGCCGACGCGCCGACGAGGAGCTTGTTGAGCTCGTCACGCACCCGCTCGGCTGCGACGCTGGTGATGGCCGCCGCCATCCTGGCGGTCGCCTGCTCGGTGGACGGGTCGGGTCGTGCCCCGAGCACCGCCACAAACCGGGCGAGACGGAACATCCGCAACGGGTCGTCACCGAACGAGACAGCCGGGTCCATCGGGGTCCTCAGCACGCCGGCGCGCAGGTCCTGCAGTCCTCCGAACGGGTCGAGGAAACGCACGTCGGGGACCTGCACGGCCATCGCGTTGACGGTGAAGTCGCGCCGCGACAGGTCCGCTTCGATCGAGTCGCCGAACGAGACCTCCGGGTGTCGTGAACCGGGCGCGTACGCGTCCGAGCGGAAGGTGGTCACCTCGACCGTCCGGTCGCCCTTGCGGGCCGAGATGGTCCCGAACCGGGCGCCGATGTCCCAGACGTGATCGGCCCACCCGTGCAGCAGCCGCGCCGTGTCCTCGGGGCGCGCGGAGGTGGCGAAGTCCAGATCCGGCAGGGCGCGCGCCTGCAGCAGGGTGTCCCGCACCGAGCCGCCGACCAGGTACAGCTGGTGCCCGGCCGCAGCGAACCGCTCGCCGAGCGCGCGGACCTCCGGGTACAGGTCCAGGACGCCGCGCAGCGCGGCCTGCTCGCCGGGGTGGGCGTGCGCCGCGGTCACGAGGTCGCAGACGGATCGGCCGAGGTCTCGTCCTCCAGGGCGGCGGCACGGTCGGCCTCCTCCCCGGCGGTGCGGCGTGGCGGGGTCTCGCCGCGGATGATGAGGCGCGCGGCTCGGTCGTAGGTCGTGTAGTTGTACAGCCAGTTGACCAGCACCACCGCGCGGTTGCGGAACCCGATCAGCAGGATCAGGTGCAACCCGAGCCACGCCAGCCACGCCGGCACCCCCGTGAGCTGGACTCCCCCAGGGAACTGGGCCACCGCCGCGTCCCGTCCGACCGTCGCCATGGTGCCCTTGTCGCGGTACCGGAAGGTCTCGGTCGGTCGGCCCCGGCGACGCAACGCGATCTGCCGTACCACGTGCCGCGCCTGTTGCTGGGCGACCGGTGCCAGCTGCGGGTACAGCTCCCCCTGCGGATCGGTTGCCCCCGCGATGTCACCGACCGCGTAGACGTTGGACCGGCCCGGCACGGACAGGTCGTGGCCCACCACGATCCGCCCCCCGTCGGTCTGCTCGAGCCCGACCCGGTCGGCCAGCGTCTGGGCGCGGACCCCGGCCGCCCACACGACCGTGCGGGTGGCGATCTCGGCGCCGCCAGCCAGGCGTACCCGATCCGCGCTCACATCCTCCAACGGCGTGTCGACCAACACCTCCACGCCCCGGTCGATCAACGCAGACCGCGCGTAGTCCTGCAGCCGGGAGCTGTAGCCGTCGAGCAGATGCGGCAGCGCTTCCACCAGCACGATGCGTGCGCGCCCCACGTCGACCCCTGGGAAGTCCCGCGCCAGCACGTGATCGAACAGTTCCACGAACGCCCCACACAGCTCCACGCCGGTGGGGCCGCCCCCCACCACGACGAAGGTGAGCGCGCCCTCGTCGACGATGCTCGGGTCGACGTCCGCGCGCTCGAACGTGGTGAGGATGTGGTCGCGCAGGTTGACCGCATCGTCGAGCGTCTTCAGCGGATAGGTGTGCTCGCGGACCCCTTCGATGCCCAGCGTGTCGCTGGTCGCGCCGGCAGCGATGATCAGGTGGTCGAAAGCAAGCGGTCCCCCGGAGTCCACCAGCAGCTTCTGCCGGTCCCAGTCCACACCTGTGGCGTTGGCCAGCCGGAAGGAGATGTTGCCGACCCCGTGGAACATGCCGCGCACGGACTTGGCGATCCCCTGCGGCTCGAGGCCGGCGGTGGCGACCTGGTACAGCAGCGGTTGGAACAGGTGGTAGTTGTGCCGGTCGACGACGGTGACCGGCACCGGCCGACCGGCGAGCTCGCGCGCCGCCGCGAGCCCGGCGAAACCGGCTCCGACGACGACCACACGCTCCGCGGCCATGCTGACCCCCAGGCGGTGACGCGGCGCCCACCCAGAGGGGTGCCGCGACCGCTGCGCCTCCATCCATGGCCAGAGTACGGGCCTCGCCCGGCAGGACGGCACGACACCATGACAGACGGTGCAGCGACCCTGCGCCGCGGAGGGACGGTGGCGGGACCGTCCGCGGTCCGGGCTGACCGACCAGGTCGGGGTAGCCCCGGCTACGACGCCAGGCCGGCAGCCTTGACCGACACCCGGAAGTCGTGCGGGTTGCTCGCCGCGGCCAGGGCGTCGCGCAGCGCGATCTCACCCGACCGGTACAACTCCAACAGGTGCTGGTCGAAGGTCTGCATGCCGTAGTACCGGCCCTCGGCGAGCGCATCGAGGATGTACTCGGTCTGGTCGGGATCGACGATGAACTCGTAGATGCGCGAGGTCATCACCAGCACCTCGATCGCGGCGATCCGGCCCTCGCCCGTCGCCCGGGGCAACAGCCGCTGCGACACCACCCCCTTGAGCGAGTTGGCCAGCGACAGCCGGGCCTGGTGCTGCTGATGTGGGGGGAAGAAGTCGATGATGCGGTTGACCGTCTCACGCGCGTCCGTGGTGTGCAGCGTGGAGATCACCAGGTGGCCGGTCTCGGCCGACTGCAGCGCCGCCATGACCGTCTCGAGGTCGCGCATCTCACCGATGAAGATGACATCGGGATCCTGACGCGCCACGCCGCGCAGAGCATCGGCGAACGTCAAGGTGTCGACTCCCACCTCACGCTGATCCACGATCGCCAACTGGTCGCGGTGCATCACCTCGATCGGGTCCTCGATCGTGACGATGTGGCACCTCCGCGTCCGGTTGATGTGGCCGATCATCGCGGCGGTCGTGGTGGTCTTGCCCGAACCGGTGGGGCCGGTGACGAGGATCAGGCCACGGTGCTCCTCCGACAGCTTGCGCACCGCCGGCGGCACCCCGAGGCTCTCGAAGTCGGGAGCGCCGGGTAGGACCCGGCGCATGACGATGCCCACCGAGCCGCGCTGGCGGAACACGTTCACACGGAACCGGCCCACCCCCGCGTAAGAGTAGGCGAAGTCCGCCTCGCTGGTGTCCACGAACCGCTGCGCCACCCGGTCGTCCATCATCGCGAACGCGAACCGCTCGGTGTCGGCCGGCGACAGCGGCGGCATGCTCGACAACGGCGAGAGGTCGCCGTCGACCCGCACGAACGCCGGGCCGCCCGCCTTGACGTGCAGGTCGGAACCGTTCTTGTCGACCAGCAGGCTGAGGTAATCGTTGACGTCCACCATCCGTGCGGACCTCCGTGCGGAGCGACACGCCGGACGTCCTGCCGGCGGCGCGCTTCTCATGTCGACCGCCGCCCCGACCGCCTTGAGAGCGCCAACCGCCCCGCGGGATCACAGCTCCAGGATCAACGTCACCGGTCCGTCGTTCTCGAGGCGCACCAGCATGTGGGCGCCGAACCTCCCCGTCGCCACGTCCGCGCCCAGAGCCTGCAGCGCCGCGACGAAGCGGTCGACGAGCGCGGAGGCCTCGTCGGGAGCAGCCGCCGCCACCCAGGACGGTCGTCGGCCCCGGCGGGTATCGCCGTAGAGCGTGAACTGGCTGACGACCAGCGCGGCACGCGACGTGTCGGCTAGCGACCGGTTCATCGCCCCCTCGGCGTCAGCGAAGACGCGCAGGTGCCACACCTTGGCCGCCAGGCGGTCCGCCACCGCAGGGTCGTCGCCGCGGGCGACGCCCACCAGCAGGAGCACGCCGGGCCCGATCGCGCCGACGATCCGGCCGTTGACCTCCACCTCCGCGTGAGTGACGCGCTGCAGCAGCACACGCACCGGCCTGTCAGAGTCCTCCCCGGGTGCCCAGCCCGGGCCGACTCTAGGTCGCTACTCTGGCGCCCATGGGCAGGTTCCCCACCAAGCGCGCGACCTCCGCCGGAGGGGTGGTGGTGGACGACCGGCCCGACGGAGACCGCTGGGTGCTGCTGATCGCGCGTCGCAACGCCGCCGGCAAGGCCCAGTGGACCCTGCCGAAGGGGCGGGTGGAGCAGGGCGAGACCATGGAGCAGGCCGCCCTCCGCGAGGTCCGGGAGGAGACCGGCTACGCCACCGAGATCCGCCAGGAGCTAGGGACGATCGACTACTGGTTCGTGTGGCGCCCCGACGAGGTCCGCTACCACAAGTTCGTCCACTACTACCTCATGGAGACCGACGGGGCCCCACCGGGCGAGCGTGACGACGAGGCGGAAGAGGTCGAGTGGGTGCCGCTGGACATCGCGCTGGTCCGCCTCGCCCACCGCAACGAACGCAACCTCGTCAGGAAGGCCGGCCACTTCTACCTGCACGACGGCCACGAGCGTGTCGGCGAGGACGCCCAGCGCGGGCGGGGCGGCTGAGGTGACGACCGTGGGCGTGGTGGCCGCGCTGGTCGGCCTCCTCTCCCTCCAGGCGGCCGTCGCCTCCGCGCAGGAAACCGGGCCCGAGCCCGACGTCCGGGTCGTGGTCTCCGCGCTGGACGGGGTCCTGGTCACCCACGGCGTCGAGCGGGAACGATCGCCGGCCGACCTATCCCTGCGCCTGCTGGTGGAGAACCGCGGCGCAGCGGCCGTGGACGATCTGACGGTGCTGGTGGAGGTCTTCCGACGAGCCCGCTTCCGCAGCCAGCTGCACGACGCGCTGGACCGGGGCGTGCGCCCCCGCGGGCTGCTGGAGGCGGAGCGGTTCAACGTGTTCGACGGCGCGGAGCTCGCACCCGGCGACGTGGCCGGTGTCGAGGTGGATGTGGCAGCCGCGTCGATCGGTTGGTCGGACACGACCGGCGTCCACCCGGTCCGTGTCTCCGTGGAGCGGGGTGGCAGCCGCCTGGACACCGTCACGACCGCGGTCGTCGTGCAAGCCCGGGCCCCGAAAGCGCCCGTGGCGGCGCTGGTCGGATGGCCCCTGGACGCCGCGCCGTGGCGTTCCCCCGGCGGGGACTACCCCGCGGCCGTCGCGCAGGAACTCGCCCCGGGGGGGCGGCTGGACCTCCTCCTCGCAGCACTGGAACGGCGGGCCGACGTCCCGGTGCAGCTGCTGCCTGCTGCGCACCTGGTGGAGGATCTCGCCGATCGTGCCGACGGCTTCCAAGAGTCCGACGGCAACGCCCGCAGGAACGTCGCCCCGGACGACCCCCCCGCCGTGCGATCCCGGCGAGCGTTGGAACGGCTCCAGGCGCTGGTCGACGCGGCCGCCCCGCCCGTGACCGGACCCTACGCGGACACCGATCTGGCATCGCTGTTGGCGGAGGACCTCCCGCTCGAGGCGGTCCGCAGCGTGTCGCAGGCGCCCGCCCGGCTGCACGCGGCGCTGGGCCGCCCGCCCCTGCCGGACGTCCTCTGGGCGACCACGCCGCTCGACCGCGCCACGGTGCACGACGTGCTGGAGCCCTCCGGGGTCAGCACCATCTTGCTCGGCTGGGAGCAGTTGGCCGAGGCCGACGACCGTGAGGCCCCCGCCGCCACGCCGCAGCCCGTCCAGGTGGTGCGCGCTGCTGGTGTCGACGTGCTCGCCCTGGTCGCCGACCCGTGGCTGACGTCCCTGCTCGAGGCCATGCCCAATGAGCACGGCCCCATCGTCGCGATCCAGCGGATCCTGGCCGAGACCGCCCAGATCCACCTGGAGGCGCCGGACAACGAAGGGAGGGCGGTGGTGATGCTGCCGCCGCCTCGGTGGGAACCGGGCCCACGCGTTGCCGCACAGCTGCTGCGGGGACTGGAGCGAGCCGACTGGCTGGAGCTCGGCGGGGTCGAGCAGGTGCTGGACGCCTACGCGGGGACCCCGGGGGCCACCGGCCTCGCGGGCGCGGATAGCGACCGGCTGCCGGCCGATCTCGTCCGGTCGCTGACGTCCACGCGCGAACGCCTGACCGCCCTCAAGGAGGCCGTGCCCGGGGACCGTGCCGGGGGTCGCACGTGGGACGAGCTGGAGCTCACGCTCCTGCGAGCACCGTCGACGTGGTGGCTCGAGCGGCGCCCCGACCGGTCACGGTCCATGGTCCAAGCGGTGGACGACACGATCGACGAGGCGCTGGGGACGATCACCCTGCCGCGAGATGCACGCATCACGCTGACCGACACAGACCAGCAGGTGATCCCGGTCACCCTGTCGCGACCTGAAGGGGGCCCGATCCGGGTCGTGGTCGAGCTCGACGCGTCCCGCAAGGTGCGCTTCCCGGAGGGTGACGCTCAGCTGGTCACCCTCGACCAGGGGGCGCGGCAGACGATCTCGATCCCGGTCATCCCGCAGGCTGCTGGCAGGATCCCGGTGCGTGTGTTGATCAAGACCCCGGGCGCGATCGATCCCGAGGGCACACCGTGGCTCCAGGTGGCGGAGTCCACGATCGTGGTGCAGTCCACCGCCGTCAGCGGCAACGCCCTGGTGACCGTCGGGGGTGTGTTCGCGCTGCTGCTCCTGTGGTGGCTGTACCGCCGGCTGCGGCCGAAGCCGCCGCAGCTCACGGTCGTGCGCGAGCATGCCGCATGACCTGAGACGGCGGGGCTTCGCAGGGGGGAGGCGAGGACGTAACCTTCGCCGATATGCACATGCGCACCCGGCACGCTGAGGCGGGCGGGATCGTCACCGGCTGGCTCGGCCAGCTGGTGGTGATCATGGCGGTGCTCGCCTTCCTGGGCTACGAGGCGATCGCCACCGCGCTCAACGCCATCTCCGTGCAGGACACCGCTCAGGAGGCTGCCAGGGTGGCTGCGGGGGCGTACCGCGACGCCGGCGGCGACGAGGGCCACGCGCGCGCTGCCGCGGAGGCGGAGGCCACGGAGCGCGAGGCGGCGATGACGGCGTTCGACATCAACGCCGGGACCGTCACCGTGACCGTGCGCCAACAGGCGGACACGCTGGTGATCGACGCGGTGAGCCTCTTCGACGACCTGACCACCCGTACGGCGACCGGCCGACGGGAGCTGCCGCCGTGACGGGTCCGCTCGACCAGCCCGACCGCCTGCACAGGGCCGGCACGTCCGGCGACGAGCCCGCGCCGTCGCTGCACGACCAGCCGACGGTCACCGACGGGCCCGACGCGGACACACCGCCGCCCGAACCCGACGACCCCAACCGCCGGCGGTCGGTGAGCGGGACAACGTGGCCGGGCGTGGCACGCATGCTGGCCCACCGCTACCAGCTCGAGGAGCCGATCGCCACGGGCGGCGTCGCGATCGTCTGGCGTGCCCACGACGTCGTGCTCGATCGATCCGTGGCCGTGAAGCTGCTGCACCCCCACCTGGCCGGCGACGCCACCACGGTCGAGCGCTTCCGTCGCGAGGCACAGGCCGCCGCGCAGGTCACCCATCCCAACGCGGTGCAGATCTACGACACGGGCCAAGAGGACGACATCGTCTACCTCGTGATGGAATACATCGACGGGCCCAGCCTGCGGGACGTGATCCAGAAGGGCGGTGCGCTGGACCCGCTCGTGGTCGCCGCGCTCGGAGAGCAGGTCGGCGCGGCGCTCGGGGAGGCACACGCCCGCGGTTTCGTGCACCGTGACGTCAAGCCGGCCAACATCCTCTTGACCCGCGACGGTCTGGCCAAGGTGACCGACTTCGGCATCGCCAAGGCACTGGGCAACCGTGACGACACGCTGACCACCCCGGGCACGGTGATCGGCACGGCCGCGTATCTGGCACCGGAGCAGCTGGAGGGGCGGGAGGTCGATGCGCGTGCTGACGTGTACTCCCTAGGCGTGGTGCTGTACGAGTGCCTGACCGGTGAACCGGCCTTCCAGGGTGACACCCCCACCGCGACCGCGGCCGCCCGTCTGTCGCGGGAGCTGCCACCACCGCGGACGGTCAGAGCCGACGTCCCACGCGGGCTGGACCGGGTCGTCCACACCGCCACCCGCCGCGCGATCGATCAGCGCTACGCGGATGGCAGCACCATGGCCACTGCCCTGGCGCCGCTGGTCCGGACGCGCCCGAGCGAGGTCACCGCAACCCTCCTGAACGACGGCGGCGGCGGCACCTCTCGCGGCCACCACCTCCGCGACCTGGACACGCCACCGTTGGGACGCACCGACACGCGCCGGCGGGTGGTGCTCGCGTTCCTCGGCGGTCTCGTCCTCGCCATCATCGCTCTGTTCGCGACGCAGGCGTTGCAGCAGGAGGCCGCCGGCGATCTTCCGGGTGTGGAGGTCGAGGTCGACGGGTCGGGGATCGGGCCGTTGCCGGTCCCGTCGGCGTGACCCGGAGACAAGCGCGACGGTCGTTGACGAGTCCGCGGCGGTCGTGGGCGGCCGCCTCCGACCAGGAGATCCTGGCCGCCTACTTGGATGGCACCGATCGTGAGGGGGCCTTCGGCGCGCTGGTCGACCGCTACGAGCGGCGGGTGTACGGCATCTGTTACCGCTACTTCGGCAACCACGCCGACGCGGAGGACGCTGCGCAGGACACGTTCGTGGCCGTCGCCCGACGTGCGGCCACCTTCACCGGCGGCAGCGCCTTCTCGACCTGGTTGTACCGGGTCACGGTTAACGCCTGCAACGACCTGGCACGCAAGCGGGCGCGCCGCCCGCAGACGCCGGTGGCGGACATCGTGGGCGTGGTGGACCGCTCCAGCGCCGGTGACCCCTCCCTGCCACAGGACGAGGCGGTCACCGCCCACGAGCTCGGGCGCGAGGTGCAGCGGGCACTCGGGGAACTCGACGAGGTCAGTCGTACCCTGCTGATCCTGGTCGCGATCGAGGGCCTCACCTACCGCGAAGCGGCAGCGGCGAGCGATCTGCCGGTGGGGACGGTCAAGAGCCGTGTGCACCGCGCCCGCGCCCGCCTGGCCGACCTGCTCGCCACGACCGTCGGCGGCGATCTCTCGACCGACGACCGCAACCCTGGCGGCGGAGACGGCATCCAACCCTGACGGAAGAGCACCGGAGGCACTGTTGGAGATCGGCGAGCGCCTCGCCGCCTACCTGGCGGGCGAGCTCCCCGAGGACGAACGTGCGGCCCTCGAGGCCGATCTCGACCGTGACTCGATGCTGCGTGCCCACCTCGACCGCATCCGACGTGCCGATCAGGCGCTCGCGGGACTGCCGCCGGTGGAACCCCGCGAGGGGTTCTCCGGTCGGCTGCGCGCGGCCGTCGCCGAGGAGCTCGCGGCCCCGGGCGCGCCCCACGACCAGCTCGCCGACCGGCGATCGCAGGCACGGCGGTCGGCGCCGTGGCGCGCGCTCGGGGCCGCCGCGGCCGCCGCCGCGGTGATCGCGGTGGTGGGGGTCGGCGCTGGGGTGCTGCTGCGGGGCGGGTCCGACCAGGCTGGCGATGTGACCGCACACGGCGTGGCGCCGGACACCGATGCCGGTCCGGACGTGGTCGTCACCACCACTGACAACGACTACGACGACGTGGAGCTGCAGCGGCTGGCGGTGGGCCTGGATCCGTCCGGGGTCGTGCCGCCCGGCCTGGGCGAGGAGCAGGCGGCGCCGTTGGGCCGCGAGCTCGCCGACGAGCTCGGGCGGTCGGACGCGTCCTCCGACAGCGAGGTCGAGGCCACCTCGGGCGAGGCCGGGGCGGCGGAAGGGGCCGCCCCCCGGCCCGCCACCACAGAGCCTCCTCAGGACGTGCAGCGCTGCCTCCCGCAGCTGCTCGAGTCCGCATCGAGCCCGCTGATCCCGCTGTACGTCGAGCTGGCCCGCTACCGCGGCGAACGCGCGATCGTGTACGCGTTCGGCGCTCAGGACCCCGACCGCGGGAGTTACCGGCGTGTCGAGGTGTGGGCGGTGGCGCGCTCGGACTGCCAGGTCCTGTCCTTCGCGCAGTACGACCGGCCCTGACCAGGCCGTAGGCCAGGAACGGTCCTGCGCGCGACCGGCCGGCCGGGGGCGCGACTCAGCGGTAGACGATCCACGCTCCGTACGCCGCCGCCGCGTACGACAGCAGCCCCAAGCCACCCGGGAACAACACGCCGAGGAGGAGCCACGCCACCTCCACACCGCCCACCGCCAGGCCGAACGCCGCGCCCCGGAACGGTCCGGCACGGTTGCCCTCCGCCCCCCAGTGCACCGCCCGGGCGACGCCGTAGCCGACGAAGCCGCTGGCGATCAGGGTGAACCAGCCGCCGCTCACACGGATGAACAGCGACAGCACCAGCCCCAGCCCCACCGCCGCAGCGACGCCGACCGCCACCGCCTTCACGACCTGCCGTGGCCGGCCCCGTGCGCGGGCGCCGCGTGTTTGACGGGCACATGCAGGGCACTTCTGACCGACCGCGGTCATGACAGCGCAGCGGTGGCAGATGGCCTCGCCACAGTTGGAACAGGAGAGACGGGTCTCCTCACCCGGATGGCGGGTACAGGTCGTCACGCCCATCGGACGGGAGGGTACCTGCGGGGCGGCCGTCCGCCCGTGTGGAATGTGTCACCCGGGACGCTGGTTGTCCCTGCACGATCCCCCACCATCGTGGCCACCCCTGGAGGAACCATGCCGCAGCGGAACGCCGACACGTCACGAACCGGCACCCAGGCCGTGCCCCAGACGCGGGACGTCATCATCGTCGGCAGCGGCCCAGCAGGTCTCACGGCCGCGGTCTACGCGGCGCGCGCTAACCTCGAACCGCTCGTGATCGAGGGCATCCAGGCCGGAGGGCCGACCGGTGGCCAGCTCACACTCACCACAGACGTGGAGAACTACCCCGGGTTCGTCGATGGCATCATCGGTCCCGAGCTGATCCGCCAGATGCGCGCGCAGGCCGAGCGCTTCGGCGCCCAGTACCTGACCGAGGACGTGGACGAGGTCGACCTCACGGTCCGTCCGTTCCGGCTGATCGCCGGTGGTCGGGAGCACTTCGCGCACTCGGTCATCATCGCCACCGGGGCGCGGCCACGCCGCTTGGAGGTGCCCGGAGAGCGTCGCCTGTGGGGGGCGGGGGTGTCCGCCTGCGCCACCTGCGACGGCTTCTTCTTCCGCGACCGTCACGTGGTGGTGGTGGGCGGTGGTGACTCCGCGATGGAGGAGGCCACCTTCCTCACGAAGTTCGCCTCCCGCGTGACCGTCGTCCACCGCCGTGACGAGCTGCGGGCGTCCAAGATCATGCAGGAACGAGCGTTCAAGAACGACCGCATCGAGTTCGTGTGGAACGCGACCGTCGAGGAGATCCTGGGTTCCGACGGGATGGTCAGCGGTGTCGTCTTGCAGGACACCAAGACCGGTGAGCGCAGTGAGCTCGCCTGTGACGGGGTGTTCCTCGCGATCGGGCACATCCCGAACACCCACCTGTTCGAGGGACAGCTCGACGTGGAACCCAACGGCTACCTCGTGGTGAAGGAGCCCGGCACGGCCACCAACGTGCCCGGCGTGTTCGCATGCGGCGACGCGATGGATCCGATCTACCGTCAGGCGGTCACAGCCGCGGGCACTGGGTGTCGTGCCGCCATGGACGCCGAGCGCTTCCTGGCCGCGCTCGAGTGACCAGCGACGCTTCGCCCGCGCCCGGACCACGAGCGACACCTGCCCGCGCTCGGATCACGAGCGGCACTTGGTGCTGGGCGCTCGGGACGGACCGGCTGGAGAGGTGGAATGCCCTCTCCAGGTACCGTGTTGACTGGCGAGACGCCGAGCCACATGCCACACCGAGCCACATCCCGAAGAGGAGCGACGATGGCCGTCACCACGGTGACCACCGATCTCTGGAGGTCCGAGGTGCTCGAGGCCGACAAGCCGGTGCTCGTGGACTTCTGGGCCGAGTGGTGCGGTCCCTGCCGCATGGTTTCACCGATCGTCGACGAGATCGGGCGCGAGAACGCCGACAAGCTCAAGGTCGTGAAGCTCAACATCGACGAGAACCCGCAGGTCGCGCGCGACTACGGCATCCTGTCGATCCCCACGCTCATGGTCCTCCACGGGGGCGAGGTCAGGAAGCGCATGGTCGGCGCCCGCTCCAAGCAGGCCCTGCTGGCCGACCTGCAGGAGTTCCTCGCCTGAGACGGCTCGTGCCGCTGCCGCGCTGACCCACCGCCGGCTCCGGCGGTCCGCGGGTCGCGCTCCTCGGTTCGGGCCCCCCAGCCGCCTCGTACGCTGCATCGCATGGAACCGATCGGCCGGGCCTGCGCCGGACCGGCAGTGCGCGACATCCAGACGCGGCTGGCGGAGCTGGGCCACCCGTGCCACGGTGACGACCCGGGCGTCTTCGGGGCGGCGACCGAGGCCGCGGTCCGCACCTTCCAGCAGGGCCGCGGCCTGACCTCCGACGGTCTGGTCGGTCCTGACACCTGGCGGGCGTTGGTGGAGTCGGGCCGCTCCCTGGGGGACCGACGCCTCTACCTCACCGACCCGATGCTGCGTGGCGACGACGTGCGCGAGCTGCAGCAGCGTCTCAACCGTCTCGGGTTCGACGCCGGCTACGTGGACGGCGTGTTCGGTCCACAGACCTCCGAGGCTGTGCGCGACTTCCAGCTGAACGTGGGTCTGCGGGTCGACAGCATCGTGGGTCACCAGGTCGTCGCCGCCGTCCGTCGTCTGCACCGCCAGCACCAGTCCGCCGCGGCATCCGCCGTCCGCGAGCGCGAGGCTCTGCGCTCCACCTCGCGCCGACCCTCGCTGGCCGGTGCACGGATCCTGCTGGACGCCGGTCACGGCCCCGACGACCCCGGTGTGTGCGCCCACGGCACCGCCGAGCACGTGGTGTGCTGGCAGATCGCCAACCGCGTGGAAGGCCGGTTGCTCGCTCGAGGGGTGCACGTCACCCCGTCCCGGGGTCCGGCGACCACACCGTCGGTCTCCGCCCGAGCGCGGCTGGCGAACGCCGAGAACGTCGATCTGATCCTGTCCATCCACCTCAACGGTTTGGGATCGGCTCGGGCGCGTGGCTGCGCCGGCTACTACTTCGGTGACGCCCGGTTCGAGAGCGAAGCGGGGCGCCAGCTGGCCCGTCTCGTGGTCGACGCGGTGGTCGAGCGGGTCGGCACCGCACATTGTCGGATCCACCCCTCCACCGCAGCGCTCCTGCAGGAGTCCCGGGCCCCCGCGGTGGTCGTGGAACCCGGCTTCCTCACCCACCCGGACGAGGGACGCTGGCTCCAGTCGCCCGCCTACCAGGAGGAGATCGCCACGGCGCTGACCGATGCCGTCGGCCAGTTCGTCACCGGGGACTCCGACGGGGAGGCGACGCCCGCGACCTGAACAGCGGAGCGGTGCGGTGGGGCACAGGAGCCGGTGCCCGCTCCGGCCGACGGGCGAGGCGCGCGAGTGCCTGCTCGAGCGCGTGCTCCAGTGGTTCCGCCCAACGCGCGATCGAGCGGACGTCCAGGCGCAGCAGGGGGTAGCGGGGATGCTCGCGGTGGACCGCGAAGCCCTCGTGGAGGAGCCAGGTGGCCGGCGCCACACAGGCGGCATCACGGTGGCGACGATCCCCGTACGCCTCCACCGCCCTGCGTTCGTGGCGAATCGCCTCCTTCACCGCCTGCTGGACCAGCAGACGACCGAGACCCCCGCTGCGGAACGCTGGTTCGACCCACAGCGTCGCGAGGAACAGCGCGTCGTCGCTCGCACGCGGGACCGGTGCGCGCCGACGGGCGAACGCCTCAGGCGGACCCAGGAGACACCACCCCGCCACCTCGCCGTCCACCCGCAGGAGGCGACCGGGCACGGTCGTCTCCAACTCGAGCGCACGCCACCAGGCCGCTTTCTGCACCAGCGGGTCACCGGCGAGCTCGTCCGCGCTCAGCTCGAGGTCGATCGGCCTGGGCATCCCCAGCTCCCAGAACAGGCAACCCTGGCACCGTTCTGGCAGCGACTCCAGATCGTCGGAGGTCAGCGCGGCGACCTTGCGGCTCACCGTCGGCCCGCCCGCGACACGGTCAGCGATCGAACGGGCGTGGCCGGTCGGCGGGCCAGATGGTCCGACGTGGTCCCTCGTCGCGGGGCAGGACCAGCCCGATGGCCGCACCGGCCGCCATGCCGAGGACCAACCCGGTCACCGCTCGCCTCCAGCCGCCGGGTGCGATCACCCGGCGGACCGGTGGTTCGTCGCCGGTCTGTACGGCGGGTGGACCCGTATGGACCAGGCCCTCCTCGTCGCGCAGGGTCACCAGGCCGTCCCTCCCCGCGCCGGTACGCTCGCTGGTGCGGCATCGCACGCGATGCTAGCCAGCGACGTCGGCACCGCGACGCGGCGGGGCTCGTACGGCATCACCGCGAGCCCCGGTGTGGTCGGAGCACGTGACGCTCGCACCCGACGGGGAGAGACGTGCGACTCGACGCCGATCCGTACCTGCGGCGGTACGCGGCGCGCACCCGGGGCCTGTCCGCCTCCGAGATCCGTGCGCTGTTCGCCGTTGCCTCCCGGCCGGAGGTGGTGAGCCTGGCCGGGGGCATGCCGTTCACGGCCGCCCTCGACCTGCAGGCGGTCGAGGACGTG
>DASZZX010000138.1:0-20825 GCA_036260415.1 Nitriliruptorales bacterium
GCGCGGTCGCGCGAGGAGCGACCGCACGCCCCGATGGCGGGACGCCACGGCCCGGACGAGGGCGGCGGATCGGGGTCCTGGGCCTGGTCCTGCTGGCAGCGGTCATGGCGGTGGTGGCGTCCCAAGCGGTGCGGGACGTCATCCGACCGGAGCCGGGGCGGGGCGATGCGCGCACGCCGGCGGCGGACGGGCCCGCAACCACGGCCGCCCCGCCGCCCGCCGATCCGGACGCGACCGCCGCGGACGTGGCCGCGACCACCGCAGCGGCGGTCGGGCGCGGCGACCTGGACGAGGACACCGCCGAGAAGCTGACCGAGCACGCGGACCAGGCCGTCGTGCGGCACCGAGCCGGCGAGGTGCGGAAGGCGTCCGACGAGCTGGACGAGCTGCGGAAGGAGCTCGGCAAGGCGGCGGAGGAGGGCGAGGTGGCCGCGCCGGCCCACAACGCCATCAGCGCGGCCGCCGACCGCCTGGAGGCCGCCATGGCCGCCACGGCCCCGGGTGACCAACCCGAACGCCGCGACGACGGCGACGAGGACGACTGAGCGGAGCGGAGGCGGCCCGGCCGGCGCGAGGTCGCCGACGCGCGCTGGCGGCGGCCGGTGCCGCCGAGCGGCAGGGGAGAGGAGCTGGTGTGGTCCAGGCCGGCGAGGTCCTGGCTGGACGGTACGAGCTGCGCGAGCGTCTGAGCCGCGGGGGGATGGCGGAGGTCTTCGCGGCCCGCGACCGCGTGCTGGACCGCCGGGTCGCCGTCAAGGTCCTGTCGCCGCAACTGGTGGGGGACGCGTCCTTCCTGGAGCGCTTCCGGCGGGAGGCACGCTCGGCGGCAGCGCTCAACCACGCCCGGGTGGTGGCGGTCCACGACACCGGGGCGGACGGCAACACCCACTTCATCGTGATGGAGCTCGTCGAGGGGCCAACGCTACGGGCGGTCATCGAGCGTGAGGCACCGCTCGACCCGCGACGCGCGGCGGAGGTCACCCGCCAGGTGTGCGCCGCGTTGGGCGCCGCGCACACCCTGGGCATCGTGCACCGCGACATCAAGCCAGCGAACATCATGTTCACCCCCCAGGGGGAGGTGAAAGTCGCGGACTTCGGGATCGCGCGGGCCATGGCCACCGCCACCCAGACCGACACCGTCTACGGCTCGGCGCTCTACATCGCCCCCGAGCAGGCACGGGGCGAGGAGGTGGACCCACGCGCCGACATCTACGCGCTGGGTGCCGTGCTGTACGAGATGTTGACCGGCCGCCCGCCGTTCACCGGCGACTCGAGCCTGGCGGTCGTCTACCAGCACCTCCACAAGCAGCCGGCGCCTCCCTCGGAGCTGGTCGACGGTGTCCCGTCCTGGCTGGACGACCTCGCGCTGCGCATGCTCGCCAAGGACCGCAACCGGCGCTACGGCGACGTGGACGAGGTCCGCGACGACCTCGACCGTGGCCTGCGCGGGGAGCCGGTCGCCGCGGCGCCGACCGTCCTCGCGCAGGACCTCCCCGGCTCGGCCGGCACAGGGGGGCAAGGCCCGCTGACAGGCCGTGCCGCGGCACGGGACCGCTACGAGCGCGTGGTGGTGCTGCCCACCGACGGCGGGGGTGGCGGGGCGCAGCGCGCGATCGTCGTGGTCGCGGTGCTCGCCGCGGTGCTGCTGCTCACGCTGTTCCTGCTGCGGACGATCGACTGGGACACGGTGTCGGGTGGCGGCGCGCCCGCCGGGGAGCCTCCCGCCCCGGCGGTGCCACCCCCCGCTTCCACGCCGCCCCCCGGGCAGCCCACCACGCCACCCGCCGACCAGGAGCCGCAGACCGAGCCCACCCCGGAGACCACCCAGCCGACCACGCCGGCACCCACCGCGACGTCGCCGTCACCGTCACCGTCTCCGACGCCGACCACACCGCCGGGGTCACCCTCACCGTGACCGGTGCGTGTGCGCAGTGGCTGGATGCGGTGACCGGTGTCGGCTCTCTGCTGCCTCAGCCGAAGTACACCTTGGTGTCCTCGAAGCGGAAGCGGGTCGCCGCCACCAGCGTGAACGCCACACCGAATGCCAGCAGTGCCGTGGTCGGCAGCAGCACCTCCGGCAGACCACCCGGCTCGAGCACCACGGACCGCAGGCCGCGCATCGCCCAGTAGGTGGAGCAGGGCGATGGCGGTGTGGACCCGCCGCTTCTGGCCCTCCGAGAGCGTGCCCGTCAGCCGATCGAGCAGGTCCGCGATGTCGAGGGCCTCCGCCCCCTCCTCGATCCGGGTGGCGAGCTCGCGTCCGCGCAGCCCCGCCAGCTCGCCGAACAGCACCAGGTTGTGGCGCAGCGTGACGACCGGGCAGACGCCCAGCTCCTGCGGGGCGAGACCGATCAACCGGCGGACCTGGGCCGACCGCTCAGGGCGCCCAGGCCACCGACGCGCACGGTCCCGGCATCGGGGCGCCGCCGGCCGGCGCGCGGCAGGTGGCAGGCACGTGTACGGCCGGGGGCGCAGGCCCTAGCCTGCGGTCGTCCGGCTGGCGTGGGGCAACGTCCGTCCCCCGGTGGCCGTCCTCGTCCCTGACCCGGAAGGTCCGCTGGTGGAGGTCGGTCGCGTCGTCGCCGACCGCTTCGAGCTACGAGCGCGGCTGGGCCGCGGCGGGATGGCGCAGGTGTTCCGCGCGCTCGACCGGACCCTCCACCGCGAGGTGGCGGTCAAGGTGCTCGATCCGGGCCTCGCCCAGCAAGCCGGGGTGGTGGAGCGCTTCCGGCGCGAGGCGCGTGCCGCCGCGCGGCTCAACCACCCCAACGTCGTGCAGGTGTTCGACACCGGGTCCGACGGGGAGCTGCACTACATCGTGATGGAGCTGATCGACGGGCCGTCGCTGGCGGACGTGATCGGTGAGGTCGGGGCGTTGGACCCCGACCGCGCGGCGGAGATCGGGGAGGCGGTCTGCCGGGCGCTGGCCGCCGCCCACCAGCAGGGCCTGATCCACCGCGACGTCAAGCCGGCCAACGTGATGCTGACCGACGACGGCCGGGTCAAGGTGGCGGACTTCGGCATCGCCCGCGTGGCCGAGGCGACGCAGGAGCTGACGCAGACCGCGCTGGGATCGGTGCCGTACGTCGCACCCGAGCAGGCGCTGGGCCGACCTGTCGACGAGCGCACCGACCTCTACTCGCTGGGCTGCCTCCTGTACGAGGCCCTCACCGGCCGGCTGCCGTTCACGGCGGAGGTGCCCGTCGGGATCGTGCACCAGCACCTGCACCGTCGCCCGGAGCCACCCTCATCCGTCAACCCGGCCGTCCCCGAGGCGCTCGACGCGGTCGTGCTGCACGCCATGGAGAAGGACCCGGAGGAGCGCTACCCGACGGCGGACGCCATGCGGGAGGACCTCAGCCGGGCGCGCCGCGGAATCTTCCCCTTGCTGCCGGCCGCGGCGGCGGACGAGGCCACCACCCGCGCGATCCCCCCCAGCGTCGGCGCGCTCCCCGCCGAGGCGACATCCCCCACCGAGCGGCTCGCGTGGGGCGGGACCGCCGCAGCCACCCCCACACCCGCCGCCGTTCGCCCCGACCGGGGTGGCGAGCCGCGGCCCGGGCGCGCCGTCGCGCTCGCCCTGTCCGCCGTGGCGCTGCTGGTGGCGGGCGCGATCGCGGCGGGCACCGTGCTCGGAGGCCGCAACGCTCCCCACCGCAACGTCACGGGCGTCCCCGAGACCCGGACCGTCCGCGTCGTGCCGTGACCGGGCACCGACACGACGTCCGACGTGGCCGACCCGCTCCGCGCCGGCCGATCACGCTGATCTTCGCGATCACGGTGACCGGCATCACCGTCAACTCGCTGATCACGCCGTCGATCCCCGAGATCCTCGACGGTGTTGGCGCGCCCGGAGCCTGGCAGGTCTCGTCCTGTTCGGGCTCGCCCTCACCGTGCTCCCGATCCACGCGCAGGACGCCTTCGGCATGAGCGCGTCGGCCCGCGGCGTCCTGCTGGCCCTGCCGGCCGCGACCTCGACCGGGGCCGCCCTGCTCATGGGGCGGCTGCACGAGGGCTTCGGCACGCGCCGGATCCTCGTGGCAGGCGCCACGCTGTACCCGGTGGCCTACGTCACCATCGCGGCTGCCCCGTCGCTCTGGTGGCTGGCGGTGGCGTCGTGGTCAGGGGGTTCGGCGAGGGCTGGTGATCCCGGGGCTGCAGGACGTGGCCGCGGGCATCGCCCCGGCGTCGAGCCGGGGCACGGACGTGGCGGTGTGGGTCGACGCCGCCCGCCCGGGGCAGACCGTCGGACCGCTGGTGGCCGGGGCGGCGAGCGGGGCGGTGGGCGCGCTGACCACCTTCGCCGGGGGCGCGTTGGTGGCGGCCGTGCTCCCGCCGGCCCTGGCCTGGGCGTTGGAGCCGGTGCCGGTGCGGCACACGGCGTGACCTCGGTCGAACGTCGGGCCTCGCCCGGGCCGCGGTCGTACGGTCGTGGAGAGGCGGGGGAGGAACTCGACGTGCGGGTGGTGGTGCTCGGCGCGACCGGCAACGTGGGGATCGCGGTGGTGCGGGCACTCGCCGCCGCCGACCAGGTGGAGGAGGTGGTGGGTGTCGCCCGGCGCCTGCCGGACCTGGACGTCCCCGGAACGCGGTGGGAGTCCGCCGACGTCACGCGGGACGACCTGGTGGGCCACCTTCAAGGGGCCCAGGCGGTGGTGCACCTGGCGTGGCAGATCCAGCCGTCGCGCGATCCGCGGGCGACCTGGCGGACCAACGTGGAGGGAACGGTGCGCGTGCTCGAGGCGGTGGCGTCCGCCGGGGTGCGCTCGTTCGTGTACGCCTCATCGGTGGGCGCCTACTCACCGGGACCCAAGGGCGACGCGGTGGACGAGTCGTGGCCCACCCACGGCATCCCGACGTCGAACTACTCGCGTGAGAAGGCGTACGTCGAGCGGCTGCTGGACACCTTCACGCTCGAGCACCCCGAGGTGCGGGTCGTCCGGCTGCGCCCCGGGCTGATCTTCCAGGACGAGGCGGCGTCCGAGGTCCGCCGCTTCTTCCTCGGCAGCCTCTTCCCCAACCGGCTGGCCGACGCCCGCCTGCTCCCGGTCGTCCCCAACGTCAGCGACGTGCGCTTCCAGGCGGTGCATACGGCCGACGTGGCCGAGGCCTACCGGCTGGCGCTGGTCGGCGACGCGCACGGGGCGTTCAACGTGGCGGCGGAGCCCGTGCTGGACCTTCCGACCGTGGCACGACTGCTGGACGCGCGTGCCTTCACGGTCCCGCGCGCGGTGGTCCGACCGGCCGCGGCGCTCACCTGGTGGCTGCGGCTGCACCCGGTGGAGCCAGGCTGGGTCGACCTGGCCCTGCACGCACCGGTCATGGACGTCTCCCGGGCTCGCGCGGAGCTGGGGTGGGTCGCGCGCCGCGGCGCGGACGAAGCCGTCACGGAACTCCTGGCCGGCATCGCCGCCGGGCGCGGAGCCCCCACCCCGACGCTCGAACCCGACCGCGAGCGGTCCCGCACCGGCGAGCTCGCGACCGGGCAGGGCGCCCGCTACGACCGCCCGGAGGGCGTCGGGTGACGACCGGCGAGGCGGACAGCGCCGCCGCGTACCTCCCTGAGGGCCGCAGCCTGTCGGAGCTGCGCGCCGCCGCCTCCGGCTGCCGTGGCTGCGACCTGTACCGCGACGCGACGCAGACCGTGTTCGGCGACGGTGCGGCCGATGCGGCGGTGATGTTCGTGGGGGAGCAGCCGGGAGACCAGGAGGACCGTGAAGGGGAACCGTTCGTCGGGCCGGCGGGGCGGGAGCTGGACCGTGCGCTCGAGGCCGTGGGCATCGACCGCGACCAGGTCTTCATCACCAACGCCGTCAAGCACTTCAAGTGGAAGCGCAAGGGCCGCAAGCGTCTGCACCAGACGCCCAGCCGCGAGCAGATCGAGGCGTGCCGACCGTGGCTGGACGCCGAGATCGAGGCGGTGCGGCCGGACGTCATCGTCGCGCTCGGGGCTACCGCGGCGAAGGCGCTCCTGGGCCCCGGGTTCCGGGTCACCCGCCAGCGCGGCGAGCTCCACCGGGGTCCAGGCGACGTGGTGGTGACCGCCACGGTGCACCCGTCGTCGATCCTGCGCGCCCCGAGCGACCAGGACCGTCACGACGCCCGCGAGGCCTTCACCGCCGACCTCGCGAAGATCGCCGACGTGATCCGCGGGGGCGCGGCACACGGTCTCCTGCACGACAGCCGCCAGGAGCTGTACGACCGCGCCCGAGCGCTGGACGTTCCGGGGCGCTCGTCGATGTCAAAGACCGAGCTGGCCGAGGCGGTCGCCGACCAGCTCGATCGCCGGCAGGAGTAGGCGGCGGCCGCCCACGGGCGGGTCCTCGGCTCACACCGCCCACGGGTAGGTCGCTTCCACCGCCCCCCGGTCCCACACGGAGGTCCGGTCGAGCGGCTCCAGCGCCCGGGTGTCGTCGAGGTGGATCACCACATCGAACTGACGGGGCAGGCGGGCCGAGAAGTAGTGGCTGACCCGTTCGGTGTCGGGGCGGTAGACCACGCCGATCGCCCGCTCCAGCCGCGGTCCGGCGAGGGCGGAGGCCACCGCGGCGTCGTGCAGGTCGAGCCACGCACGATCCAGGCCGGCGTCGTGCAAGGCCGCCTCGTAGCAGCCGGGCAGCGCGTCGCGGACACGCTGCCGCTGAGTGGGCCCGTCCCAGTCCGCGGCAGCGGTGACCTCGCCCGCGTAGGTCGTGAACCCGACGTTGACCACGCGGTCGCCGTGCCGCTCGCGCGCCAGCTGACCGAGGTTGAGCTCGCCGCGACGCTCGCCCATCTCGGTCGCACGTGCGTCGCCGAGGTGGGAGTTGTGGGCCCACACCACCACCTTGGGGCGGTCCAGGCGCTGGCCGAGGTGCTCCAGCAGCGCATCCAGCGTGTCCGCCATGTGCGTGTCGCGCAGGTTCCACGCGTCGTCGCGGCCGCGGAACATCGCGCGGTAGTAGCGCTCGGCGTCGGCGACCAGCCGGGCGTTCTGCTCCGCGTCGAAGAACGCCCACTCGCGTGCGGCGGCTGCGCGCCCGCCGTCCTCTCCCGCGCGTCGGCGCAGCTCGACGAGCTGGGCCACCACCTCGCCCTCGCACGGCTCCTGGGCCCCGACCGCTGTGGCGTACCCGTAACGCTGGCCGTCCACGCCGGCGTGGTCGAAGCAGGCGTACCGCAGCCGGGCGCGCTGCGCGGCCTCCACGTCCACCTCGTCCAGGTAGCGCACCACCGCCTCGATCGAGGTGTAGAGGCTGTACAAGTCCAGGCCGTGGAAGCCGACCGGGACGTTCGTGCGACGGCGGGTGTTGTGCTCGGCCAACCAGCCGACGAACCCGGCCACCACCGTGTTGCGCCACATCCACGTCGGGAACCGCGTGAAGTCGCCCAGCGCCGCCGCCGCGGTGGGGTCGTCGCCCTCCCCGGCGACGTAGCGGGTGACCCGCGCCGCGTCCGGCCAGTCGGCCTCGACCGCGACCCCCGCGAACCCGTGACCGGCGATCAGGCGCCTGGTCAGATCGGCCCTCACCGCGTAGAACTCGTGCGTGCCGTGCGTGGCCTCGCCCAGGAGCACCAGCTCGGCGTCGGCGAGCCGGGCGGCCAGCCCATCGAGGTCCAGCGGGCGCCCCGCCGCACGCAGCCGCTCGGTGGTCATCGTGGTCCCGTGTCCGCGGTCCTCCGTGGTCGCGTCCCCACGCTACGGCGCGAGGCGGTGGGCGCGGCGCACGCGGCGCCTACGCTCGGGCACATGCGGTCCCTCGCCGGGCTGTCGGCCGCCCTGTTGGCTCACAGCGCCGTGGTCAACCTGGCTCCGCTGCCGCGACGCTGGTACGTGCCGGTCAACCTGACCACGGCGGGCGGACTTGTCGCGCGGGCGCGATGGTGGGACCTGCGCCCCACGGACGTCACCGGGCCCGTCGAGCGGCTCGACGACGGCCTGCGGTGGGGGCTGGCCGCCTCCGCCGTGGTCGCGTCAGGCCTGGTCGCGACCGCCGCCGTCGCACGCCGTTCGCCGCGTCTGCGCCGCCTGCTGGCGGACCGCCGCGCGGCCGGCATGGACCGCCGGCGCCTGGCAGCCGAGACGCTCGTGAGGATCCCGCTGGGCACGGTGCTCCTCGAGGAGGTGGCCTTCCGCGGTGTGCTGCTGGCCGGTGTCCAGCAGGTCACGTCGACGGCGACGGCGGTCCACGTGGCCAGCGGCGTGTTCGGGCTGTGGCACGTGGCCCCCACGGTGGCGGCGCTGCGGACCAACGGGATCGAGGGTGCCGCCCGGCTGACCGTGGGGGTGACCGCGGCCGTGGCCGCCACCACGCTCGGCGGGATGGTGCTGTGCCGGCTGCGTCTGCGCAGCGGCAGCCTGGTGGCACCCGTCTGCGTGCACTGGGCGCTCAACGCGGGTGCCCTGTCGGTCGCAGTCGCAACCATGCGGGCACCTGCCGCGTCCTGCACCCCGGCGGATCGTCGTCGCGTCCGTGCGCACGGGCGGTGACCAGCCGCCCGGCCCGTCTCATCGGGCGGGAGCCGGAGACGTCGGGGGGAACCCTGCGTGGCATGGTCGACGTTGAAGCCGGCGCGGACGGATGCCGACAACCGCCGGTAGAACCCTTCCGAAGGGATGGGAACGACCCGCGGACACGTTACACGGAGTCCGGGCCGACCGGCCCGGAGCGCCGATCCAGCAACCCGAGGGGGGAACACTCCGTGCCCGTAACTGAACTGACGGTGAACGAAGCTACCGTCGCTGAGCTGATCGAGCAGGCCGCGGACCGCGGCTACCTGCTCGTGTCCGAGCTCGAGGAGGTACGTGACCCCGCCCGCCACGGCGACGGGTGGACCGAGCAGATCGCGTCGCTCGTACGCGACCACGACGTGACCGTGGTCGACGACGTGGCCGGTGAGGAGCCCTCGGGCGAGGTCAAGATGACCATGTCGGGCGACCCGGTGCGTCAGTACCTCGACGCCGCCGGACGCCACGACCTGCTCGATGCGCAGCGTGAACAGGACCTGGCAAAGCGCTACCAAGCCGGTCTGGCCGCTGCACGCCTGCTCGAGGACGGCGAGGCGTTGTCCCCGCGCCGGCGGGCGCTGCTGCACAACGTCCGTCGCGACGGCGAGCGCGCCAAGGACGAGATGGTCCGCAGCAACCTGCGGCTGGTCGTGCCCCAGGCCAAGAAGTGGATCGGCCGCGGGGTGGACTTCATCGAGCTGATCCAGGAGGGCAACCTGGGACTCATCCGCGCGGTGGAGAAGTTCGACCACACCAAGGGTTACAAGTTCTCCACCTACGCGGTGTGGTGGATCCGCCAGTCGCTGCAGCGCGGCTTCGCTGACAAGGCTCGGACCATCCGCGTGCCGGCGCACGTGTGGGAGCTGTCCGCCAAGTTGCGGCGCGCCGAGATCGACCTCCGTCAGGAACTGGGTCGCGATCCGATCGACGAGGAGATCTCGGCGCGCTCGAGGATCGACCTCGAGCGCATCCACGAGGTGCGCGACGTGCTGCAGGACCTCACCTCCCTGGATCGACCGGTGGGGGAGGACGGCGACGCCTCGATGGGCGACCTGATCCCCGACGCGGAGGCGTCCGACCCCGAGGTGACCGCGTCGGCGATCGACGCGCGCACACGCATCGCGGGCGTGCTCGGCACGCTCGACGAGCGGGAGCGGTCCATCCTGGAGCTGCGTTTCGGGTTCGTCGACGGCGACACGCGCACGCTCGACGAGATCGCCCAGATGTACGGGCTCAGCCGTGAGCGCATCCGCCAGGTCGAGAAGGAGGCGCTGGCCAAGCTGCGCCACCCGGCGTCCGGCACCTCGCTGAACTCGCTGCTGGACGCCGTCGCGGCAGCCTGACCGCACGCACCGTGACGCCCGGAGCCGGGGAGGCGCACGCCGACCCGGCTCCCGCGGTCACGTCGGAGCTCCGCATCCCCGACCCCTCGCTCGTGCTGCTGGTCGGGATCGCCGGCTGCGGCAAGTCGACGTTCGCCCGACGCCACTTCCGTCCCACCGAGGTGGTGTCCTCCGATGCGTGCCGCGCCATGGTCGCCGACGACCCCACCGATCAGGACGCCACCTCGGACGCCTTCTCGGTGCTGTCGTTCATCCTGGACAAGCGGCTGCGTCGCGGGCGTCTCAGCGTGGTGGACGCCACGAACCTCACCCGTGACCACCGCCGCCGCTACCTGGGCCTCGCCGACAAGTACGCCATCCCTCCGGTCGCCATCGTGCTGGACCTGCCGTTCGAGGTGTGTCACGAGCGCGATCGCCGCCGCGAGGGCCGGCAGGTGGGCGTCGACGTGCTGCAGCGTCAGAGGCGTGACCTCGACCGGGGCCTCGCCCAGCTACAGCGTGACCCGGCCTACCGCGTGCTGCGGATCCTCACCTCCCAGGAGGAGGTCGATGCGGTGAGGGTGGTGCGGGAACCGGCGTAGACCTGGCCTGCCCCAGGCCCGACCCCCGGCCGTTGGCCAGGGACGGCCGGTGGCGGTCATGGACGGGGCGGCTGCTGGTGGGCTGGCCTCGGCCGGGCTGAAGCCTCGCTCGGTCGACCCGGTGCCGGGCGCGCAGCCGTCACGGCCGGCTGCGGTCGGTCAGGGTGTGCTCCGACGCCCGCTGGTGGCGCTCGAACTCGACCTCCGAGTCGGCGTAGCCCTGCTCGGACTGCGGGAAGGCGTTGCCCTCCCAGCCGCAGGCACAGGCTGCGGTCACGTACACGTCGCTGGCACGGACCTCACTGCGTGGCTCGAAGCGGTGGACGTCGGGCACGGTAGCTCCTCCCTCGCGGATGGCTGGACCGCTCGCTGGTCACAGGTACTGGCCGGTCTGACCGCCGCCCTCCAGCGCCCGCCGTTGCGCCAGCTGCCGATGGTGCTGCTGCGCGATCTGCTGGCTCGCCATGCTGGCCTGGATGCCGCGGAACAGGCCCTCCAGCCAGCCGGCCAGCTGCGCCTGCACGACCCGGAGCTCCCCCCCGGACGGGATGCCCTCGTCCATTGGCAGCTCCATCTGCCCGAGCTCCTCGACGAGGTTCTCCGACACGATCTCCTGCAGCGAGTCGACCGCCTGCTGGTGGATCGCCGCGAGGCGTTCGCGACCGGCTTCGTCGAGGTCGGTCGTGCGCACCTCGTCGAGCAGACTGCGGATCGAGTGGGCGATGCGCAGCAGGCGGGCCGGGTGCTCGATCTCCTCCTGCGGCCCTTGCGCGGGGTCGCCGTGAGGGTCCAGCAGTGTCGGCGGCCGCTCGTCGCCGCGTGGCGCCTGCTGCCCGCGTGGCTGCTCCTGGTGGTTCACGCACTGCCTCCTGCGCGGTCGTGTTCCCAAGGAACGCGCCGCTCCGGCCGGCCGCAACCGCACGACCCCGGCCAGCCGTCAGCGGCTGTCCTGCCGGCGGTTACGGTGGCGGGGGAGGAGGGGAGCGTCATGTTCACGCTCGGCCTGTCGGGCGACACCATGCTGGGACGCAAGGTGGCGGAGCGGCTCGAACGCGACCCCCCCGCCGCGCTGTTCGCCGAGGACCTGGTGACGGTCGCCCACGAAGCCGACCTGCTGGTCGTCAACCTGGAGTGCTGCATTTCCGAGCGGGGGGAACGCTGGCCCGATCCCGCCAAGCCCTTCTTCTTCCGCGCACCCCCGCGGGCGCTGGACGCGCTGGCGCTGCTCGGCGTCGGCGCGGTCACCCTCGCCAACAACCACGCCCTCGACTACGACGTCGCCGCGCTGCTGGACACGCTCGACCTGCTCGATGACGCCGGCATCGCGTGCGTGGGCGCGGGTCAGGACCTCGAGCGCGCACGCGCGCCCGCTGAGCTCGACGTCGCTGGCACGCGCATCGCCGTGGTGGGACTGACCGACCACCCGGAGGACTTCGCCGCCGGTCCGTCGCGGCCCGGGGTGGCGCACGCCGATCTTCGCAGCGAGGTGCCTGAGTGGGTCGCGGCGACGGTGGGCGCCGTCGACGCCGACGTGGTGTTGGTGACCCCCCACTGGGGCCCCAACATGACCGCGGAGCCGGTCTCCCACGTGCGCCGGGCGGCTCCCGCCGTGGTGGCCGCCGGCGCGACCCTGGTGGCGGGCCACTCCGCCCACGTGTTCCACGGCGTGCGCACGCTCGACCGCGACGGCGCTCCGGTGCCGGTCCTGTACGACCTCGGCGACTTCATCGACGACTACGCGGTCGATCCGCGGCTGCGGAACGACCACGGCTTGTTCTGGCTGCTGCGCCTCGACGGTGCGCGTCCGGTACGCCTGGAGGCCGTGCCGATCTTCCTCGACTACTGCTACACGCGCCTGGCCCGGCGGGAGGAGGCGGCGTGGATCCGGCGCCGCTTCCGCGACGCGTGCGCCGCCATGGGCACGGAGGCCACCGAGGAGGATGGCCGCCTGGTCGTCACCTGGTGAGGGACACCTCGAGACCGTCGTGCGCGGGAGCTGCCCGCTCGCAGCGGCGGGTCACCTCCCGGACGAGCTCGTCATGCGAGGGAGCGCTGCGCCCGATCTGTGTCAGCAGGATGCGGTCCACCTCCCAGCCGCAGAGCCGCGGGAGGTCCACGTCGATCCGCAGGTGGCTGAAGATGCGCCGCCCGTAGGTGGCGCCGTCGGCGACGAGGAGCGCGGCGCCGTGGGTCAGACGTCGCAGGTCGTCCGTCGGTTCGGCCGTGTCGGAGGCGTAGACCAGGGCGGGGCCGCCCTCCACACGCCACGCGTACGTGCGGAAGCGCGGCTGGCGCGCGTGTGGCACCTCGCAGGCGGTCAGCGTCACGTCGCCGACCTCGTGCGGCGCGCCCGCGTCAACCGGTGTCAGCGCGCAGTGGCCCAGCCGGGCGTAGCGCTCGCGCAACACGTCGAGCGCCTCGGGGCAGGCCAGCACCGGCACCGGGCCGAGGCCGCGCTCCTGCAGCCATCTGCGGAGGGCCGGCACGCCGCCGGACGCGTCGCGGTGGGCGTGGGTCAGGGCCACCGCGTCGATGCGGTCCACGTCCGCCAGCTGGGACGGCAGGTCGCGGGTGGCGTCGAGCAGCAGTCCGGTCCCCCCGGCGGTGACCAGCGCCGAGCTCTCGCGTCGGCGCGAACGTCCTGCGCCGGGGGTCCCGCCGCTGGCTCCGGTGCCCAGGAAGCGGACGTGCACCGATCAGGGCGGCAGCGGGGTGGGGTCCCCGGCGCGGCGCAGCAACTCACGTGCGATGACGTTGCGCTGGATCTCCGACGTGCCCTCGTAGATGCGGGGGGCCCGTACGTCGCGGTACAGGTGGGCCAGCAGGTGGTCGTCGACCAGGGCCCGCGCCCCGTGGATCTGGATGGCGGCGTCGACCACGAACTGTGCGGTCTCGGTCGCGAACAGCTTGGCCATCGCCGCGCGTCGGGTGACGTCGCCGTGGCGCCCGTCGTCGTAGGCGCGCGCGGCCGCGTAGACCAGCAGCCTGGCGGCCTCGATGCGTGTCGCCATGTCGGCGAGCTGGTGGGAGACGGCCTGGAAGTCGGTGATCGGACGGCCGAACGCGCTGCGGTGGCGTGCGTGTGTGACGGCCGCGTCGAGGGCGGCCTGCGCCATCCCGACGGCGAACGCGCCCACGCTGGGACGGAACAGGTCCAGGGTGCGCATCGCGACCCCGAAGCCGTGATCCACCTCACCCAGCACCTGGTCGGGGCGCACCGCGACGCCGTCGAAGGTGAGCCGTCCGATGGGGTGCGGGCTCAGCATGCGGATGGGATCGCCGCCGAGCCCGGGCGTGTCGCCGGGGACGACGAACGCCGTGACACCGCGAGCGGCGGCCGACGGTGTGGTCCGGGCGAACACCGTGTACAGGTCCGCGTCCGGCGCGTTGGAGATCCACAACTTCTCGCCGCTCAGCCGCCAGCCGTCAGCGTCGCGCTCGGCGGTCAGCGCGATGGCGGCGGCGTCCGAGCCGGCGTCGGGCTCGGTCAGCGCGAACGCTGCGACCGCTTCCCCGCGAGCGACCGGCGGGATCCAGCGTCGCGCGGCGTCCTCCGCGGCGGACTGCACGATCGGGTAGGCGCCGAGGCCCTGCAGCGCCAACGCGGTCTCCGCGGCGGTGCTCTCGCGGGCCAGGCCCTCGCGCAGCCGGCACAGCGTGGTCGCCGACACGTCGCGGTCGCTGGTGCCTCCCAGCCGGCGGGGGAACAGGCGCGGCAGCAGCCCGCTGTCGCCCAGCGCGCGGACGAGCGGTCGGTCCACGCGCCCGGGGTGGCCGCCGCCGGCCAGCGGTAGCAGCCGCTCGCGCGCGATGCGTCGGATCTCCTCCACGTCGAGGTCGGTCACCACGCCCTCCGAGGGGGCACGCTAGCCCGGGGACACCCCGTGACCGTCCCGTCGGGGTCTGCGTCGCGTTGTGAGCCGCTGCGGGCCGCCGATCTGTCGCGCTGCCCGACGGGGGCTGCAGGCTGGGCAGCTCGGCGCCGGCGGGTGGTTGTCGGCCTCGCGCCGACACGCCGTCGCGACGTCACGGACGTGGCAGGAACCGCACCTCGGCGAGCTCGGCGCGGCCGCCGGGGACCCGGGTGATCCACACCAGCCAGTGGCGGGCGCGGGTTCCATCCGGGATCTCCAGACGGGCCGTCGCCTGCGCGTCCCGTACGACGGCGAGCGGTTGCCCCCAGCCGGCCAGGTCGCCGGGGGGCCGGGGTCGGTCCGACGCGTGCAGTTGCAGGGCGACGCCGGGCGTAGCGAGGTCCAGCTCCACCGTGGACGGGGCGGCCGGCTGCCCGAGGTCGAACCAGATGCCGACGCCAGGTTTCAGGCCGCCCAGGTCGGCGTTGGTGTAGCGCTCGGTCCCCCAGGCCGTGTCGGGGTCGCCGTCGTGCGCTCGGGGGACGTCCTCGCTGTGCTCCTCCCCACCCCCGAACGGATCGAAGTCGCCGGCTGCGGCGATCGGCAGCGGCCCCTGGCGGGACGGGCCGCCGCCCCGCTCGTCGTCCCCATCGGGCGTCAGCCGCGCCGTGAGCGCCACCGCGAGCGCCACGGCGACCACGACGCTGGCTGCCAGGATCGCGCCCGTCCGTGGCGCGGACCGGCGAGGCGGCGACGGCGGCGGGGCGCCGGGTGGCGCCGGTCCGGTCGCCCGCGGCCCGGCCGACGGCGCCGGTTCGGGTGGGCGGGGCAGCGTCGGTGGCGCCGCCCGGCGTCCCGCCACGCTGGGGGTCGGTCCGCCCCCGGGGGCGACGGGGATGGTCGCGGTGGGCCCCAGGTCGGGCAGCTCGGCGGTGTCTCGCCGTCCGCCGGCAGATCGGGTGCCGCCGGGGCCGGCGCCGGTCGGTGCACCGGGCGTGTCGGTGACCAGGCCCGCCAGCGTGTCCCGCGCGGCTGGTGTGATCAGCCCCTCCAGGGCGGTCGCGACCGCGCCCCCGTCGGGGTAGCGGTCAGCCGGATCGCGGCGCGTCGCCCGCACCACCACCTCGTCCAGGGCAGCCGGCACGTCCGCGCGCAGGGTGTGGGGCGGTGTGGTTTGGACGTGCAGGCGGGCGGCCGCGGTCGCCATGGGCGTGTCGCCGTCGAAGCAGGGTCGTCCCGTCAGGCACTCGTGCAGCACCAGCCCGAGCGAATACACGTCGCTGCGTGCGTCGACCTCCTCGGCGCGGACCTGCTCGGGTGAGAGGTAGGCGACGGTCCCCATCACCATCCCGGGGTTCGTGAGGCCGGCGTGCGTGTCGCCGAGGATCTTGGCGATGCCGAAGTCGGCGACCTTGGCCACCCCTTCCCGTGTGAACAGCACGTTGGCCGGCTTGACGTCGCGGTGCACCAGATCGCGGACGTGGGCGGCCCCCAGCGCCACGGCGACCTGCTGGCCGATCGCCGCGACGACCGTCGGATCGAGCGCACCGTGCCGCTCCAGCAGGTCGGCGAGGGTGGGACCGTCGACCAGTTCCATGACCAGGTACACCTGGCCGTCGTCCTCGCCGATGTCGTGGGTGACGGCCACGTTGGGATGGATCAGGGCAGCCGCCGCGACGCCCTCCCGGCGGAAACGCGCCACCGTCTCGGGGTCGTCCGCCAGTTCGCGGTGCAGCAGCTTGATCGCGACCTGCCGGTCCAGCAGCGTGTCGGTCGCCCGCCACACCGCACCAGCACCGCCCGACCCCAGCCGCTCCTCCAGCCGGTACCGCCCGGCCAGGACCCGCGGCTCCTGCGGGGCGCGGTGGGTGTCTCCCTGTCCGTCCAACGCGGAAGGTCCTCACGACGGCAGCACACGGACACCGTGGACGCAGCCCTGCCGACCGTAGACCATGCGCCGGGGTCGGTGCCGACGGTCGGGCGACGCCGCCCCCCGGATGCCGCACCGTGCCGTGGCGCTGTCGACCCGAGCGGCAGGTCGGTGGACCCGACGCAGGCTGCCGCCCGGCGCCGACCGCCACGCCGCGCCACCGTCGCCTCCGACGGTCACGCCCGACGGCGCGGTGAGGTTAGGTTGACCTAACCGCTGGTCGGTCCTACCGTGGCTCGCCAGCCGACGCACCGCCGTCTGGGTCCAGGTGGGAGGCTCGGCGTGTACGTGTGCCACTGCGGGGTCGTCACGGATCGCGAGATCCGTGCCGCGATCGACGGTGGGGCACGTGATGTCTGCGCGGTGGCCGAGCGCTGTGGGGCGGCTGTTCGCTGCGGAGGGTGTGTCCCCGCGGTCTGCGAGCTGCTGGCCGCGGCCGGGATCGCGTGTCCGGCGGTGAGCGTGCGTCAGATCCGCGCCGAGCTGCGCCGCCGGGGCATCCCCCTGCCAGCGGCGAGCTAGAGACGCACGGTGGGTTCGCTCCGGTGGAGCGAGCGTGGCGCCCAGCCCGTCACGGCCCCTACGGTGCGCACGACCAGGAGATGCCATGCGCGGCGACGACCGGATCATCGAGTTCCTCAACGAGCACCTGACGGCCGAGCTCACCCTGATCAACCAGTACTTCCTCGGTTCCAGGATTTTCGACAACTGGGGGTTGCGCGGGCTCGCGAAGATTCTGCGGGACATCTCGCTGGAGGAGATGGAGGACGCCGAGCACCTCATCGACCGCATCCTCTACCTGGAGGGTCATCCCAACCTGCAGCGGCTCGGCACCGTGCGGGTCGGCGAGACGCCGCAGGAGCAACTGGAGCTCGCGCTGGACTGCGAGCGGGCGGCGATCGAGCGGCTGCGGCGGGGAGTGGAGCTGTGCGTCGAGGTGGGTGACCACGGGACCCGCGAGCTCGTGGCCCGCATGCTCGAGGAGGAGGAGCGCCACACCGACTTCTTCGAGTCACAGCTGGACGTGATCCAGCGGGTCGGCGTGCAGAACTACCTCGCCCAGTACGTGCGCGGCGACTAGCCCCCGTCGTCGGGCTCGTGCGACCGCGGGGCCCGACGCGACGCTGACCGATCGACCGCCGCCGACCGCCGGCGGGGACCGCGGAGACGCGTGTCACCGCGCGTGCAACGCGGGGGTCAGGGCGCCAGCTGCAGCGCCTCGTTGGCGGCGGAGAACGCGAACCCGGGCTGCGGACCACCGGCGATCACGAACACGACCGTCCCGACGGCTGTCACCCCGAGGCCGTGGCGAGCCGTGGGCAGCGGTGGCAACGACCGCCACGCGCCGGTCCGTGGATCGAATGCCTCCACCTCGTCGAAGGTGCCAGCGGCCTCCTCCCCACCGGCGGTGACCACCAGCCCGTCGGCGGTTGCGGTCGCAGCGAACCCGCCCCGCGGGGTGGGCAGGTCGGCCAGCCGCTGCCACGCGCCGGCCGCCGGGTCGTACGCCTCCGCGGCCGCGAGGTTCGTGCCGATCCCGCCGGTGCGGCCGCCGACGGCGAACAGCCGGCCGTCGGCTGCCGCCACCCCCAGGTGCTCGCGGGGGGTGGGCGGACCCTCCACCGTCGACCACGACGCGGCGTCGGGGTCGAACACCAGCAGCCTGTCAGCCAACCCGTCCGGGCCCACCCCGCCGGCCACGTACAGCCTGCCGGCAAGACCGGCCGCGCCCGCCGCAGCGCGCGGCTGCGGCATGCGCGGCAGCTCCTCCCAGCGGTCCCCGGCGAGCCGGAACGCCCGGTCGGAGGGGTCGCGCAGACCCGGTCCGCGGTAACCGCCCACCACGTACACGGTGCCGTCGAGGCTGGCGGCCATGGCGTGGTTGACGGCGATCGGCAGGTCCGGTCCCGCACGCCACGCGCGCGCGGCGGGGTCGTAGACCTCGACCGTGGCGACGGTCGCCTGTCCGGCCTCGACGAAGCCGCCGATCACCAGCACCCGCTCGCCGTCGCTCGCGGCCGTGACCTCGGTGCGGGCCGTGGGGGCGGGGGGCAGGCGCTGCCAGGCCGTCGAGGTCGGTGGCCTCGCGGTGGCCGTCGGGGTCTGGGGCGTCCCCGTCCCCGCCGGTTCGGGGCCCGGTCCTGGGGAGGGCCCGCGGGGGGTGCAGGCCGCGACGGCCGACGCCGCGACCACCAGCGCGACCAGGCAGCGGTTCACGCGTCGGACCGTACCTGTCCGTCCGGCCGCAGCACCCCGCGTCGCTGGGCGACCCTGGTGACAGCGGCGCGTGGAGGCTGCGTGGTCACGGCTCTCGAGTTCTTCTTCGACCCCGCCTGCCCCTTCTGCTGGGTCACCTCCCGTTGGGTGAAGGAGGTGCAGCGTCTGCGCGGCCTCGACGTCACCTGGCGGTTCGCCGCGCTGCGGCTGCTCAACGACGCGGCGAGCTACGCCGACAAGCCCCCGGAGTACCCGCAGGAGCACCAGCGCGGTCTGGAGATGCTGCGGGTGTGCGCGGCGGTGCGTGCGGGGGAGGGCCCCGACGTGATCGGCGACCTGTACACCGCCATGGGGGAGGCGGTGTGGCACGCCGAGCCAGCCGGGCCACGCTTCCGTGACGTCCTCGCCGACGTGGCACGCGGCCGGGACATCAAGGCCGTCGTGTCACGCGTCGGGTTGTCGCCGTCGTACGCCGCCGCCGCCGACGACCCCGGTTGGGACGTGCTGATCCGAGCGGAGACCGACGAGGCGCTGGAGCGTGCCGGCGGTGAGGTGGGCACCCCGATCCTGTCGCTGTCGCCGCCGGACGGGCCGGCGTTCTTCGGGCCGGTCATCAGCGAGCCGCCGACCGGCGAGGACGCGGTGCGGCTGTGGGAGGCGGTCGAGACGCTGGCCCGCTGGGACGGCTTCGCGGAGCTGAAGCGGTCGCTGCGCGACGTGCCACGCGTCCCGCTGACGGCCGACCTCGACGACCCGGCGGCGCGCCGTGCCAGCTGACGCGCGTGGGTCGCCCGCCCGGTCGGGCCGGGGTCACAGCCGGGGCGGGGAGGTCACAGGCAGCTCAGCGCACGGGTGGGATGACGCCCATCCTCCCCGCCTGGTAGTCCTCGACCGCCTGCAGGATCTCGTGACGGGTGTTCATGACGAACGGCCCGTAGTGGAAGATCGGCTCGCGGATGGGCGCCCCGCCGAGCAGCAGGACCTCCAGGGCCGCCACGTTCACCGGCTGGCGTTGCGCGGCGCGTAGCACCAGCCCGTCGCCCGGGCCGAGCACCGCCAACTGCCCCTCCGTGATGGCGATCGCCTCCGACCCCACCGTGCCATCGCCGGCCAGGACGTAGGCGAGCGCGTTGAAGTCGGCCCGCCACGGCAGGCACAGCTGCGCGCCCGGGCTGATCGACGCGTGCGCGTAGGCGATGGGCGTGTGGGTCCGACCGGGGCCGCCGTGACCGTCGAGGTCGCCTGCGATCAGTCGTAGCAACGCCCCCCCGTCATCCGAGGACAGCAGCGTGAGGCCGTCGGCGGTGAGGTCCTGATAGCGGGGCGTCACCAGCTTGGAGCGACGTGGGAGGTTGACCCACAGCTGCACCCCGTGCATGACGCCGCCCCGGATATACAACTCGTGGGTGGGCATCTCGGAGTGCACGATCCCGGCCCCGGCGGTCATCCACTGGGTGTCACCGTCGCGGATGATCCCTCCGCTGCCGGTGGAGTCGCGGTGCTCCAGCGCC
The DNA here is from genome assembly GCA_036260415.1 of Nitriliruptorales bacterium. Lineage (GTDB taxonomy): Bacteria > Actinomycetota > Nitriliruptoria > Nitriliruptorales > JAHWKO01 > DASZZX01. The sequence goes on from DASZZX010000138.1 coordinate 19,925, forward strand.
CCGTCGAGGATGTAGGTGACCGTCTCGAACCCGCGGTGGGGGTGGTCGGGGGCGCCTCGCGCCTCGTAGGGCGCCAGCTCGCGGCCGCCCATGTGGTCGAGCAGCAGGAACGGGTCGGCCTCCCGCAGGCTGACCACCCCCGGGAAGGGCCGGCGCACCTCGAACCCCTCGCCCTCCAGCGTGCGCTGCGCGGTCACCAGCCGGGCGAGCGGGCGCCAGGTCGTGGCGGCGGGGTCGGGGGCGGGGATCCTGGGCAGGGCGAGGGGATCAGCGGTGATCGCGGGCACGAGGCCACCTCCTGTCCCCGTCGCTAACGGTTGCGGGCGCAACCGTATGCCCGGTCACGCCACCTCGCTCGGGCGGCGGGCACGCTCGCCGGCCGCGCGGACGACCGGCGACGTGCCGGTGCCAGCTCGCCACAGTGCCAGCAATGCCCGGGTGTGCGCCGTGAGCGCGGCCGCTGGGACCCGACCGACGGGCACCCCGAGTAGCCGCCGCAGGTCGGGGTCCACCGTGGCGAGCGCCCCGCTCACCATCGGCAGGTAGGCGGCGCGGACCAGCGGATCGAGGGACGGCCACAGCAGGAAGCGCAGGGCGGCGCGGCCCTGCGAGGTGACCTGCAGCTCGGGACGGTAGGCGCGCAGCCGGGTACGCAGCTGGGTCACGTCCTGCGGCAGCGTGCCGTCGTCGACCATCGGCAGCGGCGTCGCGTCGGTCAGCGTGTCCAGGTCGACCCGCGGGTCGAGCAGCGCGGCGGCGCGCGACTGCTCGGCGACGAACGCATCCGCCGCGGTCGGATCGAGCCGATGGGGCGCGTACGCCGCATGGGCGGCGAGGAAGCTCGAGGTCAGCGCCCCCGACACCCACCCCAGCAGGTGCGGATCGTCGGCTCGGTAGCGCC
>DASZZX010000139.1:0-24422 GCA_036260415.1 Nitriliruptorales bacterium
CGTTGCAGCGCATCCCTCCAGCCGCTACCTCGACCGGCCGTCGCCGAGCGGTCTGGCCGACGTCGTCGACCTGATCCTCGACAAGGGCCTGGTCATCGACATCTACCTGCGCGTGTCGCTGGTCGGCATCGAGCTGCTGACCGTCGACGCGCGGGTGGTCGTCGCCAGCGTCGACACGTACCTGCACTTCGCGGAGGCCGTGAACCGTCTCGACCTGTCGAGCGGGAGAGAACCTGCAACCTTGCCCGAGCTCTTCAGCCAAGGGACGCAGGATCTCTCGAAGTCCAAGACCAAGGGCGCCATCGAGGGTGGGATCGAGAAGATCAGGGACGCCTTCGGGTCGAGTGAGGAGGCGACGCAGGAGTCGGAGACGTCCTGACGTGCCGGACTACCTCTACGCGCTGGTACCTGCCGGCACGCAGGCCCCGACGGAACCCGGCATCGAGGGCCGGCCGGTCTCGAGCTGGATCCTCGACGAGGCTCTCGCGGTCCTCCGCTCGGAGATCGACGGCACGACGGTCCAGCCCCGACGGCGCCATCTCATCGCCCACGACCGGGTGCTCGCGGCTGCCATGGCGGCGGGGCCGGTGCTGCCCCTGCGCTTCGCCGCGATCACCGAGGCGGGACCGGAGGTCGTCCTGGAGGAACTGGACCGGACGGCTGCGCTCGAGCGCATGCAACGGTTGGACGGCAAGGTGGAGGTCCACCTGATCTGGGCGCCCGACGAACGGACCGCCTTGCGACGCGCCGCGCGCACGTATCCGCAGGTACGCGACCGCGGCCTCGCAGCGGTCGAGCGGGGTCGGCTCGTCGCCGACGCCCTGACCGAGGTCGCGGTCGACGACCTGACCGCCGTGATCACGCAGGTCCACTCTCTGCTCGTGACGACCGGACCCGTCGAGTCACGTGGACGGTCGGCGCGGGTCGCGATGCTGGTGGAGTTCGACGGTCTGGAGACGCTCCTCGCGACGTGCGGAGAGCTGGCGGACCGGGTGGCGGCGGCGGGAACCCTGCGGACCGTCGGGGGGCTGCCGCCGTACTCGTTCGCGTCGCTCGACGAGGACCTGGTGGGGGGCTGACGTGGGCCTGCTCTCGGCCGTGGCGTTCGCCCCGGTGAGGTTCGTGGCCTGGGTGTCCGAGCGCATCCTCGAGGTCGCCGAGTCCGAGTACCACGACGAGAGCGCGATCCTCGCGGCGCTGGCACTTCTGAACGACGACTACGACCGTGGCCTGGTGGACGAGGAGACCTTCGCGGCGGCGGAGGACGAGCTCATGCAACGCCTCGAGATCGCCCGCACCAGAAACGGGCAGTGACGTGGCCGACGACGAAAGCGCCGTTCAGGAGGACCGCGAAGAGCCGTCCGAGCCCGGCGCGGACGTGTCCGAGAACGAGGAGGAGCCGGTCGCCCCACACGAGGAGGAGGGCAAGGACGGCCACGACGGGAACGACGACGGTCCGTCCGCCGGTGGCACGTCGCCGCTCCGGTTGCGCGAGGTCGTGGCACGCATCCGCGACGACTTCGCCGAGGTGACCGGTTTGGAGGTCGACCGGGTCACGGCCCTGACGCGGGGCGACGACGGGTGGCGCGTGCGCATCGACGTCGTCGAGGTGCCGCGTGTGCCGCACTCCACCGACGTGCTCGCCACCTACGAGGTCAGGGCCGACGGGGACGGCAGCATGGGCTCGTTCGAACGCGTCCGACGCTTCCACCGATCCCAGGCAGACGACGGATGAGCGACTCCCTCCGGTACCCGACCACACGCGGCGGGCTCCAGCCGGCACGGGGCGCGGACTCGCTCGCCGACGTGCTGGAACGGGTCCTGGACAAAGGCATCGTGATCGCGGGTGACATCCGTGTGGATCTGCTGGACATCGAGCTGCTGACGATCCGGATCCGCCTTCTGATCTCCTCCGCCGACAAGGCGGCGGAGCTGGGCATGGCATGGTGGCAGCAGGATCCGTTCTACACGGGGCAGACGCTGGAGAACGACCGCGATGGTGACGGCCCGTCGAACACGCTGGAGCAGCTGGTCGACGTCGCCGAGGAGCTCCAGCGCCGGGTCGCCGACCTCGAGGGTGGCGACCGCGAAGCGTCGCCGGGGTCACCTCCACCGGGGGGCGGGGACACCGACGGCGGCGGAGACTGAGACCGTGGCCTGGTACGTCTACGGGATCACGTCGGTCGCGGAGCCGAACGTCCCGCCTGCCGGTCTGATCGGACTCGTCGACGAGGACATCGTGCTGCACGGCGAGGGTCGACTGCGTGTCGTCGCCAGCTCGCTGCATCGTTCGGTACCTGGCCTGGAGCACGCCGATGCGGAGCAGACGCTCGAGGCGGTGCGCCGCCACGACGACGTGCTCGTCAGGCTGTCGCGGACGTGGCCCGTGCTGCCCGTGAGGTTCGGGACGGTCCTACCCGACCGGGACGCGGTCGACCAGCTGCTGGTCGACCCTGACGGACGCCTCGCCGCGATGCTCGCCGCGGTCACCGGTGCCGACGAGTGGATGGTCCGTGTGGACGCCGAGCCGTTCGACCCGCCGGACCCGGCCGGGACGCTGGACCTCCCTCCTGGCCAGGCCTTCTTCGTCAGGCGGAGATGGCAGTCCGAGGCACGCGCCGACGCGCGCAACCGGGCCACGACCGTCTCATCCGAGTTGCACGCCCACCTGCGTGATCTCGCCCGACAGACCTGCCTGCTTCCCGTCCGCGAGGCGGCGACGCTCGCGCGTGCGGCCTACCTCGTGGACCGCGACACAACCGAGGCGTTCCTCGCTGCTGCGGAGTCGATCAGCGGCGTGACCGTGGTCGTGCAGGGTCCCCTGCCTCCGTACCGGTTCGTCGACCGGGACGCGCCGTGAGTGGCAGTGGGCGGGAGGCGCAGCACGAGCCGCCCACGGTCCTGGGCCTGCTCGACGGCCTCATCGATCAGGGGGTGCACGTCGCCGGGGATCTCGTGATCGGCCTGGCGGACATCGAGCTCATCCGGGTCGCATTGCGGCTGCTCATCGCGTCCGAGGACACCGCCCAGCGCACCGGCGTGCCGGCCGGCGCGGTCGTCGCACCGTCGAGGAACCCGGCAGCCAGCAACACCGGCGGGCAGCGACGGTTCGAGCACACCGCGGCGCGGCCGGCTCCACCGCCACGTGATCCTCGATGCGCGGGGAGGACTCCCCCGCGCGCACTGCGCCGGGCGTCGCACGCCGGGCTGTCCGCTCGGGTCGGTGCCGAGGAACGCGAGCAGCTCGTCCGGGGCGTGTCGCAGCTGGTCCTGACGGTGGTCGAGCTGATCCGGGAGCTGGTCGAACGCCAGGCCATCCGTCGGGTCGAGGCGGGCAACCTCACGCCTGACCAGGTCGAACGTCTCGGCGTCGCCCTCCAGGCGCTGGAGGAGCGCATGGAGCAGATCAAGGAGGTCTTCGGTTTCACCGATGACGACCTCGATCTCGACCTCGGCCTCCTCGGACGTTTGCGATGACCCGCTCGCCGTCCCGTGGAACGAGGCCGTCGTTCACTCCAACCGCAGGGCCGCCTGGAGGCGGCGCGGGCGCATCGCCGTCGCGCAGGCGACGCCGGCGAGCGCGGCGAGTGACGCGATCACCACGATCGCGGCGACCATCAGCGTGAGGGCGATGCGACCACGGCGTCGGCGATGGACCCGTCGCGGCGGCATGCGCAGCGAGGAACGTGCCGACACCCAGCGGCGCACCGAACGCCGCCGCGACGGTGGTCGTCAAGGCGGTCCCGGTCGCACGGGCTGCTGCGAGTTGACGCGGAGTGAACCCCGCCGCCAGCAACGTCGCCGACTCGTGTCGCCGCTCTCGCGTGTCCAGTGACGCGGCGAGGAAGACGGTCACGCCCGCGACCATGAGCAGCAGCACCTCCAGGCCGTACGGTTCCCGCGGTCGCGCCGACCGCCGCTGCCAGACCGTGTTCCACGCGGCTGCTGTCGCGGTCTGGCGGGGCGTGCTGCCGGCGGCGGCCAACAACCCGTACAGCCTGCGGTCGGCCGCCACCTGGCCTCCGATGGTCACCCCGACCACCGCCACCGCACAGCCGAGCAGGAGCAGGGAAAAGGTGTCGATGATCGTCCGGTACGCCCGCGCGGGCTGCGTGGCCGTGTCGCGGACGTCCAGCTCGCGCGTGTCCGGTGACCGTCGTCCCCGAAGATCCGCACGAGTCGTCGCGTCTGGACCACCGCCGCCTTCACGTGGGTCCCTGCTCTGACAGCGACGTCTCGCAGAGCTCCAGCCAGCGCAAGTCCGCTTGCAGGTGCAACAGGCTGCGTTCGATGGCCAGCCGTTCGGTGGTGGTGGCGGCATCCCCCTCGAGGAGTTGCACCTCGCGGACCCGCCGCAGCAGCGCCCGCCGTTGACGGTCGATGATCCCGAGAGCATCCGGTCCGCTCGGGACGTTCACCGCTGTGACCAGCTGGAGGAAGAACGCATCACGCAGGCGCTGGTCGACGTCCACGGTGCTCAGCCACTCGGCTAGCTCGTCACGCCCGGCCGGCGTCAGCACGAAGCGCCGCTTGTCGGGGCGGTCGGACTCGATGGTCTCGGAGGTGACCAGACCGGCTCGCTCCAGCCGTGTGTGAGGGTGACGTAGCGCGATCAGGCATCGCTCTCGGGGGGGCCGATGGTCGATGCGTCCGGTCCGAACCGCTCGACGTAGCCCCCGTGGACCTCCGACCAGCGCTCCCCCGGGGCGAAGGTCGGTCGCTCACCGGCCAGCCGATGGGCGAGGAGGTCGAGGCACTCGTGCCATCCGGCGGCGTCGCGGGCGGCCCTGCCGATCTCGTCGAACGTGACGGTGAGCCGCAGGATGGTCCCGTCGCCGTCGGGTTCCAGGTCGAAGCGGAGCGTGTCCTCCTCCCAGGTGTACTCCAGGCGCGTGTACGGCTCATACGCGATCACCCGCCCGTCCAAGACCGGCGCCTCATCCACACCCAGCACCTCCGCCGCCTCGTCCGGGTCGCGGAATGTGAACCGCAACGTCGCCCCGGGCTGCCAGGCGCCTTGGATGCTCGCCGGGAACCAAGCGGCGAGATCATCTGGTTCGGTCAGGGCACGCCAGACCGCCTGGGGAGGATGGGGCAGGCGGCGCGTGAAGCGCAGTCGCACCTGACCGTCGGACCGTTCCAGGATGCCGTCCATGGGCGCTCCTACTCGTCGGGGTGCTCGTCGCGCTGGCGTGTCGAGTCCAGATGGCGTTCGAGATCGTCCAGCCGCGACTCCCACAGGCGCCGGTAGGGCGCCAGCCACTCCTCGATGGCGCGCAGCGGCTCGGGTCGGACGCGGTAGAGCCTGCGCTGGGCATCAACGCGGACGTCGACCAGTCCCGCTTCGCGGAGCACGCGCAGGTGCTTGGACACGGCCGGTTGGCTGACGTCGAGGGCGTCCACGAGCTCGCCAACAGGGCGCTCGCGGTCACGCAGCAGATCGAGGATCCGCCGGCGGTTCGGCTGCGCGAGGACCTCGAACGTGGACATGGCTCGAATATAGCTGTTGCTTCATATAACCGTCAACACATGTGGCGCGCGGTTCCCAGCCGGCGCGCTATGCGCTGGTCTGCCGTCGATCGCGCACGACGCGCAAGCACGGCTCGGCATCCTGGTCCGTCGGGAGCCGACATGTGGCGTCGCGGACTGGGAGCACGCTGGGCGGTCGTCACGTCCGCTCGCTGATCTCGAACAGATGTCCGTCCGGATCGCGGAAGAAAGCTCGGATCTCGCCACCGTGATCCACCGGCTCGGTCAGAACGTTCGCACCTCTGGAGCGAAGCAGCTCGTAGGTGGCACGGCAGTCATCGACGCGGAAGATCATCTCGGCACTCACCCGGTCCGGGTCATCCGGCACGGCGAACGTGACCGTCGGCTTGTCCGACGTCGGGCCACCTGGGGGCACGAGCAGGAGCCAGTTGCCGAGCAGTTCGAGGACCACGGAGGTCCCGTACTCGCCGTACACCGACGCATCGAGAACCTCGACGTACCAGTCGCGGCTGGCTTCGGTGTCTGCCACCACGAGCAGGTGGGTGAGGGCCGAAGCAGAGAACGCCTCCACCTGCCGCACGCTAGTCGCGCACGCAGCAGAACCGGCATCAGCGAGCGTGCCGGTCGGTGTGGCCGGGGCCTCACTGTGACCGGCGGCGAGATCCAACTCCGCCGGGCGCCCGCTCCCGCGCCGCTGTGTACATCTCCAGGAACTCGTCCACCGAGGTGTCGGCGATCGTCTCACCGATCAGGTCGAGGGGGAGGTCATCCGCCTGCTTGAAGCGCACGCAGGACTTGCCCATATCGAGTCGCTTGCCCGTGGCGAGGTAGCGCTCGCGGAACCTCTCAGTCCCCTCAGGGGAGGCGTAGTCGCCGGTGAGGTAGAGCGACACGTGCCGCTTCTGTGACGCGAGCGCCGCGTAATCAGCGGTTTGCCGTTGTAGGTGGGACCGGACCGTTCGAGCGGCACCTGGTGGGTGATCATCCTCCACTCGACTGCTTCCTCGAAGCCGCTGGGGAGGTGCTCGAGGATGGTCGGGGGACAGCCGACGGCAACGAAACAGTCATCGCAGCCCGGCGACTCCGACCCGATGTCGTGTTGATGGACCTGCAGATGCCCAACAGCGGTGGCGTCGCCGCGACCGCGCGGATCGTCGACGAACAGCCCGACGTCCGTGTGCTCATCCTCACCACTACGACGACGCACCGGACGTCCGGGCGACTCCGGGCTGGCGCCGACGGCTACCTCCTCATCGACACCCCGCGAGAGGAACTGTTCGCCGCCATCCGCCACGTCGCAGCGGGCGGCTCCGCACTGTCACCGGGGGTCGCGGCCAACCTGGAAACGACACCAGCGCCAGTGGCCATCCTCACGGAGCGGGAGGTCGAGGTGCTGCAGCACATCGCCGACGGTGCCTCGAACCCGCGACGTCGCCGCCGCCCTGTTCATCAGCGAAGCCACCGTCAAGACCCACCTGATCCACATCTACGACAAGCTCGGCGTCTCCGATAGGACGGCCGCCGTCACCACCGCTCTTCGAGCAGGACTCATCAGGCTGACCTGAGGTCGTGGTCAGAGCTGGGTCATCGGCAGCTGTCGGGCTACGGAAGAGACTCGACGCACACTGGCACCGAGGAGGCGGCGCCGGTCGTGATCTGGAAGGTGCTTGACCGCTTCTCGCACCGTGATCCCCGACGCCCGGTCGAGACGCGGCTCGAGCCACGCGACCACTTCGTCGGGGCGATGCTTGCCGGCTTCCCGCAACACCCACCCGATGGCCTTGCGGATGAAGGACTCTCTCGTCCAGCATCGAGTCTGCGAGGGCATCGAAGCGGTCGAAGTCGCCTGCAACGTGTCGCAGGCCGGGTAGGTGCGCGAGAAGGCTCGCCCGTCGAACCCAGAAGTCCCCGTCCTGCCCCACAGGCGGATCACCGTCTCCATCGCGGACGGGTGGGCATCGACCAGCGCGCCCGTCACCGATGCCGCGAGACCATCGACGAGGGCCCACGTCCTGGACTCTCTGACGAGACCCTCGACCATCGGCGCGTCGTCGGGTGTCAGTCGGTCCCTGTACAGCTTGAGGAGTTCCACGGCGACCATCCGCAGCTCGTGGATCCGCCGGCCCCACAGCTCTTGGACCAGACCGCGCAGGGCCTGGTCGGAGAGCGTCGGGTGCTCGCGGTGAAACCTGGTCGCGACGCGACGGATGTCCGGGACGCTGGCACCGAGGAACTCGAGGTTGCTCTTCAGGTACGCCCTCTCGTGAACGGCTCGGTCGTGCGTGGCGACCGCGGACAGCTCCGCCACCAGCGCGTCCGCCCACGTCTCGGTGTGGGCGGTCGACCCGACGACCCCGGGCCCGTCCTCGCTCAACCGAGGACCTCTAGCTCCGTCGTCCGGGGATCTGCGCGCCGGGCGTCGGTGCTGTCCACCACCCGTCTCGTTGACCATCAACCGATCACCGACGCCCGTTCGAGGCGCCCCACGCAGCTGCTGCCGGGATACGCAGCGGGTTCAAGCGCGTGTGAGCTCCCGCTGGCCACCGCCCTCCACCGACGGCCCGGTCGGCGGTCCGGGTTCCCGTGGAGGTGCTTCCGACCCGCCGGCGTCCAGACGGAACGGCGGGTACTCATCGGTCATCAACGCCGCGTAGGCCATCACCCGGTATACCCAACGCTGCAGACCCATCACGAGGTCGTACAAACCGTTCGGGTAGCGGCCGGCGAACAGCAGGACGATCGCCGCGACCAGGACGAGCACACCGATCAGGCCGGTGCCGCCGACGGCCTGCCAGCCCTCTGGCTGCCCGCCGTCGTAGGTCCAGGAGATGATCCCGCCGGTGAAGATCCCGATGATCAGGTAGTGCGGGATCGCCAGCAGCCACCACTTGATCAGGACCAGCCCGCGGGACAGCTCACCGGGGTAGGCGACGTCGAGTGTGGCCGGGTAGGCGGGGTCGGCGGCGAGCGTGAAGGGCGGGTAGCGGTCGGTGCCGAGCACCCCGTAGGCGTAGTAGGTGACCCGCCACGTCCACCGCATCACGCCGACGTTGAAGTCGAAGATGCCCCGCGGGTAGCGGCCGGTGAACAGGATGGCGAACCCGGCCACCACGGTCAGGATCGCGAAGCCGGTCCACATGAACGCGAGGACGATCACGTGCGGGAGCGCGAGCAACCACTTGACCAACCACATCCCGCGCGACAGCTGCGGGTCGAGCTGTCCCTCGACGAGCACCGGGTAGGGCCTCGTCTCCCCGCCGCCTGTGAGCGCCGCAGCTTCCGGTTCCGCCGCCGGCTCCTGCCGTCTCGGACCTGCCGTCCCAGCGATCAGCATCGCGGTCGCGGCCCCGAGGAGGAGCAGACTGGCGATCAGCAGACCGATCGCCACGGGCAGCAGGACGCCGGTCTTGACCCCGGCCGATGCCTCCACCGTCACGCCAGGGGACCCGTCGGCGTTCATGACGACCAGCGTCCAGTCCCCCGGCACGCCGTCCACCGTCAAGGTCCGGGGACCAACCCCCTCGCTGGACGCAACCCACACATCCTGTGACGCGGGGGTTGCCGGCGTCGCCGTGCCCGGCTCGGCCCGGTAGCTGACATCGTCGGACGAGCTGCCCACTCTCGTGATCCGGCTGTGGGCCACGCCACCGAGGAAGGCGTCCACATCGTCGTCGTTCGCGAGTCCGACGAACACCGCCCGTTCGGGTCCGGTCGGAGTCACGCGCACGCGCAAGGTCGGCTGGCCTCGTGCCCCGAACGGGTCCCCCGTGCGGGCGACCAGATGGAGGTCCTCGCTGGTGATCGCGAACCCCTCCGTGACCACCGCGTAAGTGGGGCTGGTGTAGAACCCGTCGGCATCCCGCTGGGTCACGTGCACCCACGAGACCCCGACACCCGCAGCGAGGAACCCCGCACCGACCAACGCGAGCAGCGCTCCGAGGACGATCAGTAGCGGCTTGCGGGTACGCATCAATCAGCCTCCCCCACCCGCTCACGGCGAGAGCTACCCGGCGGGTGGCGTGCCCACGGTCCCTCTGCAGAGGCAGCTCAACGAGGGCCGAATGGCCCGGATCGGCAGGGCCGAACGGCGGAGTTCGCGAACCACCGCCTGTCTGGTCGACCTCGCAGACACGGGCGGCGGCGTCAGCAGCGCGGTGGGCCACCGGGGCTGCTCAGGGACGTTCAGGCCCGACCAGCGAGCCGTTCGGCCTGGGGAGCGACGAACGCTCGGAGAGACCATCGACGCAGGGCGCTGGCCGCGCGAGCTGCGCCCCGTTGGAGGCGATCATGTGGCGCACCTCGCTGGGTCCGTTCGTGGTGGTGCACGGGACTGCTCACGATCCTGATCTGGGCCCCGAACCCTCGAGATCTCGACGCGGAAGCCGCCCCGATGGACACCAGTCACTCGTGGCTGCTCGGAAACCGCACGCACCATCTCGCTCGTGCTTGCGGTCGTCGCCGGCAGCGTGATGGCTGCGGCGGGAGTCGGCTGCATCACGAACCAGGCGTGGTGGTCCGCCGTGGATGTCGTCGGTGGTGCCCTGTCCTGGCCTTGTTCGGGCTCTTCTTCACTCCCCGGTGGCGGCCGCGATCGCGATCAGCGCGGCGCTCGTGGTCGGCCGCGGTCCGTACAGGGATTCCGGCTGAGCGGCTGACGGCGGTCGGCCAGCCCTTCCGGCGCCGCGAGGACTCGTCACGCTGGCCGGCGAGCCGGTGCGGCGGCCGTCTGGTCCCGGCCGGACGTAGGAGAGTCGACGGAATCGCCGGGAGGTGGGCACTAGATTGCGGCCGTGGGCGAACGTGTCTTGACGCGACGGGACCTCAACCGCGCCGTGCTCGCCCGACAGCTGCTCCTCGAGCGCACGCAGACCAGGTTGCCGCGCGCGGTCGAGCAGCTCGCGGGGCTGCAGGCGCAGTACACGCCGTCGCCGTACCTCACCCTGAGCGCGCGCCTGGAGGGCTTCCACCGCGACCACCTGTCGGCGGCGCTCGAGCGCAGGGAGCTCGTCAAGGCCCTGCTGATGCGGGGCACGCTGCACATCGTCACACCGGGCGACTACTGGGCCTTCACCACGGCACGTCAGGCGATGGGCGCCCACTACTGGCCACCGTCGTACGAGCGGCGGATCCCGCAGCGCAAGATCGCGGACCTGGCGCAGGCGACCGTCGCGCAGCTGCGCTCCGGACCACGCCGGTTCAACGAAGTGCGCACCCTGCTCGAGCCGCACGCGACGTCGGACATCTCCCCGACGTCCCTCTGGCGGCGGGTGCAAGGGCACGCGCCGGTCGTGCACGTCCCGCCATCGGGCACGTGGGGCTACCACGGCGAAGGCGTCTACCAAGCCGCCGACACGGTGATCGGCGGGGCGCCGCCGGCGGCACCCGACGACGCATGCGAACACCTGATCCGCCGTTACCTCGCCGCGTTCGGTCCCGCCACCAAGCAGGACATCGCCCAGTGGGCCGGGTTGCGCCGCATCGGAGCCATCTCCCAGGCGATCGCGTCCATGGATCTGCGCACGTTCGCCGACGAGCAGGGCGCGCGACTGTACGACCTGCCCGACGCCGCCCTCCCGGACCCCGAAACGCCTGCCCCGCCCCGGCTGGTGCCGCGGTTCGACAACCTGATGCTGTCGCACGCCGACCGCAGCCGTGTCCTGGGCGACGTCCCCGTGCGGCGCATCGTCACCAAGAACGCCCTCGTGCACGCGACCATCCTCGTCGACGGGTTCGTGGTCGGCACCTGGCAGCTGGAGGACGGGCGGGTGAAGCTCGAGCCCTTCACCCCGCTACCCCCGGCGGTCGAGGCAGGGCTCGCCGAGGAGATCGATCGCGTCGAGGCCCTCGTCGCCTGACAGGCGGACCAGACCGCCGGCGGTCCCGCCAGTCGTGGGTGAACACCGCGGACCCAGCTGGACGCCCGGCCATCGGCCGGCATGGCCGGAGGCGCCCCGTCGCGGACGTTTGGTGACTGGAGACGCGCACGGCGAACGCTCGACGTACCGGCGCACCGTGGTGACGCTCTCGATGTCACGCTCATGGCTCGTGCCGTGGAACGAACTCACCGGCGAAGGGCCGAGTCATGCCTGCCAAGCGCCAACGGTGGCCGCTCGCGCTCGCTGGGGTGATCGCCACCGTGACCACGGCTGGCTACGCAGCGCTGATCCTCGACCAGGAGACCTCATCCCTGTCCGACCCCGTCCCCGTCTTCGTCATCGGTTACCTGGCGGTTCTGACGGCAGCTGCAGCGGTGGGCGTCGCGTCATCAGGCAGGTTCGCGTCAGTTGGGGCGAGCGCAGCCACAGGCGGGCTGCTCACGCTGGGCGTGTTGGGCATCTTCTCGATCGGGCTGCCGCTTCTCGTCGCAGCGGTCTTCGCCGGATGGGGACTCGCGCGAACACGCACGACGAGTTCGAACCCTGGGTGGCTCGATGCCGGCGTGGGGATCGCTGCGGCGGCGTTCGCTCTCGTCCTCCTCGCACTGCCCTGAGCTGCCGACCGACGAGCCACCAGCTGTTCGACCTTGACCGTGTCCAGGCCACGTCGCGTGTTCGTCCACCGATCTCGGTTCACGAGGTACCTCTATGCCTGCTTGGCTGCGCGAGCGCTGATGCGGACGCCGGGTCGGACAGCGCGAGGTCGATCGCCCGTTCGAGGCCGAGCTGCTCCCCGTCGACCACCGCGCAGCCGTACACGTCCTCGCCGAGCGCCTCGCTGACGTAGGCCCGGATGCGGCCGAAGTCCGGAGCGTCCGCCGGCTGGGCGACCAGCCCGAGCTGTTCGAGGTAGGCGTCCGCGGCGCCGATCAGTCGGGCGGCCCGTGCGGGATCGCCCCCCAGCGCGAACTGCTCGGCCAGCGCGATCAGGGCGTGCGCCGCGTTCGCCTCGAACCCGATCTCCGACGACAGGAGCAGCGACTCGCGGATCATCCGCTCCGCGGTCTCATCATCGCCGAGATGGTGCCCGATCAGCCCCAGGTTGTCCGTGATCATGGCCACCCTTCGCAGCTCCCCGGTCTCCCGGGCGATCCGAAGCGACTCCTGCTGGATGTCCCGGGCGCGCTCGTGGTTGCCGTTCTTGCGCTCGAGCTCGCCCCAGACGGTCAGCCCCGAGGCCACGATGTTGGTGGCACCTGCACGCCTGGCCAACGTGATGCCCTCCTCGAGTCCACGCCGGGCAGTCTCGATGTCACCCGTCAGGTGCTCCCGCGCCCCAGCCCCGAAGATCAGGGCGAGCGCGCGATGGACGTCGGCGCCAACAGCGGCGTACAGGTCCGCGGAGCGGTGGAGCAGGTCGGCGGCATCCTCGCGGTAGACCGCGTACGCGTGCAGACCCGCGGTCAGCAGGACCCCGGCCTGCAGACCGGCCCACGACCAGCGACCCGCGCCAGCGAGCGGCCCGTCCACGTCTCCATCTCACGGATCAGCCCCTGGTAGAACCAGTAGTCACGCAGGGCGGCGACGATCCGCAGGCCGAAGGTCGCATCCCCATCCTCGAAGCTCCACGACAGGGCGGCCCGCAGGTTGTCCCGTTCCTCGTCGAGGCGGTTCATCCACTCCTGCTGCTCGCGTCCCCGCAGCTGCGGCTCGGCGCGCTCCGAGAGCCCGGCGAAGTAGGCCGCATGCCGCCGGAGGACATCGTCGAGCTCGGCGACGACCGCGAGCTGCGATCGTGCGAAGGAACGCACCGTCTCCAGCTGCTGAACCCGTGGTTGTGACCATGGCCCGTATCGATCCGGACCAGGCTCTTGTCGGCCAGCGCCTCGGCGAGCGTGATGGCATCAACGTCTAGGTCGTGGAGCACCACGACGTCGAGCGCCTCCGTCGCGCACCGGCCACGAACACGGCCAGCCTCCTGAAGGCGGACCGCTCGATCTCGTCGAGGAGGTCGTAGCTGCACCCGATCGTGTCGACCAAGGTCTGGTGCCGTCTGGGCGCGCCTCGCGGTCCCCTGCCCAACGCTCGGAGGCCCGACCCGAGAGCGGCGAGCAGCTGGGCTGGCTCGAAGATGCGGATGCGAGCCGCGGCCAGCTCGATCGCTAGCGGCAGCCCGTCTAGACGACGGCAGATCTCAGCGACGTGATCGATGTTGATCACGTCCAGCCTGAAGTCCGGACGGACCGCCCTGGCCCGGTCGTCGAACAGCCGGATGGCCTCGAAGCGAGCGAGCTCCGTGACGTGCGGGCCTGCGTCAGGACCGGGCACGTCGAGAGGCCCGACCGGGGAGTTGCGCTCCGCTCGCAGCCGCAGCAGCTCCCGGCTGGTGACCACGACCCGAACCTCCGGTGCCGCGCCGATCAGCGTGCCAACGAGCGGCGCGGCGGGCATGAGCTGCTCGAAGTTGTCCAAGACCAGCAGGTGGCGCCGGGACCTCAGGTGAGCGGCCAGGCCGAACTCAGATCTCCGAGCGGTCGGATCTGGAGCCCCAGGATGTCGGCGATGGCCGGCCCGAGGTCGTCGGGGTCGCGGACCGAAGCCAACGGAACGAACACGACGCGGTCGAAGCGTCCAACGAGTTCGGCGGCGGCCTGGAGGGCCAGCCGCGTCTTGCCCGTGCCCCCCGGCCCCGTGAGGGTCGTCAGCGGACTGGTCGGGATGAGCGCGACCAGCTCGTTGAGTTCCCGCTCCCGGCCGATGAGCGTGGTGACCTGGCTGGGCAGGTTGTGGTAGTGAGCGTCGATGGTCCGCAGGGGCGGGAAGCGCCCGACCGGATCGCCGGCCTGGTAGATGTGCTCGGGTCGAAGCAGGTCTCGCAGGCGGTGCTCCCCGAGGTCGTACATGGGGACGGGTTCGTCGAGGATCAACCTCCTGGTGGCCTCCGACACCAGGATCTGCCCGCCGTGCCCCGCGCTCATCAGCCGGGCCACGCGGTTTGAGGGTGGGGCCGAAGTAGTCGCCGCCCCTCTCCTGCGCCGCTCCCGTGTGCACCGCCATCCGGGCCCGCAACGGACCGACGGACGCGGGCCAGTCCTCGTCCGCCAGACGCCGCGTGATGGTGAGGGCCGCCTCGACGCCGGAGGCCGCATCGGAGAAGACCGAGAAGCAGCCATCCCCGGTCATCTTGAACACCACCCCGCCCATGGACTGGACCGTCTCCGCGCAGATCGTGTCGTGGAGGCGGAGCGCCTCGGCCATCGCGCCGGGGTCCCGCTCCCACTTCCGCGTGCTCCCCTCGATGTCCGTAGCGAGGAACGTCACGGTCTCCGAGGGGAACGAGACGGTCACGGACGCACCTTCGTGGCTCGAACTGCCGAGACTGCAGGACGGAAACATCGATTCTCGGCTGAGCGCGCGGGAAGGCAACAGCGGCGGATCCCAGCCCGGTGGCGTCGTCGGCGCCGTGGGTACTCACCGAACACGCGCATGGTGGCTCGAGCAGGCTGGACGGCTCGGGCGCTCGGTGTCGTCTGTCAACGTCGAGGTCGGTGAGACCCGGCACACGGTCGGAGCGCGGCGTCGAACCCGGCAGGGTGCTGACCGCCGCCGACGACCGGCGCGAGCCGGTCAGCGCGGTCGAGCGGACCCAGGACGGGTGGCGCAACGGCGACGGGCCCTCGTCGAGGCGGTACGGGTCGCCTGACCGGGGCCACCGGCCGACTCCCGATCCGACCACTGCTCCCGGGTGCCGAGGAGCGTGACGTTCTCACCGATCACCGCTCGTGCGAGGCGAGACCACCATGCGATCCTGGCGTCGCACTCAGGATCGGCAACGCGGTGCCCTCGACACAGGTCGTCTAGAGGCAGAGGCCCGGAGTGGTGGCGCGTGCTTGATTGCTGTTGGCAGACGACCACACGGAGGCGCTGCTCTGCACCACGTAGTAGTAGGTCCTGGAGCTCGACACGCTGGTGTCGGTGAATGAGGTCGTCGCGGCACCGGAGACGGTTCCGACCTGCGTGTAGGGACCGCCCGATGTGCTGGAACGCCGGATGCTGTACCCGGAGGCGGGTGAAGCGGTCGCGGTCCAGCTCACGGTGACTTGGGGGCCGAGCACGAGCAGTTGGCACCCGGCGGCAGCAGTCACACCCGTGGGCGGCTGGAGGCTCCCTGCGTTCCACGCGTTGCCGGTCGAGCTCGTGACCGCCAGCAGCGCGCCAGCGGCGGGATGTGCCAGCTGAGTGGCAAGCCAGAGCATGGCAGCGATCAGCAGGCGCGGGGCGACACCGATCATCCGTCTGGCAGCAGCCGCGGCCCACCGTGTGGAGTCGCCGGCGAGGTCCCTACATCGCAGACATGGGCAACGACCCGTCGGCGGCAGCTTCGCACACCGGCCCTGGCCCCGGTGCTCGTAGGGAAGTTCAGCCTGAGGCGCCATCGAGATCCCCGGTGCCGTGCGTCCGATCGTTGCCTGCCTGCTACCAGGGATAATCGGGACGATCTCTCGACTGCCGTATGCGCCGTAGGGTTCAAGATCGTGTCCCCCGCACGTACCGGCGACAGCGTCCTCCTTTGACTAGCTTTGACTAGGTTGTTGCGTCCGATCGGGTCGGGGACATGATCCGACCGGTTGAGATGAGGCGTTCAGGCCTCGGCCGGGGCCACGGTGCAGGTCGGTGCCGGGCAGGTCAGGCGGATCCGCCGGAACGGACATGGACCTCCGTTGGCCAGCCAGCCGGATCAACCCGGCCGGTCCGTCGGCTCGAGCGGTGCAGGTGGGTTGGTGTCGTCGGACGACCCGTTCCTCGACATCGACCGCCTGGTCCCCTTGGGGCTGTCGGCGTTCGAAGGGTCACTTGGACCGGACGGACCGATGAGTCGGCGGTCACTGCGACGTCGACACCGACGACGGACTGCGGCGTGATCAACGCCTGCCGCGAGCAACGATCGACACGGACGGAGATGGGATGCGGATCGTGATCAGCGAGTTCATGAGCCTCGACGGCGTGGTGCAGGCCCCCGGTGGCGCCGAGGAGGACACCGACGGCGGCTTCGCCCACGGCGGCTGGTCGATGCCGTTCTTCGACGAGGACAAGATGGGCGCCACGATCGACGAGGTGCTGGGCAGGACCGAGGCGTTGCTGTTCGGACGGCGGACCTGGCAGGTCATGGCCGGGGCGTGGCCCGACCGCGCGGGCGACCCGTTCGCCGACCGCATGAACGAGCTCCCCAAGTACGTGGCATCGCGGACCCTGACCCCGGACGACCTGACCTGGAACAACTCCCGGCTGTTGCCGGCCGACGACGTCCTCGGTGCGGTGCGGGACCTGCGCGCCCAGGAGGGCGGCGACCTTCAGGTCATGGGCAGCGCGAGCCTCGCTCGCACCCTGATCAGCAACGACCTTGTGGACGAGTACCGTCTGATGCTCGAGCCGATCGTCCTGGGCGGCGGCAAGCGTCTGTTCCCCGAGGACGGCCAGGCACGCACGCTCGAACTGGTCGACACCAAGACGAGTGGGACCGGCGTGCTGATCTGCACCTACCGCCCCGCCCGCTAGCGCGGGTCAGTCCGGGTCAGCCCGGGCGGACACCCCGACCGACCGATCGATTGCGTTCCGGCCCGTGGACCGGTGTCGAGGTGGTGTGGTTCGCCCTCGTGGCCCGCACTGGCGCCGCCGTCCGAGCCGGCTGGCCGCGACCGCCCGCCCTCACGGCCGATGCGCTGCTGGTGTCTCTCACGCGTGCGCGGCCTGCGAACGACCTCGCGGTGGGTCTCGTCGTCGACCGGCGCGTGTGTACGACCGCTGGGCTCGCCCTAGACCTCCGAGGCTCCGGAGGCGACCCTCTCCACCGCGCCCTCCATCATCTCTGCCGCGCGCCGTAGCAGGCGGAGGTCCTCCTCGCCGGCGTCCGACAGGGCAAGTCCGAGCAGCCGCTCTCGGCGGGCCCGTCCGCTCTCGAGCAGACGGCGTCCGGCCTCGGTCGCTTCGACGATCACCTTGCGTCCGTCGTCGGGGCTCGGCAGGCGACGGGCCAGCCCTTCGGCCTCGAGCCCATGGACCAGTGCGGTCATCGTCGGGGATCGCACCTGCTCGGCGGCCGCGAGCTCGCCGATCGTGCGCGGCCCCCCGAAGACGAGGATCGACAGTGCCGAGGCCCGAGCGGGAGTCAGCCCCATCTCGACATCCACGGTCCGTACCGCCCGGACGAGGTGCAGCGCGGCAGAGTGGAGGCGGCGGGCGACCTCTTGACGCGACGCTGACATGATAGATAGCCTACCTACCTATCGGTGCCGGTGGGAGATGCAGCTCGTGTTGGGTGCGCCGCGGTTGGGACGGGTGCGTCAGATCAGCCAACACGCCGAGGACCTGGACCGCGCCGTGGCCTTCTACGGCGACGTGCTGGGCTTGACACCGCTCGGCCGGTTCGGGCCGCTCGCGTTCTTCGACCTGTCAGGGACACGGTTGCTGCTCGAGGAAGGCGGTGGGTCCGGACCTGGTGGCTCGGTGATCTACTTCGCGGTCGATGACATCCACGCCGCGAGCACCGAGCTGCGACGTCGGGGCGTGTCGTTCGAGGACGAGCCTCACCGGATCCACCGCGATGACCAAGGCATCTTCGGACCGGCGGGTGAGGAGGAGTGGATGACGTTCTTCCGTGACTCCGAAGGCAACCTGCTCGCGCTGTCGTCTCGGATCCGGCCGGCTTGAACGGAGCGTCAGCGGTCACCGTCGGGTGATCGTCGCGGTCCCGGCCCGACGCAGCTTCGACGGACGCGGCGACCTCGCGTACGGCCCACTTCCGTGCTGGGGTGGCAGGCGTCGGTCGACGTTCCTTTGCTCGACGCGGACGCGACAGGGGCCGCTTCTAGGCTGCCGGTGACCTCGTCGCCTGCTGGTGTCGACCGGTTGTCGCCTCGGTCCGGTCCTGGTCGGAGAACGTGGCGCCAGCAGCGGATGGGAGCCCAGGACGATGGTGGAGTACGAAGCGCTCTCCTCCGTCTACGAGTGGCTCGTGCCTGACGCACTGCTGCAGCCGGACGGCGCGGTCGCGGCGTTCGAACAAGTGGTCAGCATCCTTCCCCCACGTGGACGGATCCTCGATTGCGCGTCAGGGACGGGCCAGCTCGCCGTGGGACTCGCCGCACGTGGCTTCGACGTCCTCGCATCGGATGCCAGCGAGGCGATGATCCAACGAACACAGACGTTGGCCGACCAGTACGGCGTGGCGCTGACAGCCGTCGTGTGTGCCTGGGAGGACCTGAGCCGCGTCGTGGAAGGTCCGTTCGATGCCGTGTTCTGCGTCGGCAACTCGCTGACACACGCGGATGGGCAGCCGGGGCGCCGGGCAGCGCTGGCGCAGATGGCCGCGGTCCTTCGGGACGGCGGACTGCTCGCGATCACGTCACGGAACTGGGAGCGGCTACGCGAGCAACGCCCTGGCCTCGAGATCGACGACCGGCTGACGCACCGCGCCGGTCGCTGAGGACTGGTGGTTCGCGCCTGGGGTCTCCCCGAAACGTGGAAGCCGCCGCACCACCTCGAGGTCGCTGTGGTCGTCGTGGCGGGCGAGGAGCTCGAGATCACTCGCCAGCGCCTCACGTTCTGGCCGTTCACGCACGGAACGCTCACGGAGGACCTCCAAGCGGTGGGGTTGGTGCCCGCCACCTCGTCGTACTCGGCCGATGTCGATCGCTACCTCGTCACGGCACGTCGACCGATGCCCGCGTAGGCGGGTTCTCGCTCGGCGTCCCTCGCTGCATCCCAGGCCCGCCGAGCCAACGACGCCGACACGACGGCCCCGCACAGTTGCTCACATGCGACGAGCCCCAGGGGCTGTGAAGGCGCGGCGAGCACGGTCCTGTTCGATGCCAGGTTCACGTAGGGTCCCAGGCGTTCCGTGTTCGTTCTCGGACGGACGAGTTCGGTACCGGAGGTCACGAACTTCGTCGACCGGGAAGGAGCGGAACGTGCCCGCGAAGGCGGTCTCTGGTTAAGATCGAGCGCTCCTGACCGGACTGGGGCGGAGACCTCGTGGCCTCGGTGCTGCTCTTCCACCACGCTCAAGGGCAGACCGACGGTGTTCGGGCCTTCGCCGACGAGCTGCGGCGCGCAGGCCACGTCGTGACCGCCCCCGACCTCTACGACGGGCGCACCTTCGGCACGATCGACGAGGGCGTCGCCCACGCCGAGGAGCTGGGCTTCGACACCATCATCGCGAGAGGTGTCGAGGTGGCCGGATCCCTCCCGCAGGAGCTGGTGTACGCCGGCTTCTCGCTGGGGGTCATGCCAGCACAGCGGCTGGCCCAGCAGCGCCCCGGCGCTCGTGGGGCGCTGCTGTACCACTCAGCTGTCCCCGTCAGCGAGTTCGGGGAGTCGTGGCCCGAGGGTGTGCCGCTCCAGATGCACGTCATGATGGACGACCCCTGGGACGAACTCCCGATCATGCAGGAACTGGCCAGCGTCGCCGATGGTGCACTGTTCACGTACGAGGGCGAGGCCCACCTCTTCACGGACCCGTCTGTCGACGGCTACGACGCCGAGGCCGCGCGTCTGGTCATGGAGCGAACGCTGGACTTCCTCGCGCGTCTCGACTGACCTCTGCGAGGCCGGCGCCATTCGGCAGCGCTGGGTAGCGGCTGACCCGACAGGTGGGGGTTAGCCCTGCGGAAGATGGAGCCCATCGGCCGATCACACGTCTTGGCGGGCCGCGGCCGGGAGGTGCACTTCGGCCCACCGGCTGATCTGTTCGAGCGCCGGCAGCAGAGCATGCCCGGCGTCCGTGAGCTCGTAGGTCACGGAGACCGGTGGTCCCTCCGTGACGCGGCGAGCGACCAGTCCGGCGTGCGTCAGCTCCCTGAGACGCTCGGACAGCATCGAGTCGCCGATCCCCTCGACGTCCCGGGCGAGGTCACGGAACCCTGACGGACCGTCGCTGAGCGTGCCGAGCACGATACCCGTCCACCGTTTGCCGAGCAGTTCGAACGCCCGCTGCAGCGCCGCGTCGCCGCGTAGACACGCCTCGTCGGACCGCCGCCGCGGACGCCCTGCCCTCTGCGCTGACGCTGGCACGTCGCCGTCGCCTCTCGCCCGTCGATAGTTCTAGTGTAGTAACTACTATGTTTGAGGTCACTACGGGAATGGAAGCGGCCGGGGCGTCGTTGTCATGGTGGTCGAATCTCAACAGGAGATGGTGACCGTGAAACAGGCGGTTGAGGCAGCATCGCGGGAGGTGGTCCTCGTCGAGGACGCTGCGCTGATCCGGGTGATGGGCATGCCGGTGCTGGAGTCGGTGCCGTCGCCAGGAGCCTCCTACGAACGGACGGACCCGTTCATCCTCGTGCACGAGGGCCGGTTCCGTCCCTCCGAGATGGCGGCCAAGGACACCAAGCATCCGCACCGGGGCTTCGACAACCTCTGGTACGTGCTTCAGGGCTCGGTCAGCACCGGCCACACCACTGGGCCGGGAGGGTCGATCGAGAGGGCACGTCTCTCCGAGGATTCGCTCCTGTGGTTGAGGGCGGGGCGGGGCGTGTGGCACGCCGAGGCGGTGGGAACCGACGAGGTCGAGGAGGGCCGGGTGGACACCGAGTTCCGCGGCGTGCTGTTCTGGGTGAACCTCGCCCGCGCGGACAAGCAATCGGAACCGAGGGCGCAGGTGCTGCAGCGGGAGCAGATCCCGGTGCGGCAGGAGGGCGACGCGACCGTTCGGGTCCTGGTCGGCGAGGGCTCCCCCATCCATCTGGGGACGCCGGCGCTGATCCTCGACGTCGAACTGCCCGAAGGCGGTCAGATGAGGACGCGGGTGCCGCCGGAGTTCCAGGGCTTCGCCCACGTGCTGGATGGCGAGGCCGCGTTCGGGGCGAACAAGCGTCAGGCGGGACCTGCCCAGCTCGTCCTGCTCGGCCCGGGCGGGGAATTCACCATCACGGGTGCCGCTCCAGGCACGCGCTTCATGCTCATGGCAGGCAAGCCCTACGGGGAGGTTCCCGTGTTCCGAGGCCCCTTCGTGGATTAGCGCGGCCCGCGAGCACGTCGCCCGATCGCACGGGGCCTCGAACCGTCTTCGAGCGGCGCGGAACCGACAGCTTACGCGGACTGGCGATGGAGCCTCGAGATGTCCAGCGCCACAGGTTGCGCAACTCCGGGTTGGCCGGGAGACCGTTCGCTGCGGCCGAGGACGTCGTTCGCTGGCACGGCGCGATGCAGGCTCAGGACCTCACCATGGCGAAGTGGTCGGTCGGCCAGCGACGAGCCGGCGCCACCGTCGACCGGGAACTGAACGACGCCCTCGCCCGGGGTGCCATCGTGCGCACGCACGTCCTGAGACCCACCTGGCATTTCGTGGCGGGTGAGGATCTGAGGTGGTTGCTGGCGCTCACCGGACCACGCGTCCAGCAGCGCAACCGGCGGCGGTACGAGGAGCTGGGTCTCGACGAGCGAACGCTCGGTCGATGTCGAGAACTGATCGCCTCCGAACTGACAGGTGGCCATCAGCTCACCAGGAAAGAGATCGCCGCCCTGCTGGAGAGCGCCGGGATCGACACCTCCGGGCAGCGGATGCCCTACATCCTCATGGACTGCGAACTCGAGGGCGTCATGTGCAGCGGCGGTCTCCGCGGCACGCAGCCCACGTACGCCCGGGTCGACGAGCGGGTGGCTCCCGGCAGCGCCTTCGATCGGGATGAGGCGCTCGTCGAACTGGCCCGCCGTTACCTGACCAGCCACGGCCCCGCGACCGTGGGCGACCTGCGCTGGTGGTCGGGTTTGACCGTCGCCGACATCAGGAACGCGTTGGACGGACTGGGATCCGACGTGGCCAGCGCCACGATCGAGGACCACGTCTTCTGGTCGACCACACCGACCAACGGGCACGCATGGACCGTCGGGGCGGCACACCTCCTGCAGGCGTACGACGAGTTCGTTGTGGGGTACAGCGGATCGCGCTACTTCGGCGATCCGCGCGCTGCGACCTCACGAGCGGCTTGGAGCGACCGCTCGCTGCCGAGCGGTGTCGTGCTGATGGATGGTCAGCTGGCCGGCCACTGGCGGCGCAGGATCTCGAAGGCTCTCGTCGCGGTCGAGGTGGTCGCCTACGAGGAGCCGAGCCGAAGGGAGGTTCGTGCTCTGGAGATCGCAGCCTCGGAACTCGGCCGGTTCCTCGGCCGCGAGGCGACCCTGGAGGTCTCCGCTCTGTAGCTGCGCCTATGGCAGGCATGACGGCCACGGGCACTCCTGCCCCGAGGGCCGGCGGATGGGTTGCAGACGGCGTCCGTGGGAGACCCGGAGATCTGGATCGACGTCGTGGAGAAGTCGAGGGACATTCCGCGCCGACTCGATGTGGGCAGCGACCATCGCTCGATCTCCTGGCGCAGCTCCACCTCTCCTCGCACGGATCGTCGCCACCGCGGGTCGCGCTGAGGAGGCGTCGTCCCTCACATGGCGGGCGATCGACCCTTTACGGGCCAAGGGCAACGTGGTGGCGGCGGAACGCGCACGTGTCTCGATCCTGAGCTGAGGGCCAAGGGTCAACGTGCTCGACGAGGTGTACCCATCCGTGGGTTTCGGCCGAGCCTCGCGGAGACTCGTGGGCGGTGGCTCGTCCTCGTGGTCCGGGCCCAGCAGCTCCAGCAGACTCGGTCTGTACCGAGTGTCGTGTCTCGGTACCCGCGTTCCAGTGGGCTCCGGTTCGACGCGGCGCGTCGGCACTCGACCTGCATGCGGTCTCCGGCCGAGTTCGACCGACGTCACGGCACCGCCGCCCCGGTAGCGGCATGATCGCTCCCTGCACCAGGACCGTCCGGGGGAACCGGAAAGACTCCGGTGGACGGTGGGGACGACGGGCAGGATGGCCGTGGCGCGCTACCACTTCGTGACCATCATCGAGCTGCCACGGTCCCGGGAGCAGGTCTGGCAGGTCCTGCAAGACACGTCCGGCTGGGCATCGTGGTGGCGTTGGCTGGAGCGGGTGGAGCTGCTCGGCCGTGGAGAAGCCAACGGTGTCGGGGCGCGCCACCGCTATACGTTCCGGACCGGACTGCTTCACAGCCTCACCTTTGAGACCGAGGTGGTGCGAGTGCAGCGCCCGTCGCACATCGAGGCGCGTGCGGCCGGTGAGCGTCGGGGGTGGGCCGTTGGGAGCTGTTCGACAGCCACGTCGGGACTCGGTTGGTCTGCACGTGGATCGTGTCGACCACGAAGACGTGGATGAACCTGCTCGCCCCGGTGGCCCGGCCGCTGTTCGCCTGGAACCATCACCTGCTGATGCGCGGCTTCGCGCGCGGGCTCGCCGCCCAGCTCGCCACCCGTCCAGTGAGGGTCACCAATCGGACGGTCAGTCCGAGCAGCCGCAGGTTCGGACGGCTTCCACACGTCTCGCGGCTGTGACCCTTGCGGTGTGGACGACGGCCCATCGCTTCGTACGGGCGTGCCGAAGTGCCCCTTTCCGGCCTGGCGCGGTAGCACTAGGCGAGGTCGAAGCGATCGAGGTTCATCACTTTGTCCCATGCGGCCACGAAGTCACGCACGAACTTCTCGTGTGAGTCATTGCACGCGTAGACCTCCGAGATGGCTCGGAGCTGGGAGTTCGAACCGAAGACGAGGTCGACGGCGGTGGCGGTCCACCTGACCTCGCCCGTCGCGCGATCGCGTCCCTCGTACACGTCCTCGGACGAGACGGATGCCTTCCACTCCGTGCTCCTGTCGAGCAGGTTCACGAAGAAGTCGTTGGTCAACGTCTCGGGCCGGTCGGTGAAGACGCCGTGTTGAGATTGCCGGAAGTTGGCGTTCAGGGCCCGCATGCCGCCGATCAGAACCGTCATCTGGGGAGCGGTCAGCGTCAACAGGTTGGCCCGGTCCAGTAGCAGGGTCTCCGGGGACAGCTTCTCTCCGGCTCGGAGATAGTTGCGGAACCCGTCGGCAGTCGGTTCGAGCACGGCGAATGACTCCACGTCGGTCTGCTCCTGGGAGGCGTCGGTACGCCCCGGCACGAACGGGACGGTGACGTCGAACCCGGCGCTCGTGGCCGCTTCCCCGACGGCGATGCAGCCGCCCAGGACG
>DASZZX010000140.1:0-6839 GCA_036260415.1 Nitriliruptorales bacterium
CCCGCCCCGCCGGGCGCCGCCAGCCGATTGCCCGCGCCCCGCCCCGCGGGGCGCCGCCAGCCGATTGCCCGCGCCCCGCCCCGCCGGGCGCCGCCAGCCGATCGCCCCCGCCCGCCCCGCGGGGGCCGTCACCGCTCCACCGTCCTGATGGCCCCCATCCCTGGGGGTCCCCTCCATCGTCCACCACAACCCGTCGTGGCCGCCCCTTGACGCCCACGCCGCACACCCGCAGAATGACCGGTGTGTAATTACAGCGACGTCGGTACGGGGGCTCCGGACCTGGCGCGCTGAGGGGGGCAGCGGGGAGCGGACGAGGAGCACACCGTGGCAGCAATGGCGGCGGCGTTGGGAACGGAGCTGGGCGTCGGTCCGGAGATCAACTGGATGGCCGAGGCGAGGTGCCTGGACGCCGATCCGGAGGCGTTCTTCCCGGAGAAGGGCGGCTCGACCCGCGAGGCTAAGCGGATCTGCGCGGCCTGCGACGTGCGCGAAGCCTGCCTCGAGTACGCCCTCGCCAACGACGAACGCTTCGGCATCTGGGGGGGCATGAGCGAGCGCGAGCGCCGCCGCCTCAAGCGGCTGGCCTGCTGACCACCGCTCACCTCCGTGGCCACAGGGGCCACGTGTCGGGGCTCGTCGTGGCCGTCCGACACCCACCCCAGGGAGGCGAGTGCCCGGCAGGGTTGCCGGCGGGATTGTGGTAGCTTCCGGCTCGCGACGCCCGCCGACTCGGCGGGCGTCGGCGTTCGGACCGGCCCCGGAGGAGAGCGCTGGACCCCCGTCCGCGGGTGCTCGCGATCATCGTGTCGCACGACGGCGCGGCGTGGTTGGGCCAGACCCTCGACGCGCTCGAGGCGCAGGACCACCGCCCCCTCGACATCATCGCGGTCGACAACGGCTCCAGCGACGGGTCCCGCCGGCTGCTGCTGGACCGGCTGGGTCCCGAACGGGTGCTGGTGGCCGAGCGTGACCTGGGATTCCCCGCCGCGCTGAGCATGGCCCTCGACAGCGGGGTCGCGGCGGCCTCGGACGCCGGCTGGCTGCTCCTGGTCCACGATGACGTGATCCTCGACCCCGACGCCGTGGGGCACCTCGTCGACCACGCCTCCGGGGATCCACGACTGGCGGTGGTCGGTCCCAAGCTCCTGCGCCACGACGACCCGCGGCTGCTGCAGCAGGTCGGGATGAGCGTCGACCTGACCGGCCGGCCCGAGCCGGGTCTCGAGCCCGACGAGCTCGACCAGGGCCAACGTGACCGGGCCCGACCCGTGCTGTACGTGTCGACCGCGGGCATGCTCGTGCGCCGGGACGTCTTCGAGCGGCTGGGCCGCCTCGACCGTCGCTACCGCGTCTTCCGGGACGACCTGGACCTGTGCTGGCGCGCGTGGATCGCCGGCTACGACGTCGAGGTGGCGCCCGCCGCGGTCGCCCGTCACGTCCGCGCCGCCGCGAACTACGCGCGAGCAGGAACGACCGCGGCCGTCGGACCCCGCTACCTCGCCGAGCGCAACACGCTCGCCACCCTCCTGAAGTGCTACGGGTCGGCACGCCTGGCCCTGGCCGTTCCGCTTTTCGTGGTGGTCGGCCTGGCGCGCCTGCTCGGTTTCCTGGTCACCCGCCGGTTCCGCGACGCATGGCAGACCGTGCGGGCCTGGCTGTGGAACGTGCTCCAGCTGCGCGCCACCTGGCGGCTGCGGGCTCCTGTGCAGACCGCGCGCGTGCGCACCGACAGCGAGCTGCGTCCCCTGTTCGCGCGCACGGCGCCGCGCCTGCGCGGCTACCTGGAGGCACTGGGCGACGTGGTCTCCGGAGGCGACTTCGCGATCCCCGCGCCCCCCGCCGAACGCACCGAGGAGGAGGGCGGCCCGCTCCAGCAGTTGGCGCTGACCGTGCGCCGTCAGCCGGTCCTGGCCACCGCGACCGTGCTGGTCCTGCTGGTCCTGGTGAGCGCCATCCCGCTGTTGGGTGGTGGTGCCCTACGGGGCGGTGACTTCGCCCCGTGGCCCGACACCTCCCGGAGCTTCCTGCGGGCGTACGCCTCGGGCTGGAACGACGTCGGCGGGCTGGGGTCCGCCGTGCCCGCCTCGCCGGCCCAGGCCCTGCTCGGTCTGGTGGGACTGGCCGCCCTGGGCAACAGCTGGCTGGCCCCTCGACTGCTGCTGTTCGGTTGCCTGCCGGTCGCGTGGCTGCTCGCGCTGCGCGCTGGGGTCGTGCTGACGCCCCAGCGGCTCCCTCGCGTGGTGGGCGCCACCGTGTACGCCCTGAGCCCCCCGGTCCTCGCCGCCGTGACGACCGGTCGGCTCGGCGGGATCGCGGTGGCCGTCATGCTGCCCGGCCTGGTCCTGGCCGGCGCACGGCTCACCGACCCCGCCTCGCGCCCGGTTACGGCGTGGCGCGCGACCGCCGGGGCGGCGATCCTGGCGGCGCTGCTGGTGGCGTTCGAACCTCCCGCCGCGCTGGGGATCCTGCTCGCGGCCGTCGTCGGCCTCGTGGCGGTCAACGGTTTGCCCGTCAGCGCGGCCGCGCGACGGGGCGCGTCGGCACGGATCCTGGCGGCGACCGCTGGCGCCTTCCTGCTGCTGCTGCCCTGGTCGCTGGTCCTCCTCACCCACGGGTCACCGGTCTTCGGCGGGTTCACGGACCCGCGCGCCACACCCGCGCCGTTCCTGCGGTGGCTGTTGCTGGCACCCGACCTCGCCGGCTTCCCTGGAGCGTGGGTCGGCATCGCGTTCCCGGCGGCAGGTCTGCTGGGCCTCCTGATCGGTTTCCCCCGGCGCCCGTCGACCGTGGGGGTGCTGTGGGCGACCGTCCTGCTGTCGGTGCTGGCCGCATGGGGACTGGGACGTGCCGGGGCGGCCGCCCTCGCCTGGCCGGGGCTGGTGCTGCTGCTCGCCGCGCTCGCGTACGCGGGGCTGCTGGCCACCGCTTTCGCGACCGCGGGCGAGGAGTTGACCGTGCACGCGTTCGGCTGGCGCCAGATCCTGTCGGTCTCGACGGGCACGGTCGTCGGGCTCGGTGGCGTCGGCGCCGCCGCCTACCTGGTCACCGACCCGTGGGGGGCGTTCACCGTCGGTACCCAGGCGCTGCCCGCGTTCATCGGGACCGACGACGCCGTCGGTCCCTACCGGGTGCTTGTCGTCAGCGACGAGGACGGCCTGGTCCGCTGGGACCTGACCGGGTCGCAGGGGCCCACCATGCTGCGGTACGGCGTCCCCCACCCCGACGACCTGATCGACCTGGTCGGCTCGAGCATCCGCGACATCGCCGCCGGGGTGAGCCCTGCAGCCGCCTCACGGCTGGGACTCGCCAACGTGCGCTACGTCCACGTGCCGGAAGGCGGTCGTTCGCCCGCGCTGGAGGGCGCGCTCGCCCAGCAGGCCGACCTCGAACCTCAACCGCTGGAACAGGGGCTGGTCTACAGCGTGCGGCGGTGGCTGCCGCGGGCCGCCTACGTGCCGCCGGGCGTCGCCGCGTCCGTGGCGCGGCGGGGCGAGGTGCCGCCGGACGCCCAGCCGCTCGGCCTGCGGGTGGCGGAGGACGACGTGTTCGAGGGCAGCGTCCCGTCCGATGGCGCCATCCTGCTCGCGGAGGCCGAGCATCCCGGCTGGCGCGCCGAGGCCGACGGGGCACCCCTCGAGGCACGCCCCCACTTCGGTCTCATACGGTTCCTCGTGCCCGACGCCGCGGAGCGTGTGACGGTCACCTTCGCCCGCCAGGGCCGGCGCACCGCGGCGGTGACGATCCAGTCGCTGTTCGCGCTGCTGGCGGTGTCGCTGCTCCTGCGCCCGCCCGGCTTCGCGGAGGAGCGGTCGTGAGACGCTGGCCGGCACCGGCCGCGGCCATGCGGACCGTCACCTCCACGCTGCTGGCGCTCGGCCTGGTGGTGGTGGCGGCGGTGGCGGGGGCGGTGCTCGACCTGGTCGCACCCCCGGCCGACGTGGCGGCCCCCAGCCCCGGGGTGGCGGATCAGGCCGTGTCGGGCGCCTGGTACTGCGCGGTCGGGGACACGGCCGAGGGCGATGCGATGTTCGTCGCGGCTGCAGCCCCTCCGAGCGTTCCTGCCGGCGGAGCTGTGCGGATCGACACGTTCGACGGCGGCCAAGCCCAGCGTGGGGAGGAGAGCGACCTCTTCCCCGGGGCGATGACGGTGCGGGGGGTCCCGGGGGGACACGAGCAGCTGGGGGTCGCCGTGCGCTGGTGGCAGTCCCCTGTGGCCGTGTCACGGCTGTGGCTGCGGGGAGTGGCCGGCGAGCCATCCGGCCCCGTCGAGGGGCCGTGCACCTCCGAGCCCAGCGTGACCTGGTTCCTGCCGGGTGTGACGACGGTCGATGCGGCGCAGGCGCGGATCGTCCTGGCCAACCCCTTCGAGACCGACGCGGCCATCTCGGTCGAGCTGCTCAGCCCCGAGGGCGTGGAACGTCCGCAGCTGCTCAAGAACGTCACCGTACAAGCCCGGTCGGTCCAGGTGGTCGACCTCAACCGCCACGCTCCCGAGGTCGCCGACCTGGGGGCGGTCGTGCGGGTCCGGGCCGGTCGGGTGGTGGCCGAGGCCTGGCAGAGCCTCGACGCGGCCGTGGGCGGGATCGAGGGGGTGACCCTCGTGCGCCTCGCTCCGGCCCCGCGTGACGCGTGGACGATCCCCTGGTTCCAGGGGGCCGGAGCGACCTCCTGGCTGTGGGTGACCAACCCGGGTGAACGCCCGGCGTCCGTGACCGTGACCGTCCACACCGGGGCGGGAGGCGTGCCCCCCGAGGGCCTGGAGGAGATCGACGTCCCCGCGGGCGCGGTGCGCCGGGTGGACCTGCGGGGCGTGCTGCCCGAGGACGTGGGCGGCGGGGCGGCGACGGTGACCTCGGTGAACGGCGTCCCGGTCGTGGTCTCCGGCGCGACCCAGATCCGCACCCCCAGCGGCGAGCGCTCGGGTCACGCGGTGCAGTTGGGCGAACCGCGGGCGGACACCTCGTGGACCATCCCGACCGGTCCGGGCGGTGGACGCACCGAGGTCCTCCACCTCGTGAACCCGACCGCGCAGCCCGCCACGGCTCAGGTGCAGATCGTCGATGCCACCGCCACACTGGCGCCCGAGGAGCTGCAGGCGGTCGGCGTCCCGCCGGGGACCGCGGTGGACATCGACCTGAGCGGCGCCACGGAGGCCCTCGACCAGCACACCATCTTCGTGACCTCACAGGGCAGCGGAGTGGTGGCGGGAGTGCACACCTTCAACCGCGCCACACCCCTCGGGCTGGTGGCGCACCCGGGCGTCCCGAGCTGGACATGGACCGGCGGCAGGCCCGTGGCACCGGTGGAGTTCGCGCCCGGCCTGCCACAGCGGCTGGGGACCGACCTCGGTCCGGCCACGACCCCCTCACCCAGCCCGTCCCCGGTCGTGACCACCCCGCCGACCCCGCGGTCGGTGGAGGAGCCGTCGCCCACCGGCGAGGCACCCCAACCGACGGCGACGGCCGCGCCCGCCCCCTGAGCGGCTCACCAACCGAGTTCGTCCAGCCGATCGTCGTCGATCCCGAAGTGGTGCGCGAGCTCGTGCACCACGACCTCGCGAACGA
This sequence comes from Nitriliruptorales bacterium, assembly GCA_036260415.1. Classification (GTDB taxonomy): domain Bacteria; phylum Actinomycetota; class Nitriliruptoria; order Nitriliruptorales; family JAHWKO01; genus DASZZX01. The sequence goes on from DASZZX010000140.1 coordinate 5,565, forward strand.
GCGCGGCCAGCTCCTCCTTGTTGGCGACGCGCGCCTCGATCGGCCGGCGGTAGAGCGTGATGCGGTCGGGCAACACGGCGGGATCCCCCGCGCGGTCGGTGCGCGGCACACCCTGGTACAGGCCCAGCAGCACCTCGTCGCCACGGCCGAGGACGTCGGCCGGGGGCATGTCTTCCACCACGATCTGGACGTTCTCCACGTACGACAACAGACCGCGGGGCAGATCATCGAGGGCCGCGTCCACCAGGCGTCCGAACCGTCCCCGGTCCGCCACCCTGAAGCCGTCGCTGGGGCGACGCCGGCGGTCGGCGTCGGCGCGACGGTGACGAGCGTGACGATCATCCATCCCCGGCGAGGGTACGCCGCGACCGGGGGCCGTGGTGGTTGACAGTCGCCGGCCACGCGTGGTACCCTGTTGAGGTCGTCCCGAGAGGCTGACCGCGAGAGCGGAAGTCGCTCGGGACGACACTTCTCCGTGCCCACGCGGTCGTTGTCGGTGTCCGCGGCGCCCCGAACGGGGCGAACGGCCAGTTCCGTGGTCCCTCTCCGGACTGTTCGACAGGGCGGCACGGCCGGCCGCGATCCGTGCGGCCGAGGGATCACAACATCGTCCTGGGTAACCCGAGGCGGCACCTAAGACACCCGCGACGGGGTGTCGCGGGCCGTCGAGAGGCGATCGGCGCCGCCCCCTCCCGCTCACGAGCCAGCCCCCGACGTGCGGCAACGGGTGCGCCTGCTGGCGAAGCACACGGCTGTCATCTAGCGTCTGCGCCCGTGAACGAGACCGGTTCCCTGGCGCGTGGCGGATCGAGTCGGATCCGGCCGCTGGTGCCGGCGGGGGTCCGGGGGTGCGCACGCCCCGGATGTCCCTCTGCCGCTGCTGCCACACTGGCCTTCGACTACGCCACCCGTTCCGTCTGGCTCCGGCCGCTGGACAGCGAGCGTTCGCCTGGCTGCTACGAGCTGTGCACCGCGCACGCGGACCGCACCCGTCAGCCCCACGGTTGGTCGCTGCACGACGAACGGGTGCTGCGGCGGCTCAGCGATGCGGACGACGCCGCAGCGCTGCCCCACGGTCCGCCCGTGGCGAGGGGGCACGCCCAGACCGTGGCCGCGTTGGCCGCTGCGCTGCGCGACCCTCCGGGCAGGCCGGTCGCGTCGCCCGAGCGCAGTGTGGCGCAGGTCGCCACCCCGCCGGCGCGGAGTTCCGGTGGGGGGTCACTCGACCACTCTGGCGGGGCGCATGCTCTGAGGCCGCCACGACGACCGCAGGAC
>DASZZX010000141.1:0-2461 GCA_036260415.1 Nitriliruptorales bacterium
CCCCCCGCCCCGCCCCGGCACGCCGCACCACGTCCGCGTCCAGGTCCTCCGCCTTGCCGGCACCGACCACCAGGACCAGCGCGGCGGGCACGGCACCGCGCGTGGGGATGCGCGCCACGCTGCCCACCGTCCCGTCGAAGCGCAGGGCGCGCAGTTCGGCGTCCAGGTCGATGCCCAGGGCGTCACCGAGGTCCTGCGCGCCGGGGCCGAGGATCGGCGAGGGCGGGACGGCGTCGCGTCGCGCCTCCTCGTCGGCCAGCTCCGGTGCGGCGAGCGCCGGGAGAGCGATCGCCTCGACGTCCTGCACGTGCAGCGCGCCCCTGGCGACCTCGAACGACGGCACGGATCCTCCTCGCTGGACGGGGCCGCAGGGTAACCAACCGTGCGCGGGGCGGACCGCCGCAGGTGGCCGGCCCGCGGATCGACCGGGCGGCGGCTGCCGAACCGTTGGGGCGCCCGCCTTCGGGTCCCGAGCGCGGCCGGTGTGCCCAGCGGCGTCTACGCTGGCCGGGCAGATGACCCACCAGCCAGCGCGGGCGGCGGCCGCGGTCCAGCCGGTCGACCTGCGCGACTACGCCTCCTTCCACCCCGACCGACCGGTGCGGGTCCGGGTGCTGGCGACCGAGGTGCTCGCCGTGGACCTGTGGTGCCTGCAGCCACGACAGTCCACCGGCGCGCTGCTCTACGAGGAGGCGGACGTCGCCTACACGGTGCTCGGCGGCAACGCGTGGTTCGTGACCGATGAGGGCGAGCTGGGCCTGGGGCCGCTGGGAGCCATCCTGGTCACGGCCGGGGTCGCGCACGGCATCGACAACCGCACCGCCGATCCGCTGGTCGTGCTCGCCAGCGCCAGCCCCCCGGACGTCCCCGCCGACGCCGTGTCGAGCGACGAGCCGTTCGAGCCCACCGACGGTGCCGTCTTCCGTCCCGGCGGGCGGCGAGGGCTGCCTGGACGCCTGCGCGGCCTGTTCGGAAGATGAGCGTCGGCGTCACGCGCATCGACGACGTGGCCGGTTCGGACTGCGACGCGTCGGCGTCGCCCGCATCGACGACGACGTGGCCGGTGCTGAAGATGAGCGTCGCCGTCACCCGCGTGACGCGTGCGCGACCTGTCCGGCGGGCGAGCCGTCCGGCCATCACCACCCGCGGGGACGGACGTTGAAGCTGCCCGAGACGCGCCCCCCGTCGGTCCGCAGCAGGAACGCCACGGCGTAACGCGGACCCCACTCGCGCACCGTCATGTGCCCGGAGCGCACGTGGCGGCGTTCGACCCCACGGCGCAGCTCCACCACCGCCCCGCCGGTGACGTCGTCGCAGTGGGGAAGGCAGTCCAGTCCGCCCGGGTGGACCACCGCCACCCGGGTGCCTCCCGCGAGCCGGTCTGGGTCCTCCACGACCAGCGTGAGGGGAGCGCCGTCGATGGTGAACGTGCTGATGCAGAGGTCGCGATCGATGCCGTCGTTTGGGTCGCAGTCGCCCAGCACGACCTCCGGCTCACCGTCGGAGACGTGCGCCTGGCTGCCACCGAGGGTGCCGGTGAGCTGGATCCCGTCGTCCGCTGCTTCGGGTGCGCGTTGGGAGGGGTCGTCGGGGCAGGCGACCAGGAGCAGGCAGGCCACGGCAGCGACGCCCGCTGACCTCAAGGGCCGTGCTCGATGGGCACGGACCCCCTCCCGCTCGGCTCGGTCGCGGACCGACCGCTCTGCCGCGGACGCGTGACCGGCGTGCGACCGGGCCGACCCCTGCGACGCGTCGCCTCAGCGACGGCGCCGTCGTGCGGTCCGACCATGCGATGGGAGCCTGACACCCAGGTCACGGTAGCCGCCGTGCTGCCGGGCGCAGCATCCGACACGACGGCTCGGCTGCGCGTCGTGATCGCCGGCTGCTGCGCGTCCTGGTTGTGGAGGTCAGGCGTCGGGAGCGACGCGTGCGTGGGCGAAATGCAGCAGGTCGGCCGTGGCGGTGGTGGTGAGGATGGCGGCGACCAGCCGGGTGGCGCGCGGGGCTGCGGCGAGGCCGAACACGAAGCCGGTCGCCACCCACTGCGCCAGGCAGAACGGGCAGCTCACCAGCTCGCCGATGGCGTGACGCGGGCCGGTGCCCCGCACCTCCTCCTGCAACTCGGCCGGGCCGGCCGTGCCCGTGAAACGCGTGAAGGGGGCCCGCAGCGGGCTGGTCACCGGGTGCTTGCCCAGCAGGCGGCTGAGCTTGTGCGTAGCCACCCCGACCAGCGCGAGGTCGCGTGCCTCGAACCGCTCCGGCAGGCGACCACGCCGCGCGATCGCCGTCCCCAGGACCGCCAGCAGCGCGACGTAGACCGCGTCGATGACCGCGTACGACGCCAGCGGCCGGTCGTGACCGTGCGCGTACGCCTGCTTGATCTCGCGGGGCGCGTCCAGGTCGACGGGCATCGGACCTCCCGACGTCTCTGCAGCGACCGTACGGGACGTGGGGGGGGGGG
>DASZZX010000142.1:0-4974 GCA_036260415.1 Nitriliruptorales bacterium
ATCCAGGCCGGTGTCCGCACCTTTGAGATGCGCAGCCAAGAAGTTGACATTGCGAAGGTGCTCACCGACCCCGATCCGAACTGGCGGCTGGAAAACGCGACGATCACCGAGTCCGAGCCGACCTTCGGCGCGATGACCCTGACGGCGAAGAGCCTGGCCACCATCGTCCGCGCGTCCCGCGAGGTCATGGAGGACGCGCAGGGGATGGACGAGCTGGTCCGCGACCTGCTGGCCAAGGCGTACGCGTTGGAGATCGACCGTGTGGTGCTGCGTGGCAGCGGCACTGGCGGCGAGCCGACGGGCATCCGCAACGCCTCCGGGGTGACCGTGACCAGCCTGGGGACCAACGGGGCGACACCCACATACGCGAACCTGATCAGCGCGATCGGCCGCGTGGAGGACGAGGACGAGGACGCTGGCGCGATCGTCTGGCACCCCCGCACGGGCCGCACGTTCGGCGGGCTGACCGACACCACAGATCAGCCGCTGGTGGCCCCGGGGATCGTTGCGAACGTGCCCAAGTTCCAGAGCACGCAGATCCCAGTCAACCTGACGGTAGGCACCAGCACGGACGCGAGCGAGGTGTACGTGGGCGACTTCTCGCAAGCCGTGCTCGGGGTCCGCACCGACCTCGTGATCACGCCGCTGCGCGAGCGCTACGCCGACGTCGGCCAGGTCGGCCTGGTCGCCTGGTTCCGCGGAGACGTGGGTATCCGCCGAGCCGAAGCGTTCGAGGTGCTGACCGGCGTCCGTCCGTAATCGAAGGAGCCGACATGGCGAAGCGTTCCGATCTGGTCCGGGAGGGGGACGGCGGCCACCTTGTGGCCAGTCAGCGTCTCCTCGTCGTCCGTGCGAAGGACGGGGACACCGTCAGCTACGTGCAGATCGCCGAGGGGCACCGCGTCCCGGACGCCTACCGGGACGCCGGCAGGGTCGCCTACTCGGATGTGTTTCCAGAGGAGTCGTAGACGTGGTTGCGGGGCGGCGGTGGACCGCCTGCGGTTGGCGTGCCAACACCCCTTTACCCCGGGTGGCCGCAGGTGCGCCGCCCCGCACCACCAAGCCGTCGGGGTGACCGGTGATGTCTACTAGGTCCGGCCATCGCCGGCGCCCCGACTAACCGAACAGGAGCCGAACCATGCAGATCGAGTCTCCAAGGATCGTGGTAGTCAACCCTGAGGCGGTGTCTGAGGCGTTCCGCCAAGCCGCAGAGCAGGCCGCCGCAGCGCCGCCGGAACCGTGGCCGAAACTGCCGCCTGCTGCGCTGACCGCGACCCGCGGGCACTGCTGCCACTGCCACTGCCGCCAGGAGGAGCAGCATGCGTGAGGCAAGCGACCTAGCCCTGACCGTCAAACTGGTGGACGGGGAGCACACGGTACGCCTCGGAGGGGTGACCGGCTCGGACGCCCGTCTGTTCCGGGCCCAGGTCGGCGTGTCCCTACTCGAGGCGATCACCTCCGGTTCGATCGACCTGGACGTGGTGGCCGGTGTGGTGTGGCTGTCCCGTCGGAAGGCCGGGGAGCGTTCCCTGCCATATCAGAAGGTGGCCGACGAGCTGTCGTGGGACACGGTCGAGCAGGTCGAGGCGTTCAACGCCTCCGAACGGAACGGCGACCCTCCTACGACGGCCTCGACTTCCGAGGCCAGCTCCTGAAGGCCATGCCCGCCATCACACGCTTCTACGGGGTGACGCCGCGGCAGGTGGAGGAGGACTTCACCGCCGACGAGCTGGGCGAATACCTGCTGCAAATGGACGAGCACCGCAGGGCCGAGGAGAAGGCGGCCGCCGAGGCCGAGCAGCAGGCGAGACGGAGACGCTGACATGGCCGTCGGAAGCAGCCGCAAAATCACGATCGAGGTGGTCGGACAGGCTGACAGTGCCGTCCGCGCCTTCAAAAACGTGGCCGGTGCGGCCGACCAGACCGGCGGCAAGCTGGACAGGTTCCGTGACCGCATGGAGGGGGTGCGCAACAAGCTGGCCGTGGCCGGTGGTGCCCTGACCGCCTTCGTGTCCGCCCCGATTGTCGGCTTTTTGAACGACGCGACCAACAAGGCGGCCTCCTACGGGGACGCGGTGAACAGGCTGCGTGTGCTCACAGGGCCGCTGGCCGACGAGACGGTCGCCTGGGCCGACTCGCTGCTCAAAACACACGGCATTGGCAAGCAGCTGGGCGTGGACATGGTGGGCACGTTCACGTCGATCCTCACAGCCCAAGGCATGACCACCAAGGCTGCGGTCGAGCAGTCGCAGCGGTGGGTGCAGCTGTCCGCCGACGCCGCCAGCTTCTACGACCTACCCCACCAAGAGGTGCAGGAGGCGATCACCGCCGGGCTGCGAGGCGAGTACGAGCAGTTGGAGAAACTCAACGTGTTCCTGAAGGAGGAGGACGTCAACAAGAAGGCGTTGCTGCAGACGGGCAAGCAGCGGGCCGCCGACCTCACCGACCAGGAGAAGGCCGCCGCCAGGGTCGCTCTGATCACCGAAGGGCTGATGCGCGTCGAGGGGGACTATGCCCGCACCGCCGGGGACGTGAACAACCGCACCCGGGAGCAGCAGCAGGCACTGGACGACCTGCAGATCGAGATCGGCACCAAGCTGATCCCGGTCAAACAGCGGCTGCTGGACATTACCGGGCAGGTGCTCGACAGGTTCGCCAACCTGTCACCCGAGGCTCAGAACCTTGCCCTGATCGCCGCCGGTCTGGCCGTCGCTCTCGGACCGGTCGCGCTCGGACTGTCCGCCGTAGCGTCCGTGCTGACCATCTCCACCACACCGGCGGTTATCGCCCTCGGGGCGGCGCTTTGGGGGCTTGCCACGAACCCGGTCGTTTTGGCCGTCTCAGCGCTGGTCTTGCTAGGCGCCGGCCTCTACGCCGCCTATCAGCGCTCCGACGAGTTCCGCCAAAGGGTGGACATCTTGATCGACGTCCTCGGGGTGACCCTCGGGGCGACCATCTCCGGGCTGCTCACCATCCTGCGGGGCCTCGTCAACGGCGTGCTGCTGTCCGCCGAATCGTTCCTCACCCTGGCCGCCGCTGCGGCAGGCTGGGTCACACCGCTGGGCGTGTCCCTTCGCAACGCCCGGGAGGACGTGGGCGCGACCCGTTCCCGCATCAACAGCGAGTTGGACGCGATCATCGACCGGGTGGACACGTTCGTCGTGACCCACGCCGAGCAGGCCATGGCGGAGATCCGCAGGGTGCGGAACGAGTTGGCAAGCATCCCCCGCGTGGTCGCCGTTGAGATCCGCGCCGAAGGGCCGACGGTAACCCGCGGTACGGGTCGCATGCGCGGCACCGTTCCAGTCGGACAGCATGGGGGGATCGTCCCGGGCCGTCCAGGTCAGGCCGTCCCGATGCTCGCGCATGCGGGGGAGATGGTGATCCCCCGCCGCCTGGTCGAGATGATCGGCGGCCGTGGGGGGATGGGCCGCGCCGCCATCGGCATGGCCGCCACCGGCGGTGGGGCGACCGTCGTTCAGCACTTCAACTTCAGCTTCCCCAACTATGTGGGTGACCGGAGGCAGCTGATCGCCGTCGTGCAGCGTGCCCTGCGTGACTACGCCAGGGCCAACGGACAGTCTTCTGCACTGCGGGCCCTCGGGCTGGCCTAGACGGTGGCCGCCCTGCCGTCCGCATACCCGGCGTCGGCGGACTGCTGCGACCGCTGCGGCGGCGGTGAGCGGGTCATAGTGTCCAGGCTGGCCGACGGCACGGTGCTGGGCCGCGAATGTTCGCCCTGCCACCGTGCCCGCACGGCCCATCTGCGCCGTCACCGCTGGGGTGGCCCTGCGACCGACGACGACGAGGACTGACAGACGATAACTGTCGGGGTTCGGAGCGACTCTGACCAGCGTCTACGCAGGTGAGCATGGCGGTGAGAGGTGGATGGTTTGCAAGCAGGAAGTCGTCGGTTCGAATCCGATCGGGTCCACCACATGCCGCTGACCAGCGGAAACGCCAGTCTGGTCCACCCACCGCCCCCGAGCACAGCGATACGATAGTATCTGCCTTGACGGTGAGTCTCTGCCTTCGGAGTCGCGGTGAGTGTCGATGCGTCCTGGCTTTCGTCCGTACGTGGACTGGTCGGCCCGTTCGAACGCCACCTGCGGGCCACCAACAAGTCCCCCCGCACGATTCAGGGATACTTGGAGGCCGTCGGGCAGCTGGCCGACTTCCTCGAGCAGCGGGGCATGCCCGTAGACGTGAGCTCGCTGCGCCGCGAGCACGTCGAGTCCTTCGTCGCCCACCTGTTGGAGCTCTGGAAGCCTGCCACTGCGAACAACCGCTACCGAGCTCTACGGCAGTTCTTCGCCTTCCTCGTGGACGAGGGCGAGATCGAGCGCTCACCGATGGAGCGGATGAAGCCGCCGCAAGTCCCCGAGCAGCCCGTCCCCGTCCTCACCGACGACCAGCTTCGGGCACTTTTCGCCTGCTGCGCCGGCAAGACCTTCCAGGACCGCCGGGACCGGGCCATCCTGTCCCTGTTCGTGGATGCCGGGCTGAGACGCGCAGAGCTCGCCCGACTCTCGATTGACGATCTGGACTTGCACCTGGAGGTCGCCCACGTCTTGGGCAAGGGTCGCCGCGGGAGGGCAGCACCCTTCGGACCGACCACCGGGCGCGACCTGGATCGCTACCTGAGAGCGAGAGCTCGCCACCAGGCCGCCCGCGAAACGTGGCTGTGGCTGTCCTCCAAACCTAACCGGGACGGGTCGTGGAGGCTCACCGACTCGGGTGTTGCACAGATGGTGGAACGGCGGGGCACCCAGGCCGGCATAGGCCCGGTCCACCCCCATCAGCTCAGACACTCGTGGGCGCACGCCTGGCTGGCACACGGCGGCGCCGAGGGCGATCTGATGCGCCTGGCCGGCTGGAGGTCCCGCGCCATGGTGTCCCGCTACGCGGCGTCTGCTGCCGACGAGCGGGCCCGGGAGGCCCACCGTCGCCTGTCCCCGAGGGACCGGCTGTGAG
>DASZZX010000143.1:0-1508 GCA_036260415.1 Nitriliruptorales bacterium
CTCCAGGCCCATGGTGACGTCCTTGCCGTCGGGATCGAGGGAACCGGTGCCTACGGAGCCGAGATCGCCCGGTTCCTCACCGCGAACAGCATCACCGTCGTCGAGGTTGACCGGCCAGACCGCAAGGCGAGGCGGGACAACGGCAAGTCCGACCCCATCGACGCCTAGTAGATTGTCGCGGCTAAGTGTGGCTCTGATTGGTGGAGTTGACGGCGGGCAGTCTCCCCTCGTCGCTTCACTTCGGCCGGGCGGGGGTGCCATGTCGTCGCAGAAGAAGTATCCGGTTGCCTTGAGTGCTGAGGATCGTCAGGCGTTGGTGCGGGTGACCACGACGGGAGTCCGTAGCGCGTCGATGGTCAGACGGGCGCGGGTGTTGCTCGCGCTGGATACGTCGGTCGGCGAGGTCGATCCGCGGGCGGTGATCGCGGACCGGGTCGGGGTGTCGTGCGAGTCGGTCCGTCTTATCTCGAAGCGGTACGCGGAGACTGGCGGCGATGTGTGGGCCACGGTCGGCCGGAAGGGACGCGCCTGCCCCCCGGTGCCCTCCCCGGTGACCGGTGAGGTCGAGGCGAGGCTGATCGCGCTGGCCTGCTCGACGCCGCCCAAGGGTCACGCACGGTGGTCGCTGCGCCTGCTGGAGAGGCACGTGGCGTTGATCGAGGACATCCCGAATCTGGACCACTCCACGATCGGCCGGGTCTTAAAAAAACGGAACTGCGTCCTCACCTGAAGAAGTGCTGGACCATCCCGCCCGCCGCGAATGCGGCCTTCGCCGCGGCGATGGAAGACGTTCTGGCGGTCTACCGCCGCCCCTGCGACCCGGAGCGTCCGGTGGTATGCATGGACGAGAAGCCGTACCAGTTGCTCGGCCACGTCCGTGATCCGCTTCCCCCGCGGCCCGGCCGTGACGGCCGCGAGGACAACGAGTACGTCCGCTCGGGGACCTGCTCGATCTTCTGCTGGGTTGAACCGCTGCGCGGATGGCGACGCGTGGATGCCCAGCCCCGCCGGACCAAGGTCGACTGGGCGCGCCAGGTCGAACACCTGCTGACCGTGGACTATCCCGAAGCCGCCACGGTCGTGCTGGTGATGGACAACCTCAACACCCACTCCATCGCCTCGCTCTATGAAGCGTTCGACCCGGAGAAAGCCTTCGCGCTGGCACAGCGCCTGGAGATCCACCACACCCCCAAACACGGCTCCTGGCTCAACATCGCCGAGATCGAGCTCTCCGCGCTCACCCGCCAGTGCCTTAACCGCCGCATCGACGACCTCGCCGTACTCAACGCCGAACTCGCCGCCTGGCAGCAGCAGACCAACAGCGACCAGCGCCAAGTCGACTGGCACTTCACCACCGACGACGCCCGCGTGAAACTGCGCCACCTCTACCCAACCACACAGCAAAAATAAGCTGCGACAATCTACTAGTGGCCCTCAGCGGCGGACTGGCCGTCACCCCAGCCACCGTGCCATTCCTCCCCGGCACGAACGTGGCGCACAAGTTCCTC
>DASZZX010000144.1:0-25436 GCA_036260415.1 Nitriliruptorales bacterium
CCGGCGCCCCCGGTCACCTCGGTGACGAGGGCACTGACCGCCACGAACGAGAACCAGTCGCCCAGGAACGACACCACGGTGGCGAGGAACAGTCGGCGGAAGTCGGCGTTGCGGCTCAGCAGGCCGGTCAGCGCGCGCAGCTGCGGCTGAGCCCGCCCTTCCCTCACGCCAGGTCCAGCTGCTCGGCGGCGTGGTCCACATCCGCCGGGATCACCGGCGGCTGCGCCGCCCCGGCGATCGCCCAGTCGGGGTCCTTGAGCCCGTGGCCGGTGAGGATGCAGACCACGGTCCGGCCGGCCTCCAGCTCGTCGGCGTCGTGCAGCTGCAGCAGTCCGGCGACCGACGCGGCGGACGCGATCTCGACGAACACCCCTTCCCTGGCCAGCATCCGGTAGGCGCGCAGGATGTCGCGGTCCGTGACCGCCTGAATGGAGCCGCCCGAGTCCCCGGCTGCTTCGACCGCCTGCCGCCACGACGCGGGGTTGCCGATGCGGATCGCGGTGGCGATGGTCTGGGGGTTGGCGACGGGGGACCCTCGCACGATCGGGGCGGCCCCGGCGGCCTGGAAGCCGCGCATGGCCGGCAGAGCGTCGATCATCCCGTCGGTGTGGTACTCGCGGTAGCCACGCCAGTAGGCGGTGATGTTTCCGGCGTTGCCGACGGGGATGCAGTGGACGTCGGGCGCGCGTCCCAGCTGATCGCAGACCTCCCACGCGCCGGTGCGCTGCCCGTCGATGCGGTAGCGGTTGAGGCTGTTCACCAGCTGCACCGGGTACTTCTCGTCGAGCGTGCGGCAGATCTCCAGCGCCGCATCGAAGTTGCCGTCGATCTGCAGCACCCGGGCCCCGTGGACCAGCGCCTGCGCGAGCTTGCCCAGCGCGATCTTGCCCCTGGGCACGAGCACACCGCAGACCAGACCGGCCTTGGCCGCGTACGCCGCTGCCGACGCTGAGGTGTTGCCCGTGGAGGCGCAGATCACCGCCTTGGCGCCCTCCTCCACCGCCTTGCTGATGGCGAGGGTCATACCCCGATCCTTGAAGGAGCCCGTCGGATTGGCCCCCTCGTACTTGAGGTAGACCTGCGTGCCGGTCCGTTCGCTGAGCCGCTCGGAGAAGATGAGCGGGGTCCCGCCCTCTTGCAGGGTGATCACCGGGGTGGCGGCCGTGACCGGCATGCGGTCGCGGTACTCCGCGATGACCCCCCGCCAGAGCTGCGCCCGACCGCCGGGCTCCGGCGCGTTCATCCCAGCGCCTCGGACTCCACGCGCAGCACGCTGGCGACCGCCCGGACCGCCGGTTCGCGGCGCAGGTCCGCCACCACGCCCTGCAGGTCGCGTTCCCGTGCTCGGTGGGTGACAAGCACCAGCTGGGCGGTGTCGCCGTGCCCCTCCTGCCACACCTGGCCGATCGACACGTGGTGCGAGCCGAACACGGTGGCCACCGCGGCCAGCACGCCGGGACGGTCCTCCACGTCGAGCAGGACGTAGTACTGGGTGGCCAGCTCGCCGATCGGCCGGATGCCCTTGGGTCGGTGGCTGGACTCGCGCGGGCCGCGCGACTCCTGCAGCAGGTGCCGTGCCACGTGGATGATGTCACCGACCACCGCCGAGCCGGTCGGGGCGGATCCCGCTCCCCGGCCGTAGAACATCAGCTCGCCGGCGTGGTCGGCCTCGACGAAGATCGCGTTGAAGCTGCCGCGCACGGCCGCCAGGGGGTGGGCGCGTGGCACGAACGCGGGGTGGACGCGCACGGCCACCTGTCCCTCGACCTCGCTGGCGATGGCGAGCAGCTTGATGACATAACCCAAGCGTGCAGCGACCCGTATGTCGGTGGCGGTGACCGCGGTGATGCCTTCGCGGAACACGTCGGCGGCCACGATGCGGGTGTCGAACGCCAGCGACGCGAGGATGGCGCACTTGGCCGCCGCGTCGTGGCCTCCCACGTCCGCGGTGGGGTCCGCCTCGGCGTAGCCGAGCCGCTGCGCCTCCGCCAGCGCCTCCTGGTAGGAGCCGCCTGCCTCGCTCATGCTCGTGAGGATGTGGTTGGTGGTGCCGTTGAGGATCCCGATGACGCGGCGGATCCGATCGCCGGCCAGCGACTCCTTCAGCGGCTTGATGATCGGGATGGCGCCGGCCACGGCCGCCTCGTACTGCAGGTCCACCCCGGCGGCCTCGGCGACGTCGAACAGCTCGGGGCCCTCGTGGGCGACCAGCTCCTTGTTGGCGGTGACGACCGGGCGTCGACGCTCCAGGGCCCGCCGAACGAGCGTGCCGGCCGGCTCGCGACCGCCCATCACCTCCACCACCACGTCGATGTCGTCGGCCTCGACGACAGCACGGGCGTCACCCGTGACGGTGTCGGGCGGCAACGCGAGCCCGCGGTCGCGCGTCGGGTCGCGGACGGCGATACGGGCGACCTCGAGCTTGGCGCCGGTGCGGGCGGCGATGTCGTCGGCCTGCGCGTGGAGGATGCGCACGACCCCGCTGCCGACCACGCCGCAGCCGAGCAGCCCGATGCGGATCACCCGGTCCACCGATCGCTCCTCCCCCGGACGCCAGGAGGGTAGCGAGCGACCCTCCGCCGACTCACGCCGGCCGGCTCAGTCCAACGCGATGTCGCGCGCCACCAGATCGTCGTCGGTCTCGCGGCGCAGCAGCGGCCGGACCCGCCCGTCACGCACGAGCACGGCCGCCGGGCGTGGCAACCGGTTGTAGTTGGAGGCCATCGACTCGGTGTAGGCGCCGGTCGCGGCGACCGCGAGCAGGTCCCCGACCGACAGATCAGCTGGCAGCGAGGCGCGCTCGCGCACCAGGTCCCCGGACTCGCAGTGCTTGCCCACGACGCTGAACGCGGCCATCTGGCCGCTGCCGGTTCGGCTGGCAAGCTCCACCTCGTGCTCCGCCTGGTAGAGGGCGGGCCGGATGTTGTCGCTCATGCCGCCGTCCACGCTGACGTACGTGCGCACGCCCGGCAGCTCCTTGATCGTCCCGACCTGGTAGACGGTGAGCGTGCTCGGCCCCACGATCGCCCGTCCGGGCTCCACCCACAGCCGCGGGCTCGGAAGCGAGTGGGCGACGCAGGCTGCGTCGACCGCGTCGGCGATGGTCCGTGCGAGCCTGTCGACGTGGACCGGCGGATCCTCGTGCGTGTAGCGGATGCCCATGCCGCCACCGAGGTTCAGCTCGCCGAGCGCGACCCCGAAGCGGTCCCGCCAGCGTGCCAGGACGCCGACCATCGCCTCGGCGTTGGCGACGAACGGGTCCCACCCGAACACCTGCGAGCCGATGTGCGCGTGAGCGCCCACCAGCTCCACGTGCGGGAGGTCGGCGGCGTACGCGAAGGCCTCCAGGTGGTGGCCGAAGCGGATGCCGAAGCCGAACTTGGTGTCGTCGTGTCCGGTGCGGACGTAGTCGTGGGTGTGGGCATCGATGCCCGGGGTGATGCGCAGCCAGCAGGTGGCCACGCAACCCAGCTGGCGGCCGAGCGTCTCGAGGCGCTCGAGCTCCACCATGCTGTCGACGACGATGCGTCCGACACCCAGTTCGATCGCGCGACGCAGCTCCGCTTCGGACTTGTTGTTGCCGTGGAGCACGACCCGCTCCATGGGCACGCCGGCCACGTGCGCGGTGTGCAGCTCACCGCCCGATGCGACGTCGACCCACAGCCCCTCGTCGGCGACCAGCTGCAGGACACCAACCGTGCACCAGGCCTTCGACGCGTACGCCACCTCGGCGCCGGCGAACGCCTCCCGGTAGGTGCGGCAGCGGGTGCGCAGGTCCTCCTCGTCGACGACCCACAGGGGTGTGCCGTGCGCACGTGCGAGCTCGGGCACCGACACGCCACCCACGTGCAGCACGCCGGCGCGGTCGCGCGTGGCGGTGATCGGCCAGGGACCATCCGGTCGTCCCGCCTCCCCGTCGACCCCGAGGTCCACGGTCACATCCGTTCGGGTGCCGGCACCCGCAGGAGACCGAGCGCGTTGACCAGCACCTGCTTGGCCGCGACCGCCAGCCAGTAACGCGCCTGTCCGATGTCCTCGCGCACGCCGAGCACGCGGCACTCGGTGTAGAAGCGGTGGAAGGAGCCGGCGAGGTCCTCCGCGTAGCGGGTCATGCGGTGCGGGGCGCGCAGCTCGGCGGCCTCGGCGACCACCTCAGGGAACTCGGCGAGGCGCCGGAGGAGCTCCTCCTCGGTCGGTTCGGTGAGCAGGTCCAGGGCGGCGTCGTCCACATGGCCGTGGTCGAAGCCGGACTCATCGGCGTTGCGGAGGATGGACGCGATGCGGGCGTGGGCGTACTGGACGTAGAAGACGGGGTTCTCCATGGACTGTCGCACGACCGCTTCGAGGTCGAAGTCGATCGACTGGTCGAGGCCGGCGCGCAGGAAGTGGTAGCGCGCGACGTCGACCCCCACCTCGTCCACGAGCTCGTCGAGGGTGACGTAGTCGCCGGCGCGCTTGCTCATGCGCACCGGCTGGCCTGCGCGCACCAGGTGGACGAACTGGCCGACCAGGATCTCCACGGCGTCCGGGTCCACGTCGAAGGCGTGCACCACGTAGCTCATGGTCTCCGACCAGCCGTGGTGGTCGGCGCCGACCAGGTACACGAGGCGGTCGAAGCCCCGCCTGAGCTTGTCGCGCAGGTAGGCACAGTCGGCCGCGACGTAGGTCGGACGGCCGTCGGACCGGATCAGGACCCGGTCCTTGTCGTCCCCGAACGCGGTCGTGCGCAGCCACAGGGCGCCATCGCGGTGGTCGGTGTGCCCCGACCGGCTCAGCGCCTCCACCGTCGCCTGGATGTCGCCGCGTTCGTGCAGGTGGCGTTCGGAGAACCAGACGTCGAAGTCGACCCCCAGTCGGTGCAGGAGGGCCCGGATGCGTTCGATCATGCGCTGACCGGCCACGCCCGCGACCCGCTCGATCACCTCGTGCTCGTTCGGGCCGCTCAGGAAGGCGTCACCGAGCGTGCCGACGATCTCCGCCCCGAGCTCGCGGACGTAGTCGCCGCGGTAGTCCTGCTCGGCGGGCGGCTCCCCGCGCGCCGCGCGCAGCACCGATCCGCCCAGGCGGGTCATCTGCGAGCCTGCGTCGTTGAAGTAGTACTCACGCACGACCTCGTGGCCGTCGGCCTCGAGCAGTGCCGCGATGGAGTCACCGGCAGCCGCCCACCGGCCGTTGCCGACGTGCAGCGGACCCGTCGGGTTCGCCGAGACGAACTCGACGTTGACACGCTCAACCGTGTGTGCGGGCCGGGTCCTGCGCCCGTAGCGATCACCGGCCGCGAGGATCCGCCGTATCACGTCCTCGAAGTAGGCGTGGGTGAGACGGAAGTTCACGAACCCCGGGCCCGCCACCTCGACCACCCCGACGACCTCGGGGACGTCGAGGTGACGTACCAGCCGGTCGGCGACCGCACGGGGGGCCAGCCGGGCGTCGCCGGCCAGACCCAGCGCCACCGGGGTCGCCCAGTCGCCGTGCTCGGGGTGGCGCGGCCGCTCCAACGGGATCGGGTCGACGACCGGCAGTCCCGCCCCGGCCAGGGCCGCGCGGATCCGTTGGTCGAGGGTGGCGAGGACCGGGTCGATGTCCTGGGGTCTGACCATCGGTCGCGAGCGTACGTGCACGGCGCGGGACGCCCCCGCCACCGCCCCGTCAGATGGTGCGGCCGGTCAGCTCGTCGACCAGCTCGACGAGGTCGATGGGGTCGAAGGGCTTGGTGACGTACGCGGCGACGCCCAGGTCCGCACCCTTCTGGATGTCGGCGTCCTGCGCGCGGGCGGACAGGAACACGACCGGGATGTGCCGCAGCTCCGGGTCCGCCTTCATCTCCGCGCACACCTGCCAGCCATCCTTCTTGGGCATCATCACGTCGAGCAGGACGGCGTCGGGTCGGAACGATCGCGCCTTGGCCAGCGCCTCCTCCCCGTCGGAGGCGAGGTCCACCTCGTAGCCCTCCATCTGGAGGTTGACCAGGAGCAGTCGTTGGATCACGGGATCGTCGTCGACCGCCAGGACCTTCGGCACCCTGCCCTCCGCAGCTCCACGCGGCGCTGAACGTACAACCGCGCCACGACCGTCGCGCGACCGTCGGCCGGGCGCGGGGACGGTGGTAGCCTGCCGGTCCTGCCCGGTCGCCCGGGTGGTGCCACCACCGAGCGGACGTAGCTCAGCTGGATAGAGCGTCGGCCTCCGGAGCCGAAGGTCGTGGGTTCGAGTCCCGCCGTCCGCGCCGATCCCCCCGCCCACCGCACCGCCACACCCATGGGGCGACCCGGGACGGTGATGGCTGGTCGGTGACCCGAGGAACCCGGTCGGCGACCACCCCTCGAGGTCAGGCGCAGCGCGTGGTGGCTAGCCTTGACCCATCCGCGCATCCGGCGCCCCGCCCGGGAGGGGCTCCACGATGGTCGATCCCCCGCCCGACGCCATCGACGTCACGCACCGGTCGGTCTACCGCGACACGCCCGGGTTCGCCCACGACCCCCTGGAGGGACCACGCCGGCACGTGGACGACCGCGGCCGCGAGGTCGCGCCGGATCTCGTGGCACTGATCGGCGACACCCCGTTGGTGGCTCTCCGCCGGCTGTCGCGGGACGTGCCCCCGACCGTGCTCGCCAAGCTCGAGTTCCTCAACCCGGGCGGGTCGGTGAAGGACCGCATCGGGATCGCGATGGTCGAGGCCGCCGAGGCAGCCGGGCTGCTACGGCCGGGCGGGACCATCGTGGAGCCGACCTCCGGCAACACGGGCGTGGGCCTCGCGATCGTCGCGGCGCGGCGGGGCTACCGCTGCGTGTTCGTCATGCCCGACAAGATGTCGCAGGAGAAGGTCAGCCTTCTGCGGGCGTACGGCGCGGAGGTGGTGGTCTGCCCGACGGCCGTGGTGCCGGATGATCCGCGCTCCTACTACTCGGTGTCGGCACGGATCGCGCGTGAGACCCCTGGCGCCTTCGAGCCCAACCAGTACTTCAACCAGTCCAACCCGTTGACGCACCAGCACTCGACCGGCCCGGAGCTGTGGCGGCAGACCAACGGCCTGATCGACGTCTTCGTCGCCGGTGTGGGCACCGGTGGCACGATCACCGGCGCGGGCCGGTATCTCAAGGAGCGCAAGCGAGAGGTCGTGGTGGTCGCCGCCGACCCGGAGGGTTCGATCTACACGGGCGTGGTGCACCCCTACCTGACCGAGGGCATCGGTGAGGACTTCTGGCCAGAGACGTTCGACCCCAGCGTGGTCGACCGCTACGTCAGGGTGTCTGACCGCGACGCCTTCCTGATGGCGCGCCGCTGCGCCCGCGAGGAGGGCATCCTGGTCGGCGGCTCCAGCGGGACCGCTCTCGTCGCCGCGTTGGAGGTCGCAGCCGACCACTCGCCCGAGACGACCGTCGTGGTGCTGGTCCCCGACTCCGGCCGCAACTACCTGTCGAAGGTGTACGACGACAAGTGGATGGCCGAGCATGGCTTCGTGCAGCGCAGTGGCGCCCGCATCGCCGTCGGCGAGGTGCTGCACACCAAGACCGCCGAGCTGCCACCGCTGGTGCACTGTCACCCGTACGAGACCGTGGCGCAGGCGATCGCCCTCCTCAAGGAGTTCGGCGTGTCGCAGATGCCGGTGTTTCGCGAGGGCGAGCACGAGCCGACCGTCGGTGGGATCATCGGCTCGATCCGTGAGAACGCCCTGCTCGACGCGGTGCTGCAGGACGCCAGCGTCATGCAGAGACCGGTGATCGAGGCGCTCCAGCCGCCGCTGCCCGTGGCGGAGATCGACGCTCCGCTGGATGACGTCTTCAGTGACCTTGCGGCCGGCAGTCCTGCGGTGGTCGTCATCGACCAGGATCGGCCAGTCGGGGTGGTCACCCGCGCGGACCTGCTGTCCTTCCTGGCCGACGCCCGGTCCTGACCCGGACGCCCGGACATCCGGTCGGCGGCAGCCGACGCGTATCGTCGCTCGCCACGATCGGACGGAGACGCCATGGCGGCCGACGCGCTGGAGTTCATCCAGGAGGACCACGACCGGTTCCGGGAGCTGCTCGATCGCTACGAGGAGATCCCGGTCGATCATCACGCCGAGAAGCGCGCGCTCATGGACCAGCTGATCGTGGCGGTCGTGCAGCACTCCGCGATGGAGGAGCGGGCCTTCTACCCGTTCGTGATGGACCAGCTGCCCGACGCCGCGGACGACGTGCGCGAAGAGATGGAGGAGCACCACGTCATCGAGGTGATCATGGCGGAGCTCAGACGGCTCGACGCCGCCCACGAGCAGTTCGACGCGAAGGTCGAGGTCTTCGCGGAGAACCTGCTGCACCACCTGCACGAGGAGGAGGACGAGCTGTTCCCGATCCTGCGGGAGCGGCTGAGCGAGGACCAGCTGCGGCAACTCCACGACGACCTGGCGGCGGCCAAGGCGGACGCCCCGACCGAGCCGGACCCGGAGCGGGTCGGGGGCTGACGGGCCGGCGACTGCGGTGTCCTCCCAACCGCAGCTGATCGGACGCGTCCCGGGCGCAGGCGCCCCGGGCGACGACGGGGTGACCGTGGGCCGCCGGTAGGGTCGGCGCGTGCAGTTCGAGACGCGCGCGATCCACGCCGGGCAGGATCCCGACCCCGCGACCGGGGCCGCGACCGTCCCGATCTACCAGACGTCGACGTTCGTCCAGGAGGCGGTGGGCGAGCACGGCGGCTACGACTACGCACGGACCGGCAACCCGACCCGGAGCGCGCTCGAGGAGTGTCTCGCCAGCCTGGAGGGCAGCGACGCCTGCGTCGCCTTCGCCTCCGGCATGGCCGCGACGGACGCCGTCCTGCGCCTCCTGCGCCCCGGCGACCACGTCATCCTCGGCGACGACGTGTACGGCGGGACGTGGCGGCTGGTCACCCGGGTCCTGGCGCCCACCGGTGTGGCCTACTCCGCGGTGGACCTGACCGATCTCGACGCGGTCGCCGCGGCGTTCCGCGAGCGGACCCGGCTGGTGTGGGCGGAGACCCCGTCCAACCCGCTGCTCAAGATGGTGGACCTGGCCGCTCTGGCGACGCTCACCCGCGAGCGGGGCGCCCGCCTGGCCGTCGACAACACCTTCGCCACGCCGTACCTGCAGCGTCCTCTCGAGCTCGGCGCCGACCTCGTCGTGCACTCGACCACCAAGTACCTCGGCGGCCACTCCGACGTGGTAGGCGGGGCCGTCTGCACCGACGCCGCCACCGCCGACGAGCTGGCGTTCCTGCAGAACGCCGCAGGCGCGGTCCCGGGACCGTTCGACGTCTTCCTGGTGCTGCGTGGCATCAAGACGCTGGCCGTTCGCATGGAACGGCACTGCACGAACGCGCAAGCGGTCGCGCGCTTCCTGTCGCGCCAGCCCAGCGTGACACGCGTCCGCTACCCGGGACTGCCCGACGACCCAGGGCACCAGCTGGCGGCACGGCAGATGCGCGGGCACGGCGGGATGATCTCGTTCCACGTGGCCGGAGGGATGCAGACGGCCAAGCGGGTCGCCGCCTCCACGCGCCTGTTCCTCCTGGCCGAGTCGCTGGGTGGCGTCGAGAGCCTGATCGAGCACCCGGGCGTGATGACCCACGCCTCGGTCGCCGGTTCACCGCTGCAGGTCCCCGACGACCTGCTGCGCCTGTCGGTCGGCATCGAACACGTCGACGACCTGCTGGCCGACCTGGAGCGTGCGCTGGGCCGAGCGGGGACGCCACCGGGCCGTTCGTGACCACAGCGGTCCGGGCGTGCACGGCAGGTACCTTGACGCTCGGTGGATGCTCACCGCCCCGGCGCCCCGACGGCGCCTCGGCAGCCGGCGGGAGAGACGATGATCGGCGCGGCGGGCGAGATGGAACTGGTCGCGCGGGCGGTCGGCCACGGCGACCGGGTCGCGGTCGTCGCCGAGCAAGGGATGTCCCGCTACACCGACCTGCTGGTCGACTCGGCGCGAGCAGCCACAGCCCTGCTCGGTGAGCGCACCGATCTCGACGAGGCCCGCGTCGCCTACATGGTCGAGCCGGGCTACGAGCATGTCGTCACCCTGTGGGGAGCCTGGCGGGCCGGCGCGATGGCGGTACCGATCGCGACGGACCTCCCCGACCCAGAGATCGCTCGCATCCTGGAGGACGCGGCACCGTCGGTGGTGGTCGCCGACGACCGTCATGGCGGTCGCGTCCGACAGTTGGCCGCCCAGCGCGGTCTCCGTCTGGTCACCACCGAGGAACTGCGGGTGGGCCGGGCGGGTCCGCTGCCCGCAGTGGAGGGACCGCGCGCCTCGATGATGCTGTTCACGAGCGGCACCACCGGACGCCCCAAGGGCGTGGTCCACACGCACCGCAGCGTCGCCGCGCAGATCACCAGCCTGGTCGATGCCTGGGCGTGGGAACCGGACGACCGCATCCTCCTGGTGCTGCCGCTGCACCACCTGCACGGCCTCGTCAACGTGCTGGGTTGCACGCTGTGGACGGGAGCGACCTGTGAGATGCTCCCTGGCTTCGACCCGCAGCGCACGTGGGACCGGCTGGCGAGCGGGCACCTGTCTCTGTTCATGGCGGTCCCGAGCATCTACCGGCGCCTGATCGACACCTGGGAGGCCGCCGACGAACAGCGCCGCGAGGCGACGTCGCGCGGTGCGCGCACCCTGCGGCTGATGGTGTCCGGATCGGCGCCGCTGCCGGTCGCCACCCTCGAGCGGTGGCAGGAGATCACCGGCCACACCCTGCTGGAGCGCTACGGCATGACCGAGATCGGCATGGCGCTGTCCAACACCCTCGAGGAGCGCGTGCCAGGGCGCGTGGGCAAGCCACTGCCCGGCGTCGAGGTGCGACTGGTCGGGGAGGACGGCGACGACGTGGCGGAGGGGCAGCCGGGCGAGATCCACGTGCGCGGACCGACCCTGTTCCGTGAGTACTGGAACCGTCCCGAGGCGACCCAGGCCGCGTTCGTCGACGGCTGGTTCCGGACCGGAGACATCGCGCTGGTGGACGATGGCCACTACCGCATCCTGGGTCGCGCGTCGGTCGACATCATCAACACCGGTGGTGAGAAGGTCTCCGCCCTGGAGGTCGAGGAGGTCCTCCGCCGCCACCCGGCGGTCAGCGACTGCGCGGTCGTGGGAGTGGCCGACGAGCGCTGGGGGGAACGTGTCTGCGCTGCGATCGTCCTGGCCGAGGGACGCGACCTGGACGATCCCGCGGCCCTACGCCAGTGGGGCAAGCAGCGTCTCGCCCCCTCCAAGGTGCCGCGCAGCATCCTGGTGGTCGACGACCTCCCTCGCAACGCGGTCGGCAAGGTGACCAAGCCGCAGGTCGCGGGGCTGTTCGACCAGGCGGCGGAGGACTGATCCCAGCGACGCTCGCGAGGCAGTCTCGCCGGACCTGGCCCCCGGCGGCGGGGAGGTCGTGTGGGTGGCGCACCGGGCGTGCCACCCGGGCGGGGGCGGGACTGGTGCTGCTGGTCCTGCTCGCGTCCTCCTGCGCGGACGTGGTCGTCCTGGAACCGCCGGAGATCGGTGCGCCGGAGCGGCGGGCCCCCGAGCAGTCGTACGTCTACGACGCGGCCGGTAACCAGCTGGCGGTCCTGCGCAAGGAGTTCCGCGAGCGGGTGCCGTTGGCGCGGATGCCGCGCCATCTGCTCGACGCGGTGGTCGTCGCCGAGGACCGCCGCTTCTGGACGCACACCGGGGTGGATGCCCGCGCGATAGTCCGAGCGGCGCTGCGCAACGTGGAGGAGGGTGGCGTCGCGCAGGGCGGCTCCACCATCACCCAGCAGCTGGTCAAGAACCTGTGGATGGCGGACGCGCCGCGCGACGTCAGGACCAAGGCGCGTGAGGCTCTGCTGGCGCGTGACCTCGAGAGCGAGATGCCCAAGGAGCAGATCCTCGAGGAGTACCTGAACACGGTGTACTTCGGCAACGGCGCGTACGGCGTGCAGGCGGCGGCGCACACGTACTGGCGTGAGGACGTCGCGGACCTGGACCTCGCCCAGTCAGCGCTACTCGCCGCCGTCATACGAGGCCCCGAGTATCTCAACCCCGCGACCGCGCCCGAGGCGGCCGCGACACGACGTGACCTCGTGCTCGGGGCGATGGCGGCTGAGGGCACGATCACCGACGCGGAGCTCCGCGTGGCGCTCGCGCAGCCGGTGGCGGTGGCGGCGCGACCCGCCAGCCCGGACGTCGCGCAGCCCTACTGGGTGGACTTCGTCGTCCGGACGCTCTTGGACGACCCCACGTTCGGGGAGGACGCGAGCGCCCGTCGCGAGCGCCTCTACGGCGCAGGTCTGCGCATCCACACCACCTTGGACCCGCGCCTGCAGGCGGCAGCCGAGGCGGCGACGCGGCGTTTCGTCGACCGCCCCGAGGATCCCGAGGTGGCACTGGTCGCGGTCGAGCCGTCGAGCGGCGCGATCGTGGCATCGGTCGGTGGTCGCGACCACCGCGTGCGCCAGTTCGACCTCGCCACCCAGGGTCGCCGCCAGCCTGGCTCAGCCTTCAAGACCTTCGTGCTCGCCGCTGCGGTGACCGCCGGATACCGGCCGGAGACGCTCGTGGACGGCGATCAGGGCGTGCTGACCATCGGGGAGGGATCGGGGACGCAGCAACGTTGGATCGTGCGCAACTTCGACCGCGTCTCCTACGGCCCCATCACCCTCGAGGAGGCCACGCGGGCGTCGGTGAACGGTGCCTACGCGCGTCTCGCCCTGGAGCTGGGCATCGGACGCGTGATCGCCGCCGCCCGGGCACTGGGGATCTCGTCGCCGCTCAACGACGACCCGGCGATCGCTCTCGGTGGGGTCGAGGTGGGGGTGTCACCGCTGGAGATGGCGGCCGCCTACGCCACCCTCGCCAACCTGGGCACCCGCGTAACGGCCTCTCCCATCGACCGCGTCGAGGACCCGGGCGGCACCGTGGTCTGGCGCCCCGACCGTACACCTCGCCGCACCTTCGATCCCGGGGCCGCGTGGCTGGTCACGCAGGTTCTGCGCACCGCAGTCGAACGTGGCACCGGGGCCAACGCGCGCCTGCCGGGGTGGGAGGTGGCCGGCAAGACCGGCACGACCAGTCACCACACCGACGCGTGGTTCGTCGGCTACACGACCGAGCTGGCCGCCGCGGTCTGGATGGGACACCCGGACGAGCCGAGCCGTCGCCCTCTGCGCGACGTGCACGGCGAGCGGGTCGTGACCGGTGGCCGCTGGCCGGCGCGGATCTGGCGGCTGTTCATGGCCGACGCGCTCGCGGGACGCGCACCGAGCGGCTTCGTGCTCGATGCCGAGCACCTGGTGACGCTCGAGATCGACCCGGTGACAGGGCTGCTCGCGGCCCCGTGGTGTCCTGGCGAGCAGCGCACGATGCCGCGCATCCTGGCACCCCGTGCCACCTGCCCGTCCCCCCCACCCCCGCCTCCACCGCCTGCGCCGGGACCGTCGGAGACCGACGCCGACCACCCTCTCTCCTGCCCGACGGACGGGACCGGGAGGCCGACCGCCGCACCGCAGCCGCGCGACCCGGCCTGCGACGACCCGGTCGACGTCGCGGGCAGCCCCAGCCCGGCGCCCAGCCCCAGCCCGGCGCCCAGCGCCAGCCCGAGCGCTGCGGCCGGTCCCGACGCCGACCGGGGGTCGGCCACGGCCAGCCCGTCGCCAGCGCTGACCTCCCCCGCTGCACCGTCCCAGTAGGCTGCCCGCGCTCCCTGGAGGTCGGCGTGCGCGCCCTGCTGCTGTTCAACCCCTCGGCCAGCACGACCACCGCCAGGGTGCGGGACGTCATCACCGCCGCGTTGACCTCGGAGGTCGAGCTGGAGGTCCACGCGACCAAGCAGCGCGGTCACGCCACCCACATCACCGCCGGGGCGGTCCACGAGGGCTTCGACGTGGTGTTCGCCCTGGGCGGCGATGGCACCGCCAACGAGGTGCTGCAGGCGTTGGTCGGGACGCCGGTCCGGCTGGGTGTGATCCCCGGCGGCTCCACCAACGTGCTGGCGCGCGACCTGGGCCTCCCACGCGACCCGGTGGAAGCCACCGGGGTCCTGCTCGACCGCTTGCGCGCCCGGGCCGATGTCACGATCGGGTTGGGGCGCGCCAACGGGCGCTACTTCGCCGCCAACGCCGGCTACGGGTTCGACGCAGCGGTCGTGCGTCTGGTCGAGCGTCGCCACCGCCTCAAGCGCGCCGTCCGCCAGTTGTCGTTCGTGTGGTGCGGCTTGCAGGAGTTCTTCCTGCACTACGACCGCAGGGCGCTGCCGGTGACCGTCGAGCTGCCGGACGACCCACAGGGTGCCCACTACGGCTTCTGCATCGTCGGCAACACCTCGCCGTACACGTACCTGGGCGACCGGCCCCTGATGGTCCATCCCGACGCGTCCTTCCAGCGCGGCATCGACCTGCTCGCGGTGCGCTCGCTGCATACGGCCACCGTGCTGCGCGTCCTCGTGCAGGCCCTGACCACCGCGGGGCACGTGCGTTCGCGCGCCGTCGACTACCGGCACGACCTGAGCACCTTCACGCTGCGCAGCCCCACGCCGCTGCCGTTGCAGATCGACGGCGACTACGCCGGCGAGCACCGCGAGGTGGTGTTCACATCGGCCCCGGACGCGCTGCACGTGCTGGCGTGACGACCCGGCCGGCGGGCGGCGGCCCACGTCCCGCGGCGCGCGGGGAACGCAGGTCGCAGTGCGAACTCCGGCAAGCGGACCTTGTCGCCGCTGTCGCACCTGGGTAGAGTCGCGCAACTTCGGGAAGAGTTTCACGAACGGCCGGCGCGATGTGGGCGCGCTGCCCCGGCCCCTCGACCACCCACGGAGACCGCATGGACTGGCGCAGCCGAGCGGCGTGCATGGACGAGGATCCCGAGCTGTTCTTCCCGGTCGGGACGACCGGCCCCGCGGTCGAGCAGGCCATGGAGGCCAAGCGCGTGTGCGCCGGCTGCGATGTGCGCGAGCCCTGCCTCGAGTTCGCGCTCGCGACCAACCAGGACGCCGGCGTGTGGGGCGGGCTCAGCGAGGACGAGCGGCGCAGCCTGAAGCGACAGCGGCAGCGGCAGCGGCGGCGGATCGCCAGTTGACGTGGCCGCCCGCCCGCGCTGGAGGCGCTGCAGGCGCTGCTGGCGGATCGTGACGTGCGCCCGCGCACCCGTCTGACGGCACCCCCCGGCCAGGAACCGGCGGCGCCCCTCCCTGGCCGCGAGCAGGACACCGAACGGTACGCGCCAGGCTTCCGGCTGCCCGAGGAGCCGCCGGTGCCCGGCCGTCTGCGCTGGGTGAAGGTGGCGGTCGCCTCGATCGTGGTGCTCGCCGCGGTGGGCTACGTCGCGCTGCGGCTGGCGGTCGCCGGTCAGGCCGAGGATCCCGCACTCGACCGCCCCCCGTCCACGGCCCCGCCGACGCCCTGACCCACGCGGCGTGCGCCGGGACGCCCCGTGGGACCTCGCGCGTGGCGACCGGTGTGACCAGGTGTCAGAGCACGGTGCCGGCCCCGGGCAGCGGCAGGCTCGCGATGCACGTGGTCCCGCCGTGCTCGGTGGTGCGCCCCACCTGCAGCGAGCCGCCCAACTCCGTCTCGAGCAGCGCGTTGGCGATCTGCAGCCCGAGGTGGGCGTTCGCGTCCAACCTCCACCCCGGCGGCACGCCGACACCGTTGTCACACACCGTCAGCGTCAGGTCGGCCTGGCTGCGGAGGAGCACGACCTCCACATCGCCGCCGTCCTCATCCGGGAACCCGTGTTCGAGGCTGTTCTGCACCAGCTCCGACAACACCAGGGCCAGTGGGGTCGCGACCTCGGCCGGGAGCTCACCGGCTGAGCCCAGCAGCGTGAGCTTGATCGGTCGGTCGGGGTCGGTCAGTCCCGCCCCGAGCATGTCGATCAGCCGCTCGGCCACCCGGTCGAACGACACGCGCTGGCGGCTCTCCTGCGAGAGCGTCTCGTGCACGAGCGCGATCGACGAGATGCGCCGCACCGACTCGCCCAGCGCCTCCTTGGCCTCCTCCGAGCGGAGCCGTCGGGATTGCAGACGCAGCAGCGACGCCACCGTCTGGAGGTTGTTCTTCACCCGGTGGTGGATCTCGCGGATGGTGGCGTCCTTGTAGAGCAGGAGCCGTTCGTGGCGGCGGAGCTCGGTGACCTCGCGCATGATGATGATCCCGCCGAGCACAGCGGTCCCGCGGACCAGCGGGATCAGCCGCCGCAGCACGACCGCGCCGCGGGCCTCGACCTCGCTCTCCAGCGCCTCGCCGTTGGCCAGCGCCTCGCACACCGCCTCGTCGTCGAGATCGAAGTCGTGCAGGTGCCGGCCGACGATGTTGTCGAGCACGCCCAGCCGGCGGTACGCGCTGATCGCGTTCGGGCTCGCGTACATGACGATCCCGGCGGGATCGATGCGGATCATCCCGTCGCCCACTCGTGGCGCGAGTTCGCGCTCAGGATCCTCCCCGGGGAACGGGAAGTGCCCCTCGGCGAGCATCTGGGCCAGCTCCCCTGCGGTCTGCAGGTAGGTGAGCTCCAACTGCGAGGGGGCGCGCACCATCGACAGGTTCGCTTCGCGCGTCACCACAGCGATCACCGCACCGTCGAAGGTGACGGGGATGGCCTCCTCGCGCACAGGGACCCCCGTGGACCAGTCCGGATCGCCCTCCCGCACGATGCGCTGCTGTTCCAGGCAGCGCACGACCATCGGACGCTCCTCTCGCTGGAAGACGCGGCCGACGAGGTCCTCGTGGTACAGGGTCTGTGCCGTGTACGGCCGCATCTGGGCGACGACGACCAGCCCTCCGCCCTGCGCGGGACACCACAGCAGCAGGTCCGCGAAGGACAGGTCGGCGAGGATCTGCCAATCGGAGAGCAGCGACTGCAGGTGGTCCACCGCCGCGTCCGACAGGTCGGCGCGGAACTCCGCGATCTCCTGCAGCGACGACACGTCAGCCGGCGGGTGGCGGCTGCGCACCGCCGTGGTCGCCCGAACGGTCTCCGAGGAGCGAGTGCAGCTGCTCCAGTGGGACGACCTCGCGGATGCGGTCGAAGGCGCGCTGCTCGATCTGCTTGGCCTCGTGGGCGCTCAGACCCATCTCGCGCGCCGTGTCGACCAGGCTGCGGGGATGACCATCCACGAGTCCCATGCGCAGCTCGAGCACCCGCCGCTCGACCTGTGGCAGGCGACGCATCACGTCCTGCACGGGACGTGCGAGCTCGCGCACGCGGTCGCGCTCGTCAGGTGGTTCGGTGCGGCGGCGCGACCGGCGCTGCGATGCCATGCGGGTCAGCGTAGCGCCGGCGGGCGCGCCGCCGACGCCCCCTGCGGACTGCGCTCGGCCCGGAGCGCGGCCGGTGCGGCCGGTCCCGTTCGCGTTGGCCGCTCGTCAATCGCCGGCGGGGGCGCGGCGCAACCCGTAGACGCTGCCGCCGACCAGCCCTGCCGTCGCTCCCAGCTGCACGTACCACCATCCGGCCAGCTCGTGGTGGCCGGTGGCGGGGCAGGCGAGCGAGGCGCCGAACAGCACCAGTCCGGCCGCCAGTGACAGCAGGAAACCCGCCCGCCGTCGCGCACCGAAGGCTGTGGCTGCGCCGAGCATCCCCACCAGCACCAGCGTCCCGACCAGCGTCTCGACGGCTGAGGGCAGCGCCTGCGGGTCGGACGCGGGCGGCTCGACGGCGATGGCGAGGGCCACGAGCACGGTCCACCCGATCACCGCGCCCGCGGCCCAGGCGACCGGGATGCGATCGTGCAGCGTCCGGCGAGCGGGGATGCGGGGTCGCACCCGTCCAGGGTCGAGCTGGCGTCCCGCGACCGTCATCAGCGTTCCTCCTGGTCGAGCGTCGTTCCGACTGTAGCGTTGCACCGACCGTCCCGGACGTCGGGGCGCTGCCGTCCCCGGAACGGGGTCCCCGTGGCCTTCACCCCGCTCGTCGTCGTCGTGGCCGTGGCGCTGGGCTACGCGCGCGGCGGTCGTCTGCGCCGCATCGCCGACGCCGACCTCGGGTGGGGGTGGCTGCTATTCGCGGGCCTCGCACTGCAGATCGCGGTGGATCTCCTGGCCGCACGCGGCCTGGTGGGGTGGGCCTCCACCGCGACACTCCTGCTCAGCCAGGTGCTGGTGGCGGGCTGGATCGTCGCCAACCGCTACCGGCCCGGCATGCCCCTGATCCTGCTGGGTCTGGTGTCCCATGCCGTGGTCATCGCGGCCAACGGCGCCATGCCGGTCGACCCGGAGGCGATCGCCGCGATCGGGCTGCGGGGCATGGATCCGGTGCCCGGCAAGCACGAGCTCATGACCGAGGCGACCCGGCTGGCCGTGCTCGGCGACGTGCTGCCCCTCCCGCCGCTGAGGACGGTGATCTCGGTCGGAGACGTGGTCCTGGCGGCCGGTCTGATCCCGCTGGTGCACCACCTCATGACGTACCGCTCGCCCGCGGAACGTCGGGGTGCCCCACGGCGCCAGGACCGAGCCGGCGAGCCACCGTCCCAGGAACAGCGGCAGCGACGAGGTGGGCTGCCGGCAGCCCCTCCTGGCGGACCCGATGCTGGCGACCTCTCGGGTGGATCGCGAGCACGCCAGCGGTAGCGGCCGGTCCTATGCCGTGCGGTGGTGCACGACGCGGAAGAGGGCCGCGACCACCCGGCGGTCGAGATCATCGCTGCTCTGCAGCAGCTCGTCGAGGGCGGCAGCGCCGCTCGACGCATCGCCGGTGGTGCGCCGGTCGAACTCGCAGGCGGCATGCACGATCCGCGCGGGGAGCGGGGGCGTCTCCTCGCCGTCCGCCCCCACCCGGTACGGCTCGCAGTGCTTGCTGACGAGGTCCGCGACGGACCCCAGTCCCCCGGCTTCGCGCAGGATCGCCGCGCCGGCGAGGGCCACCTCGCGGTCGTGGGCACGGTTCTGGGCGTCGTCGGTCGCGATGCGTCCGACCTCGTGCAGGTGAGCGACGCGTTCGACCAGGTGAACGTCAGCTTCGGCGAGGCCCAGCTCGCGGGCGACCGCGGTCGCCAGGTCACCGACGCGCAGCCCGTGACCAGGGTGGACGTGGCCGGTCAGCTCGGTCATGCGGCTCATCGCGACGACGGTCTGGTCGTAGGTCCGACGCACGCCGGCGTAGCGATGCAGCCCTTCCCGTGTGGCCAGCACCGGCAGGACCATCACGAGCAGGGCACCGTGTCCGAGCGCACCGAACACCGCCGCCGCGAGGGCCGCCGACGAGGCCAGCGCCACCGACGTCCTCCAGCCGCTGGTCAGCTGCCAGCGGAACGCCTGCCAGGGGGTGACCCGGTCGACCGCGACCTGCTCCGCCGCCGACCAGAGCGCTGGACCGGCAGTGAGCGCCGCGCTGACGGCTGCGACCGACGCCACGTGGACCGACCGTCCGGCGTGCCCCACGGTCCAGTCGGGCAGCAGCACGGAGCCCACCGCGGCCACCCCGGCGAGTGACCAGCCGGCCGCCAGGCGCTGCACCAGGTCGAGCGGCTCCACCGCGCGTCGCCGCAGCAGCCGGATCCCCGCGGCCGCCGCCCAGCCCAGTGCCGACACCCCTGCGACAAGCCACGGCGGGTTGGCGAGGAGGGCGAAGGCCGCGACCGCGGCGAAGGAGGTCGGTGTGCTGCGCCCGCGCAGATCGTCGATGACGAGCAGCTCGCCGACGGCCGCGGCGGCGGCGAACACCTGCCAGGCCCCCGTAGCCGCGGGGGGCGACACCCACCACACGCCACCGAGCACCCCGGCGAGGAGCACGACCGGCGCAACGCTCGCCCGACGAGGGTCGCTGACGACGGCGACCACGCTCACCCGCGGACGACCCCAGCGACCGGCGCCATGGCAGGGCGCCGCGGGGCGTGACCGTCGGTCACCGGCGCACCCGCGGGCAGCGCGGACGGGTGCGGCGCCGGTGTGGGTTGCCAACCGAGCCGCGCCGCGACCTGCTCGAGGGTGTCGACCACCCGGCCGTCGAACTGCGTACCCGAGTGACGACGGAGCTCGGCGAACGCCCGGTCGAGCTCCATCGCCCGGCGGTACGAGCGCGTCGTGGTCATGGCGTCGAACGCGTCGCACACGGTGATGATGCGGGCGAGCAGCGGCAGGTCGTCCCCGGACCTGCCCTCGGGGTAGCCCTCGCCGTCCACGCGCTCGTGGTGGTAGCGCACGCCGTCGAGGGCGGGGCGGAGGAACTCGATCTCCCCCAGGATGTCGGCTCCGATGACCGGGTGCTCCCGGATCATCGCGAACTCGTTGGCGTCGAGCGCGGTCGGCTTGTTGATGACCCCGATCGGGACGCCGAGCTTGCCGACGTCGTGCAGCTTGGCCGCGTACCGCACCGCGCGCAGCTCGTCGTACGAGGCGCCGAGCTGGCGCGCCACCTCGACGCAGAGGGTCGACACCCGCTCGGTGTGCCCCCGGGTGTAGCCGTCCTTGACCTCGAGCGTCTTGAGCAGCGCCGACACCAACCGGTCGTAGGCGGCGCTCTCGGCCTGGAAGCTCAGGAGCCCGTGACGCGCGATCAGGGCCGGCACGACCAGGAACAACAGCGCCGCGGCGCCGGCTGACGTGAGGAGAGCCGCGGCCAGCAGCGAGAGGCCCGCGTAGAGGCTCTGCATCGTGATGGAGGGCACCAGCAGGCTGGTCAGGGACGAGCGCAGACGCTCACCGGACTGCAGCCGCAGTGCGACCCCCACCAGGAGGTTGTTGACCAGCGCCCAGACGATCGCTCCCGCCAGCAGGGCCAGGGATGTCGGCCACAACTCCACCTCGCCGGGCACCCCGCCCAGCAGCGTGAAGACGAGTCCCGCCGCCGCCGCCGACAGCGCCATCTGCCCGAAGTTGAAGGCGGTGCGCTGCAGGCGCCGGTCGGTGTAGTAGGTCCACCCGACCATCGGCACGCCGAGGACCGCGAGGATCCCCAGCGGTGGCCCGCCTACCAGCAGCGCCGCCAGGATGACCACGCTCACGAGGCTGACGACCACGTCGTCGCGGACCTTGGAGGGGAGCATGTCGGACAGCGCGGCCGCAGCGATGAACGCGACGACGAGGACGAGCCCGTCGACGCTGCGTGCGGCCCACAGCGTTGCCACCAGCCCCGCCAGGAGGATCGCCACGACCACGACGCTGAGACGGACCTCCGACACGGCGGCCAACCTCGGTTCCTCCCCACGGGCGCGGCGCGAACGCTGAGCGGAGACGGCCCAGGCTTTCGGGGCTCAGGCCCAGGAGGCGCCCGCGCCCGCCGACAGCACCAGGGCTGCCAGGCTGGCGAGAGCGGCGAAGATGTTCTTCATCGGCCACCTCCATCGAGTTCGTCGTGGTACCGCCGTCGCCGCTAACCGACGGCGGTTCGTCCGCTCCGCTCGATGGTCGGCCCTTGGCGGGCCGGAGGGTGTCCTGCGTCGGGGCGCCTTGCGGCGCCGGGCGTGGCCGCCTCCACTCACCGTTCGCTGTTCAGTTGTCCGCACCGTCGCCTCGAGGCCTGCAGCCTGTTACCGAGGCGGCGATTTCGGTTTCGTCACGATGCGCACGTTCCTTGAACCCCGTCCATTGCGCCAGCCACCGCGGACCCACCCCGACCGGGACGAGTGTCCTACCTGGCCTTCTGCGGCCACCGTCCGTACAGAAACGAGTCACCGCACCCGCGTCGGGGCGTCCCCGGCGTGACGCACCGTCATCTGGGCGTCGGACGACGGTCGATGTCGCATCGTGCGCCGGACACGTTACCGCGCGCGCCGGCCGCACTCGACGAGGGAGGCTCGCGCCGGTCATCAGGCACCCTGCGGCTCCGCCCTGGTGGGCATGGGCTAGCCTCACGGCCACACCACGGGGAGGGACGTACGTGGAGGGGCCCGACGCGGTCGGGGCCGAGGGGGGATCCGGCGTGAGCGTTCCTCCGGACCTCCACTTGGACGGCGACCGTCAGGCGGTCGAAGCCGCACTGCGGGAGCTGCCCGGCGTGGTCGCCGTCCGGTTGGTCCCCGGCTTCGAGCGTCAGGTCGACGAGCTGCACCTGGTGGCCGACACCTCCAAGGGCGCCAAGCAGCTGGTCCGCGACGCGCAGTCACTGCTGCTCGCCCGCTGCGGCGTCACGGTCGACCACCGCGTGGTGAGCGTCGTGCAGGTGGGGTCCTCCGTGCTGCCCACGGGGGCACTGCGCCGCGTCGCGATCCGCAGCGTGGCCGCCATCGAACAGGAGCTGGAGGTCCGGGTCACCGTGGAACTCTCCGACGGGGACACGGTCTACACGGGCCAGTCCTGTGGGCCCGCATCCACCGCGGGCAAGCGCCGCGCCACCGCGCGCGCCGCGCTGGAGGCGGCGCGATCGCTGCTGGGTCGCCAGGTGGTCGAGATCGAGGGCGTCGCGGTGGAGCACGTGCTCGGACACCAGCTTGCGATCACCTTCGTGCACTTCCACAGCAGCCGGGGCGAGCGCACGGCCGTGGGCGCCGCGATGGTGTGCGGCGACGAGTCCCTCGCTGTCACCCGCAGCGTGCTCGACGCGCTGAACCGCGAACTCCCCGGCCCGAGCGCGTGAACCCGACCCCGGTGCCGGCCACCGCCGTGGCGCCGCCGCGGATGCACCCCGGGCATCGGCTCAACGCTCGGCGAGGATGCCCTCCTGGCGGAGCTCGTCGACCAGCGTGTCCTGCGACGTGCCCATGATCACGGCCAGGGCGCGGAGGTCGTCGGCACGCACGGACAGGACCTGGCGGTTGAAGTCGCCTCGCTCCACCTGGATCGACTCGCAGTAGCGGCGCACGCCCGCCCACCGCTCGGAGTCCTCCAGCCGCGAGAGGTCCATCACCATCCCGCGGGAGTGGTCCACCGGTCGGGGCGCGTCCTCTTGAGGGAGCACCTCGGAAGGTGACACCCCGTAGAACTCCGCCAACTCGCACAGACGTGCGGCGCTGATGTTGCGGTCGCCACGCTCGTAGGAGCCGATCACCGCCCCCTTCCACCTGCCGTCGGACCGTCGCTCGACGTCCTGCAGCGACATCCCCTGCTGCATGCGGATCCGCCGGAGTCGGGTCCCCACCTCCTCGGAGTACGACGACGCCAACCGGCCTCCTCCCGGGTCGAGCCATCTGAGATGGTGACACAGCGTAGGGGAAGCAACACACGTCCGTCCGACCGCGGTCCGGCTCCAGCGAGCGGACCTCAGCGGCGACCGGCCCAGTCGAGCGTCCCTGCCAGGCCCTCCTCGAGGGTCGTCCAGGGCTTCCAGCCCAGCACCTGGGCCGCCTTGCGGCAGTCCAGAGCGCTGTGTCGCAGCTCGCCGGCCCGCTCGGGGGCGTGCACCGGACCCAGCCGGTACCCGGTGGCCACCCGCAACGCATGGAACAGCTGGTTGACGCTGGTGCGCTCCCCGGTTCCGACGTTGAAGCGTTCGCCGTCGCCCCGCTCCATCGCCAGCACGAACGCGTGGACGACATCGTCGACGTACACGAAGTCACGCGTCTGACGCCCGTCGCCGTAGATCACCGTCGGCTCGCCGGCGAGCATGCGGTCGGTGAAGATCGCGACCACCCCGGCCTCGCCCGTCGGGTCCTGCCGTGGTCCGTAGACGTTCGACAGCGCGAGCGAGGTCCAGGCGATCCCGTACAGCTCGTGGTAGGTGCGCAGGTACTCCTCCCCGCAACGCTTGCTGGCACCGTACGGGGAGTGCGCGTGCCCGGGATGCTCCTCGTCGATGGGGAGCGCCGACTCTGGGGGCTCCCCGTAGATGCAGCCGCCGGACGTGGCGAAGACCACCTTCTGGGCGCCGCACCGGCGGGCCGCCTCGAGCACCTCGATGGTGCCGAGCACGTTGACCCGCGCGTCGTGCAACGGGTCCTGCACGCTGGCGCGCACGTTCATTTGCGCAGCGAGGTGCAGGATCACCTCGGGGCGGAGCTTGGTCGCGACGCCGGTCAGAGCGCCGGAGACGACGTCCAGGCGGTGGAACTCCAGGCGTCCCGGCGCGTCGGCGCGCGCGTGGGCGAGGTTCGACAGCTTGCCGGTCGACAGATCGTCCACGACCACGACGCGGCGGCCCTCCGCCAGCAGGCGGTCGACGAGGTTGGAGCCGATGAACCCGGCACCACCCGTGACGAGGACCGTCTCGCTGTCGGTCACGCGGCGTCGCTCCGGTCGGGGGTGGGCCGCTGGAGGCGGCGACGGGAGGTTAGCGAGACGACACCCGCGAGCCCGACCACCGAACGCGTTGTTGATGTCACGCTTGGCGGTGTGCCTCGGAGCAGCGATGCCGGACCTTCTCGAGCAGACCGGCCGGGGCGACCTCGGCGGCGTGGACTCGGACCACCTCGCGCAGGTGACGCTCGAACTCCAGCCTGTCACCGCACGGGTAGCACTGCTCCAAGTGGACGGCGACCTCCCTGATCTGCTCGTCCTCGAGCTCGCCGTCCAGGTAGGTCGCCAGCCTCCGCAGCGCCTCCGGACAGTTCACCTCGCCGGTCGGACACTCCGTGCCACTCCCGAGACCGGCCACCTCTCCGGGAACGTCGGTCACCTTCGGTCCCCTCCCGGGCACATGGTCGTTCTCCTCGTGCTCCTGCGACCGCTGTCGCTGGTGGAGCCGCGCAGCGGCTACCGCTGTGGCTGCTCCGCCTCGTCCTGGCCACGGCCCGTGATGCCACGCCGCCGGGCGTACTCTGCCAACGACTTCTGCAGCTGTTTCCTTCCCCGGTGCAGGCGTGACATCACCGTGCCCACCGGCGTCTGCATGATCTCGGCGATCTCCTTGTAGGAGAAGCCCTCCACGTCGGCCAGGTACACCGCCAGACGGAACTGCTCGGGGAGGTCGGCGAGTGCCTGCTTGACCTCGTCGGCGGTGATCCGATCCAGCACCTCATGCTCGGCCGACGCGCCCGCGCCGGCGAGCCAGTCGTACAGCGAGAAGTCGCCGATGTCCTCCTGCGGGTACACATCGGGGCGCCGCTGCTGCTTGCGGTACTGGTTGATGTAGGTGTTGGTGAGGATGCGGTACAGCCAGGCCCGCAGGTTGGTGCCCTGCTCGAACTGGTGGAACGCGCTGTAGGCCTTGGCCATCGCCTCCTGGACCAGGTCCTCGGCGTCGGCGGGGTTGCGCGTCATCCGCAACGCGGCGCCGTACAGACGGTCGAGGTACGGCAGCGCCTGCTCCTCGAACAGCTGCTCGCGCTCCCGGTCGGTCAGCTCCTGACGCACGGGACCGGCGGCCTCGGCCTGAGCGCGTTCGGTCATGGATGCTCCTCCCCCCACCCACCCGCCGGTCGCGGGGCGCCGTGCCGCGCCGTCGGACCGCCGGAGGGTCAGGATATCCAGCCCTCGGGAGCCACCTTCCACAGAACCTCCGTCGTCCGTCTTCCCTCTGGCGTGTCACCGCGCGAGAACGTCGGACATGTCTCGACAAGAGCTAACACGACACAGCGCTGTCCGACCGATCGAGGGCAGCAGCCCGTCCCGCCGCTGGCACCGCCGCGCCCCCCCCCCCCGGCCGCGGAGCCTCGGCGGTCCCGGG
>DASZZX010000145.1:0-3974 GCA_036260415.1 Nitriliruptorales bacterium
CGGACCGCCCCACCCCGACGCGCGGCGCCCCCCACCGAGGCGCCCCTTCCGCCCCGACCTGCGGAGCCACAGCCGGGATCACCGTCCCGGCCCACGCCGACCCTCACGGGAGGAACCCAGCCCTCCGGGCCGGTGACGACCCCGACCGCGCCGATCCCCGAGGAGCCGCCAGGTGTGGGGCACGCGGTCCGCGCGCCGGACGAGCAGGCGCCGCGTGCGTCGGACGTGGCGCAAGCGGAGGCTGAACACATCTCGCCGGTCGCCTGGCTCCGCCGGCTCCGCGACACACGCTGGTGGCCGTCAGCGTCCCGCGACCGGGAGGTCGATGCGGGACGGGTGGCGGGAGAGCCGGGCCCGCCGCCGTTGGAGCCGGCGATCGAAGGGCTGGAGTCAGCAGCGTCCGCACTGGCCGCCGTGCCCGCACTGAGCGATGCCCGCGCGGTGGCAAGGGCGGTGATCGAGGAAGCGGTCGGCCGTGTCGAGGCGGAGGTGGCCGCGCTGTGGGAGGTCGCCGAGAGCCGGCTGCAACCGCTCGACGGGGTGGGGCTCACCCCGAACCAGGCGCGGATGCCCATACCTGCGGACCAGCCGGTCATCGCCGAAGTGCTCACGCAGGCGAGCTGCCGGCTACTCGACCTCGACGACGACATCCCGCCGGCGGCGCTGGTGCGGCTGCCGGGCCTCCAGGCCGGACGCCTGTTGTTCGTGCCGTTGCCGTCGCGGCCACCGGTGGAGGCGGTACTCATGCTCGGAGGTCACCGCCTCGGCGGTGACGCCCTGGCCTGGGCACGCACGTTCGCGGATGAGGCCGCGCAGCACGTCGTCTTCGCCCTGCGGTTGCGGCGGCTGGTCGAACTCGCGCGGGCGGACGACGGCCTCGAGTGACGCCGTCCCGCCGACCGGGCGAGGTCGGCGATGGCACGGGCCAGAGCGGGCTTCGCCGGCGCGGACAGCTCGATCACGGTCGACTGCCCGCGGCCACGGTGGACGGGCTCTCCGCCGTCGATGGCGTCGCCGTCTCGGCCGCGGTCGGCGACGCGGTCTCGTTGGTACTCGCCGTCGCCGTGTCGGTCGGTGTTGCGGTGGGCGACGGGCTCTCGGTCGTGGTGCCCGTCGGCGTCTCGGTCGGGGTGGGGGTCGCGGTCTCGATGGGGGGCGGCGGCGAGGTCTCGCCGGGGCTGAGCGTCGACGTCGGTGACCCCTCACCCGTGGGTGCCGTGGCAGGTGCCGTCGGCGACCCACCGGCGCCGTCGCCCGTTGGGGCGGCGGGTGCCTGCTCGGCCTCTGGCGGTGGCCGACCCGGTGGTTCACGGAACACACGCTCGGGGACGCCGACCGCGGTCCCACCGGACTCGAGCAGGCCGTGGAGCACCCCCGAGAGCTCCAACCAGCGACCGGTCGCGAAGCCTGCGGCAGCGACCGCGACGATCACGGGGTAGACGAGGATGCGGTACACAGATCAGGCCTCGAGCCGGTAGCCGAGCGCCCGCATGGCCGTCCGGAACTCCGTGATGACGCTCTCCGGAAGCGGCGGCTTGTCGAAACGACCGAGCACGTGCGTCGGTGCGGCGGGCTCGGCCGGCGCGCCCAAGAGCCGCTCGGACGGTGCGGGGGCCGGGTGGAAACGCCCGAAGGTCTCGGCGATCGTCAGCCGGGTGACGGCCCACAGCAGCATCATGTTCACGACGCTCCAGAAGATGGCGACCCCGCTCCACACGTCGAGCGGCCCCCGGAAAGGCGCGGCCACCAGCGCCGCCCCGGTGAGCACGAAGACCAAGACGGTCACCCAAGCGAGCGGCGGCGGTCTCCGACGCTCGGCCGCGCCGGTGGCCCCGAAGCCGGTCTCCTTGCCGAGGAAGGCGGCCACCGCCGCCTTGATGTAGACGGGGAAGGAACCGAACGTGAACTGCATGTGTCGCAGCCCGAACTCGCCCTGCAACTCCCGGCGGAGGTTGATCAGGGTCACGACCACGTGCGGGACGTAGAAGACGAAGAAGGTGGTGGCGCCGCTCGCGAAGGGTCCGATGCGCCACAGCAGCGCGAACCAGGGCAACGTCAGGTAGATCAGCGTCACGCAGCCGACGAGGTAGTAGCTGGTGCTGAACAGGTACTGCAGCCGCTGGAACGGGCGCAGCCCGAGCTTGAACGGTCCGCCTCTCAGCAACGTCGAGATCGAACCGTGGGCCCACCGCAGCTGTTGTGCGAAGAACTGGCGGATCGTGGGGGGACCTTCTCCCTCGGCCAGCACGAAGGGGAAGTAGACGGTCTTCCAACCGTGCCGGTGCAGCTCAAGGCTGGTGGCGACGTCCTCGGTGACCGTGGCCGTGTCGAAACCGCCGACCTGGAGGATCGCGTCTCGGCGGATGATCGCGTTGGTGCCGCACAGGAACGCGGAGCCGAGACCGTGCTTGCCCCGCTTGATGGGGCCGTAGAACACCGCCTGCTGTCTCCAGGCGCCGCGCGCCACCGGGTTCCAGATGGCGTTGCCGTAGAACTGTGGGCTCTGGACCAGGGCGACGTCGGGGTCTTCGAAGTAGCCCACCAGGTGTTGGAGGAAGTCGCGGCGAGCGACGTGGTCGGCGTCGAAGACGACGAAGAGGTCCCCCTGGGTTCGGGCGAGCGCGTGGTTGAGGTTGCCCGCCTTGGCGCCCTCGGACGACTCGCGCGGGATGTAGTGCGCCCCGAGTTCGGCGGCGAGCGCGCGGACCTCGTCCCGGCACGCGTCGTCCAGGACGTAGGTGCGGTGCGCCCCCTCCATCGCCACCGCGGACCGGACGGTGCGCCGGAGCACGTCCAGCGGCTCCCCGTAGGTCGGGATGAACACGTCGATGCTGAACCACGTGTCCCCCGGTGGTGGCAGCTCCACGCCGCCCTTCCAGATCGACTGCCACAGGCCGGTGAGGTGCAGGATGGTGAAGGCCTCCGCCGCTGCGAGCAGACCGAACAGCACCGGGTTGCCCACGTGGCCGGCGACCGACCACCAGCCCAGGTAGGCAGCGGTGAAGAACAGGTTGAGCAGCACGAGCAGGCGCGCCCCGAACCGTCCCGGCCACGGCTCCTCCCGCACGAGTGAGCGGGTCGGAAGCTCCTGCGTCTGGGGACTGTCCGGACCGTGCCGGGGGCCACGGAAACGCGTCCGCTGCTGCAGCCGCCGGAGGGTCTCGCCGGGGGCGTTCGTCTCGACTGCCGGCTGGTCCGCGGAGGAGCCACTGGCATCGCCGCCGCCTCGCGGGGCTCGCTGGGCGGTCGGGCGTGCCTCACCGCGGTCGGGGCCGTCCGATGTTGTCATCCGTTCGGATGCTGCCAGGTCGCTGGCGGCTGCCGACCCGCCATCACGTCAGTTCGGACATGGAGGGCTACGTTGCGTGAACGGACGGGGCGGGGCACTCCTGAAGGAGGTCAGTGGTGAGCAGCACCCGGCCGAGCGCCACCCACGCCGCCCCGTAGTAGGTCGGTCGCTGCCGGTCCAGCTGCTCTGCGCTGGCGAGCAACTCGACGATGGCGTCGCGATCCCCCGCGGCGTGCGCGGCTGCGGCTGCGGCCACGAGCGTCACCGGGTGCGGCGCTTGGCCGATCCGTTCGCCACCCAGCCCGTAGACGTCCACCAGGCCACCGTCGAGCTGGTCACGTAGGAACGGCCAGGCCCGCGCCGCCAGCTCACGACCGCGCGCCTCACAGTCGACGCCCATCCGGATCAGGACGCGGACGGCGTCGTAGCCGAAGCGTGGTGTGTCCTGGGTCCCCGGAGCCGGGCTCGCCCGCACCTCACCCGACGGCTCGACCCGGGCCCAGTCCGGTGGCAGCGCGACCTGGGTCGCGGTCAGCCGGTCCACAACCTCGTAGGCGGAGGCTTGCAGGTCCGACCAGGCCGGGCGCTCGGTCGCC
This sequence comes from Nitriliruptorales bacterium, assembly GCA_036260415.1. Taxonomy (GTDB): domain Bacteria; phylum Actinomycetota; class Nitriliruptoria; order Nitriliruptorales; family JAHWKO01; genus DASZZX01. Next base: position 3,886 of record DASZZX010000145.1, read on the forward strand.
GACGCCAGGAGACCGAACGCCCGTGGGCTGAAGTAGCTCGGGTTCAGCGTGAACGGAGCGTCGGTCGCCGCCCAGGGTCCTGCGACCAG
>DASZZX010000146.1:0-14645 GCA_036260415.1 Nitriliruptorales bacterium
TGCTTCTGGGGGGCCGAGAAGGCGTTCTGGCAGCTGGACGGCGTGCACACCACCGCGGTGGGCTACGCGGGCGGTTTCACGCCCAACCCGACCTACCACGAGGTGTGCAGCGGGTCGACCGGCCACACCGAGGTGCTACTGGTGGTCTACGACCCCGAGGTGGTCACCTACGAGGAGCTCCTGCGGGTGTTCTGGGAGCAGCACGACCCGACGCAGGGGATGCGGCAGGGCAACGACGTCGGGACGCAGTACCGCTCGGCGATCTACGTGTTCGACGACGCCCAGCGCGCGGCCGCGGAGGCCTCGCGCGATCGCTACCAGGCTCGGTTGCGGGCCGCGGGCTACGGCGACATCACCACCGAGATCCGCGACGCCCCACCCTTCTACTACGCCGAGGACTACCACCAGCAGTACCTGTCGAAGAACCCCGGCGGCTACTGCGGGCTCGGTGGCACGGGCGTGTCCTGCCCGGTGGGGCTGACCGCCGCGGACTGAAACGGGGCCTTCGCGATGAACGCGGGGGCGTGTGAGCTGGGCGAGGCGGGGATAGATGCTCTGAACGTGCGTATGGCCCCACGAGACTTGGTGCCGCTGAGCAACCGAGTCCGGAGGCCATACGCATGGGTGAGGGTACGTCGTCGTTGGGGTGGGAGAACGTCTCGCTGCTCGGAGTCGCCGGGCTGCGGGTGGTGTGGGTGTGGGAGTTCGCCGACGAGCGGCAGGTGCTGGTCGAGACGCCGGGGTCGGTGCAGGGGTGCTGGGTGTGCGGCCAGCGGGCCGAGTCCGGGGGGCGCCATGGGGTGCAGGTGCGGGATCTGCCGATCGCGGGCAAGGCCACGCGGCTGGTGTGGCGCAAGCGGGAGTGGCGCTGCCGCGACTGTCGGCGCTCCTGGCGCGAGACGCACCCGCAGATCGCGGGGCGTGCGGCGCTGACCGAGCGGGCTCGGGCCGAGGCGGCCCGTCAGGTCGGCGAGGAGGGCCGGGCGGTCGCGGCGGTCGCGCGCGAGTTCGGGGTGGGCTGGCAGACGGTGATGCGTGCGGTGCGCGACCGGGCCGACCAGCTGTTCGCCGCCCAGCAGATCTACACGCGACAGACGCGCCCGTGCTTGGCGTTGGGGGTCGACGAGAAGGTCATGAACCGCGCGACGCGGGGGCGGCGTCGCCGTTACGTCACCGTGATCGTGGACCTGGCCCGCGGCGTGCCGCTGGACATCGTGGAAGGCCGTTCCCGGGCGGTGTTGCGCGCCTGGCTGGCGGCGCAGACCCCGGCGTGGCGGGCCGGCGTCAGGATCGCCACGCTCGACCCGGCCGCCCCCTACCGGGCGGCGTTGACCGATCCCGACGTGGGGCTGCCCAACGCCACGCTGGTGCTGGACCACTTTCACGCGGTGAAGTTGGCCAACGCGGCGATCGATGACGTCCGCCGGCGGGTGCAGAACCAGACGCTGGGCCACCGCGGCCGCAAGCACGACCCGCTGTACCAGATCCGCAAGCTGCTGCTGATGGCCCGCCACCGCCTCGACCAGCACGGCGCCGCCCGCGTCGACGCGGCCCTGACCGCCGGCGACCCTTACGACGAGGTGCGCTGCACCCACGCAGCCAAGGAACTGTTGCGCGACGTCTACGCCGCGCCGGACCGCTTCGCCGCCCGCGGTCGGCTCGAGGCGTTCTTCGAGTGGGCCGCCGAGGTGGACGTGCTCGAAGTGACCCGACTCGCCTCCACTATCGACCGCTGGCGCGCCGAGCTGATGGCCTACTTCCGCACCGGCGGCGCATCCAGCGGCAAGGTCGAGGCCGTCAACGGCGAACTCGAAGCCGTCGACCGCACCGCCCGCGGCTTCCGCAACTTCATCAACTACCGCACCGGATGCTGCTCAAGACGGCCGTCGCCTGGCACACTCCCGTCACACCAAGACTCCGGGGCCGCCGCACTCAAAGCGAACCCGCCGCCCCCGCGTTCATCGCGTAGGCCCCTGAAACGTCAGCGTGCAGGGCGGCTCGCCGGCCTCCGCCGGTGCGGGTCACCTCTCCGCCTGGTCTCCCTCCCGCCCCGCTCAGCGCGCCACGGCGCGGGGGGTGCCGTCGTCGCCGTCACGTCGGTCGGCTCGGGGTGCGGCGACCGACGCCCTCACCCCCGCCGGTTCACCCGCGTGCCCTTGTCCCGGTTTCGGCTCGGTCGCTGGCTGACCGGGCCCGGGCGCCCCCCCGTGAGTTGCCCCGTCCGACCCCGGCTGCGACGCGTCGGGCGAGTCGCTCAGCGGCGCGGGGTCCGGGGACGGCCCGTGCGGAGCGCGTCCAGGCTCGGCGGCAGCCGGCTCGGGGCGGTCAGCTGCGACGTGACCGCCGCCGGGCTCGTCGCCGTCACCGCCGAGACGCCCGGGGCCCTCCGCCCCGTCCACGGTGGACGGTCGTGTGGCCACGCCGCCGGCGTGGGGCGGGTTGCGAGGCGCGCGCCGGCGCTGCTCGGCACCGATCGCTCCCGGCGACGATGGCCGGGTAGCGGGTCTGTCGGCCACCACGCGGCTGTCTCCCTCGCCGGGCGCGCCGGCCGGTCGCTGGGCCTGCCCCGGAGGCGCGTCCTGACCCGTCGGCGAGACGGACCGCAGGGCCCGCCGCAGCCGCGCGCACGCGCCGCCGCCCGGTCCGGCGTCCGAGCAGCCCGCCCCGGCGAGGACGTCGAGCATCTGCAGGTGGTGCGCCAGCACGTCCTTCAGATGGGCGACCTGCTCGTCGGGCGTGTGCGGGTCCAGCCGGCCGAGCATCTGCGCGGCTGCGACCAGGCGCCTCTCGAGGTCGGCCGCCGCCGCCTCGATCAGCTCCGGGTCGGCATCGTCGGCCACGAGCGCGGTGACGTCGCCCAGCCGGCGGCCGGCCAGTCCCAGCTGCAGCTCCGCGCGCCGGACCGGATCGGTCGTCAGGTCCAGCCGGCGCTCCTCTAGCCACAGCCGCGCGTGCCACAACGCGTCCCCGGGATCGGCGGACCATGCGAGCGCGCCGGTCGCGGGGCCGGTCACCAGCAGCAGGGCAAGGACGCTGGCGAGCAGGTGCCGGCTGGGGCGGTGCCGGGGCCGACGCGATCTGCGGTCGTGGGTTGCGGGTGGTCCTCTTCGGGGCCGGACGAGGGGCTCCGGCCCCGGACGCGAGCGGCGGTCCACGGCCACGGCGCTGCCCGGACGGGACTTGGCGTACCGCTTCATCTCCGTGGCGGTCGCCACCACCGCGCGGTGGTCCCCCGGGCCTCCGGGGCTGCGGGCGATGCCGATGGAGACGCTCACCAGCGGGAACCGCCGACGCCTCCCACGCCGGTCCCTCACCGCGATCCACCCCCTCGCGGCCTCGTCCGGGTCGTGGAAACCGGCCATTCGGTCGTCGAACGCCCTCACCACCGCCTCCGCGATGGACGGCGCATCGACGGGGCGTGCGATGACCACGAAGTCGTCGCCCCCCACATGACCCACGAACGTGTCCGGCCGGGTGGCGGTCGCGCTCCGCAGGATCTCGGCGAGGGCGGAGATGACCGCGTCGCCCCGCAGGAAGCCGTAGCGGTCGTTGTAGGCCTTGAAGTTATCCAGGTCGCAGTACAGCAGCGCGGTCGGCTCGCCGGCACCGGTCCGACGGCGCAGTTCGGCGTCGATGGCGAGGTTCCCGGGCAGCCCGGTCAACGGCGAGGCACCCCGGATGGCGCGCGTCCGGCTCAGAACACTGGCCACACGCGCCCCGAGCAGGGCGGCGTCGAAGGGCACCGCGGGCACCGATTCGTCGGCCTCGACCGCGAGCAGCGGGTCCCGTTCCCCTGTCGTCCGGTCCACCAGGAGCACGATCGCCGGGTTGCCCCAGCGCCAGTCCCGCCGTAGTGCCCGGCACAGCTCGATGTCGGCCCGATCGTCCCCGACCGAGCCCACCAGCGTGACCGTCGGTGGGCGCTGGGCGACGAGCTCCTGCGCGGCCCCCGCCGTGTCCGCGGCAAGGCTCTCGATCCCCTGGCCAGCCAGGGCCCGCACGATCTGTTCCCGACGCTGACCGTGCTGGTCGACCACGAGCACGAGCTCGTGGTGACCAGGGAGCGAGCTCCCCGTCCCCACCTCGACAGGCAGATCAACGTGCAAGCGGCACCGTCCTCGCGGCGGACCCTGCCGAGTACGGTCCCCGGTCCCCGGGGGCCCGCACCGTCCCTAGTCACATCGGACCAGTTGGACGCGACCTTGAACGGGAGGGGAGTTCGACATACCGGTCGCCCACGCAGACATGGTGAGGCGGCCGGGCGCCCGCGCACCCACCAAGCGCGGGCCCGTTGGCGGACCCACCGAGCCGGCGACCGAAGGCGAGAGCCGCGGGACCATATCACCAATGGACGTTGACGGAAACGTCGGTGGGGACGTAGGTTCGCGCTGCGTCGAGCGGCGAGGACGGGGACGCCCATGTGTTACAACTGCGGCTGCGGGATGCCCGACGACGATCACGGCGACCCGCGCAACATCACCAACCGCACTTTCCAGCAGGCGGCCGACGCCGTCGGCCAGGAGCCGACCGCGGCACGTTCCAACACCCAGGAACTGCTCGAGCAGGTCGACCTGGCCACCGGGCAGAAGGCCTGACCCTCCAACGTCCCGCCGGCGCCTGCGGCCGCAGGCGACCACGAGCACGAGGATCTGTCAGGCCGCGCCGGGAGGAACCAGGACGGCCCGTCCCTGGATGCGGCCGTTGTCGAGATCGTCGATCGCATCGTTGATCGCGTCGAGCGGGTACTGCTGGCTGAGGAGCGTGACCTTGCCCTGTGCGTGGAGCGTGATGAGCTCCACCAGGTCCACGTAGGTCCCGACGAGGTTGCCGACGAAGCTGATCTCGTTGAAGATGACCTGGATCGCCGGGATCTCGATCCGGTCGCCGTACCCGACCACGAAGTACGATCCGTGACCGCGAAGTAGCTTCCGGCCGTAGTCCAGCGTGCCGAACTCGCCCACGAAGTCGATCACGGCCTCGGCGCCGGCACCGCCGGTCAACTCCTTCACCGCCTCCACCTGCCCGCCGTCGGCGAGGACCATGTGGTCCGCACCCCAGCCTTCGGCCAGCCTCAGGGTCTCCTCGCGGGTGTCCACTGCGATGACGGTGGCGGGCGAGATCGCCTTCATGCACTGCAGTCCGATGTGGCCCAGGCCACCGATGCCGATGATCACGCAGTGGTCTCCCGCCGCCAGGAGTCCCGCGGCCTTCTTCACAGCGTGGAAGGCGGTCAGGCCGGCGTCGGCGTGGGGAGCCACATCCGCGGGTTGCAGCCCGTCCGGCAGCCCCACGAGGGTGCGGGCATTGGTCTTGAGCAGCTCGGCGAACCCTCCGGGGGAGTCGATCCCGGGGAAGACGCCCTCACCACAGTGCATGTCGTCGCCCTGACGACAGGGGAGGCAGACCCCGCAGGTCATCTGGACGTGGCAGATCACGGGGTCACCGACGCGGACGTGCTCGACGCCGTTGCCGACCGCCTCCACCCATCCGGCGTTCTCGTGGCCGAGGACGAACGGCAGGTCGAGATCGATGTCGGCCTGGTCCCGCCACATCCCCATGATGAAGTGCAGGTCCGTGCGGCACAGGCCAGCCCCACCGACCCTGACGATGACGTCGAAGGGGTGCGAGATCTGTGGTTCGGGGATGTCGTCGATCTGCAGCGGTTGGTCGTACGCGTGGAGCCGGGCGGCCTTCATGGTCCTGCTCTCCCGATCGGTGGCGGGTGCGTTGGAGTGCTGGCCAAACGGCCCGTCACCCCGCGCGTGGCGGAGCCGCTCGAGCGTTGCAGCCGCGTCCACGGCAGCAGCCCGTCATCGCACTCGTTCGCACGACCCTCTGCGCTGGTCGAGGTCACCGCCAGCGGTTCGACGCTCGCGCTGGTGGGACACACGACGAACCTAGCGGCCGCGACGGCTGCAGTCCTGGCCGGCTCCGACCGCAACGCCGCGGGTGGCGGCGCCCCCCAGCGTAGGATGCGCTTGTGGACCGGGATGCCGACCGCACCGCCCGCGGCCTCACCTACCTGGAGCACCTGACGGCCGGGGACCTCGCGCTGCTGGCGCGTCATGCCGGGCCGGACGTCGACCCGGCCGCGACACTGACCCGTCTGCGCGCCCGACCCGAACTGGCCGAGGACCTGCTCGGCGATCCCGCTCTGATCGAGGCGGTGTTCCCCACCGACCGACCCGTGGAGGATCCGCTGCTGCGTGCGTCGCCATTCCTGGTCTTCGCCGTCGCGGTCGCCCGGACCTGGCACGACCTCCACCGGCTGGCCTACGTGCAGGAATGGGCGGGAACGGGTCAGCGGCTGCCCGTGTTCGTCAGCGACGAGCTACGCGATCTGCTGGACGAACCCGCCTTGCGACTGTACCTCGCACAGCTCCTGGCATCCTACACCCGCGTGGCGAGCGGGGCGGTGTGGGTGCGCACGTCTCGCGGGCCGCGGCGCCGCCGTTTCAGCGAGCTCGACCTCGGCCGTCTGGCCTCGCTGCTGGAGGTCCTGCCGGAGGCGGCCCACCCGGGTGTCTACCGTCGGCTGGGGGACCTGGCGCTCTTCCTGACCGGAGTGTTCCCCGACCACACCCAGCGGCGGGCCTTCGGTCCGGTGGAGGTGCAGCGGCTGGGGCGTGCGGCGCGGCCTGCCGGCGGGACGTCCCACGCGGCACAGCGGCTGCTCGAAGCGGTCGAGGTTCGCGGCACGATCGGGCTGCTGGAGCAGCTGGGCACGCGTTGGTACCGGCTCGCCCTGGATGCGGCGCCGGCGGCGGCTGGCACGCTGGGTGTCGTGGGGGCGGTCGCGGACCGTTTCGGCGACGTGCGTCGGACGCTCAACCACCTGACCGACCGCTACCTCTTCCCCTTCCGCACGCGCTGGTTCCCGTCGGCGGCGTGAGGCGGCCGTCGCGAGCCGAGGCGGGTACACCCGCGGGGCGCTCACCGGCCGCCGCCGCTGTCGGCCGGTGACGAGCCCAGCAGATCACGCAGCCGCTGTAGCTCCTGACCGGCGATCTCGTGCTCGTACCGGCCGGCGTGACGGGCGGCTCGCAGCCGGTCGTCGTCGGCGACGATCGATCGGGCCGCCTCCGGTCCGAAGCGGCGCACCGCCTCGCGCACCCGCGTGACGAACTCGTGGTCCGACTCGTCGTCCCGCCGGCTGCTCGCCCGGAGCTCGCCCCCGACGGACTCCGGCATGTGCAGAGACAGCAGGAACGGCTCGTCGCCGGCCAACCGCACCTCGAACAGCGCACGGTCGTGCGTCCCGGGCGCGTCCTGCCACCCGACGAAGCTGACGTCGACGTCGATGCTCACGATCCCCTCCGTCCGGGCGCCGATCCGAACGGTAGGCACCTCGGACCGGGGCAACGCCGTCCGGCCGTGCGGGGTGGTCCACCGACGGCTACCGTCGGCCGGTCCTGGACTTGTGCGGTGGAGGTGACCGTGGTGGCGACGGTGACGTGGCCGGTGCCGGTGGAGGTCGACGGTGGTGGCCGGTTCCGTCAGCGGCGCGACGACCACGTCCCCGCGTACGTCGCCGCCCACGAGGCCGGTCTGCTGGTCGACAGAGCCCAGCGCGCAGCCGACCTGCTGGCGCCGTGCAGCGTCTGCCCGCGGCCCTGCCGCGACGTGGACCGACTGGCCGACCAGCTCGGCGCCTGCCGGATCGGACGCCACGCCCGCGTCGCGAGCGCCTTCCCCCACTTCGGTGAGGAGGACGTCCTACGCGGCTGGCGGGGCTCGGGCACGATCTTCATGGCGGGCTGCAACCTGCGCTGCGTCTTCTGCCAGAACGGCGACATCAGCCAGCGCCCGGTCGGCCGCGAGGTCACCGCCTCCGAGATGGCCGCGCTCATGCTCGACCTGCAGGCACGCGGCTGCCACAACATCAACATCGTCACACCCGAACACGTGGTGCCGCAACTGCTGGAGGCGCTGCCGATCGCGGTCGAGCGGGGCTTGCGGTTGCCGCTCGTCTACAACACCAGCGCGTACGACAGCCTCGACAGCATCGACCTGCTGGACGGGGTGGTCGACGTGTACATGCCGGACGTCAAGCTGTGGGACCCGGCCCACTGCCACCGTTACCTGGGGGTGCGCGACTACCCGGAGGTGGCCCGCCGCGTGGTTGCCGCGATGTACGCCCAGGTCGGTGACCTGGTGGTCGACGAGGACGGCTTGGCGCTGCGCGGCCTCATGGTCCGCCACCTCGTGATGCCCGGGCTGTCAGAGGACGGCCGGGCCATCGTCGGTTTCCTCGCCGGGTTGTCCACCGACATGTACCTCAACGTCATGGATCAGTACCGCTCGGAGTGGAAGGTGGCGACGACCGACCGCTACGGGGAGATCGACCGCCGTGTCACCTCGGCCGAGTTCGCCGACGTGATGAGCGCGGCGCGCGCGGCGGGCCTGTGGCGGCTCGACCGCCGCTGGCGGCACATCCGCCGCCGCTCTGAGCGACCGCCCCCGCCGGCTCAGAGCGACCGCCCCCGCCGGCTCTGAGCGACCGCCCCCGCCGGGCTCTGAGCGACCGCCCCGGGTCGGATCGTGCGTGCTCGCGGTCACCGGCGCCTGTGGCGACGCACGATCGAGTTGGAGCGACCGCCCCGGCTCGGATCGTGCGTGCTCGCGGTCACCGGCGCCTGTGGCGACGCACGATCGAGTCAAAGCGAACCGCCCCGGTGCCGGACCGTCCGCCCGGTCGGGCGCGCGAGCCCGAAGGTGCTGCAGGATGGACCCGCTCGGTGCGACGGGCCATGCGGACGGTGGAAGGGCTGGGGGATGCGGTCGCGCGGACGTGCGGTCGCCCGGGTGCCGGTGCGTCGGTCAGCCGCCGTGCTGGCGGCGCTCAGCCTGCTGGTTCCAGCCTGCCGCTACCCCCGTGACGCCCAAGGCACGCTCGACGAGGTTCGAGGGGCCACCCTGCGCGTGGGCGTCATCGACGACTCTCCGTGGGCGTCGACCCGTGCTGGCCGCCATCGTGGGGTGGAGGTCACCCTCGTGGAGCAGCTCGCCGGCCGGCTGGACGCTCGCGTCGAGTGGGTGGACGGCCCTGCACACGAGTTGCTGACCGCGCTGGAGGAGCACGTGGTGCAGCTGGTGGTGGGCGGTCTCGTCAGCGACGATCCTTGGGGCGGCAGGGTCACGTTCACGCCGCCGTACGCCACCACCGAGGTGGTGGTCGCGGTGCCACGCGGGCGCACGGCACCGGAGTCGCTCGCCGGTCGGGAGGTCGCGGTCGAGCGGGGGTCACCCGCCGAGGCGGCGGTCGAGGGGCGAGGCGGGCAGCCGTTGCCGGTGGACGACCTGCGCGACGCACGCGAAGGGCTCGTCGCTGCGGAGGAGTGGCAGCTGGACACCCTCGGTTACGAACCGAGCGCCATCCGCCTCGTGACCCACCACCACGTGATGGCAGTGCCCAAGGGTGAGAACGCGTGGCTGGTCGAGGTGGAGGACTTCCTCGACGCCAGCCGTCCGCGAGCCCAGCGGCTGATCGCCGAGGCGGCGGAAGGATGACAGCCGACTCGTCGCCCGCGTCGGTCACGATCGATCGGCTGCCGGAGGACAAGCAGCGGCTGTACCACCGGGCGGTCGTCCTGCAGTGGATCACGCTGGTGCACGTAACCGTGGCGGCGGTCCTGCTGTACCTGGTGCTGTCGGGCTCGCAGGCCATGAAGGGCGCCTGGCTGGACGACCTGATCGGGCTGATCCCTCCAATCGCCTACCTCGTGGCGGGCCGCTTCGACTGGCGCCGACCCACCGCCCGGTTCCCGTACGGCTACCACCGCGCGCAGTCGATCGCGTTCTTCTGGGCGGCCCTGACGCTGCTGCTGCTCGGCGTCTACCTGGTGGGCGAGTCGCTGCTCAAGCTGCTGCACCGCGAGCACCCGTCGATCGGGATGGCGGAGCTGTTCGGGTTCCGTCTGTGGCTGGGGTGGCTGATGCTCGGGGCGCTCGCCTTCACCGGGATCCCACAGGTGTTCCTCGGGCGTGCCAAGGTGCCGATCGCCGAGCAGCTCAACGACAAGGTGCTGCACGCCGACGCCGACATGAACAAGGCCGACTGGCTGGCTGCGGGCGCCGCCTCGGTGGGTGTGGTCGGGATCGGGCTGGGTCTGTGGTGGGCCGACGCCGTCGCCGCCACCTTCATCGGGCTCGAGATCACGCGTGACGGCGTACAGCACATGCGGGGATTCACCTGGCACCTCCTCGGAGAGACGCCGCGCAGCGTCGACTACGCGGACGTCCTCCCCCTGCCCGAGCGCGTGGAGTCGACCGCGACCGAGGCGCCCTGGGTGCGCGAGGCGCGGGCGCGCATCCGCGAGGAGGGGCGGGTCTACTTCGGTGAGTTATTCGTCGTCACCGACCGGGACCAGGTCGAGGTGGAGGCGGTGGACGCCCTCAGCCGGCGGCTGTACGAACTCGATTGGCGCATCCAGGACCTGGTCGTCACGGTCGTACCCAGCCTCGACGTCGACTCTCACCTGAAGGGGCGTCAGGGCTGACCGCCGGCCACGCGGTCGCTGCCCGCTGGGACGTCCCGCGAATCACAGGCCGAGGGTCACCCGCACCCCGTAGTGGTCGGACACGACAGGGGCGTCTTCGCCAATGAACACGACCGCCGCGTCGAGCACGTCCATATCGGGGCTGGCGAGCACGTGATCGATGCGCCGGTCCATGAGCTGGACCTTCCAGGTCCACGGGTTGCGGCGGTCGAACGTCCATCGGTCGTCGGTGTGGAGCGCGGCGTAGCAGTCCACCAGGCCCCGCCAGTGCGCGTCCGCGTCGATCAGCACCCGCAGCGGCTCGGAGTCCGCCGTGTCGTTGAGGTCGCCGACCAGAAGCAGAGCACCGTCCCAGCCCAGCAGCTCCGCCCGGATCCACTCCGCCTGGGCGGTGCGCGTGGCGGTGGCATCCACGCGCCACGACAGGTGGGTGTTGGCCACCCGTACGACGGCGCCGGACGGGAGGCTGATCTCGGCCTGCTGCAGGATGCGTGTCGTCTCCTCCGGCACGTCCGGCAGACGCACGTCCGGCAGGGGGCTGATCGGCAGATCCGACAGCAGGGCGAGGCCCTCCTCGCGGATCGGCGTCGACCAGGCTTGCGAGTAGTGGCACGAGCGGAACCCGGCGCCCGCGGCCAGCCGCTCGGCCTGGTTGACGCCGTCGACGGCGCTGACCTCCTGCAGGGCCAGCAGGTCAGGCCGTTGCCCTCGCAACGCCCCCACCAGCTGGTCCAAGCGCTCGTCGACCGGCGGGTTGACGTTCCACAGGTTCAACGTGACCACCGTCAGACGGTCGGCGCCGCCGGGACGGTCGGGGCGCGCCGACGCCCCGCGGTCGTCCGTGGGCGCTGACGGCGCGGGTCGACCCCGCACGGTCAGAGTCCCCGATGGCGGCGGTGGTCTTGCGCCAGCGCCCGGCGGGCGCGCCGGGTGGGCAGTTGCTCTGGGTCACGGCGGCGTGCCGGACGTGCCAGGGCCAACAGATTCCGCAACTCGCCCTGCGCCGGCGGGTTGGCGACCACCGGTTGGTCGCTGCTCCAGACCACCCAGTGCCGCGCCCCGTCGATCCACTCGTCGCTGAAGCGGCCCTGCTCGATCGACTCCGCGTGCCGCACCGCCATCTGCCGCCAGCGCCCCTGCTCGGCGAGCCGACGCGCTCGCTCGACCGCGACGGGCCCCGCCGTCAGGAGCAGCGCCCGCATGCGCCGGTCGCGCAGCACCAGTCGCACCACCCGTGACACGCCCGGCATCGTTCCCCGTTCGTCGGTTCGTCACGATGGTAGGTGCGCCGCGACGCTCGGCGGCAGGTGGGGGGTCGCGACATGCGTGCCGGGACCGCACCGAGGTGGCTTCGGGCGGCGGCGCGGGCCGCGCGGGCCGCGGTCAGACGAGCTGCAACAGGCGCTGGAACCAGTCGGGACGCTGCAGCAGCAGGTGGAAGTCCAGGAGATCGTCGACGGTCAGCGGCGGTCCCGCCGGGATGTGCTCGGGGTGGCGGCCCGTGCGACGGCGGGTGCCGCTCGGGCCGGCATCGTGGCCGATCACCTCGACGCCGCGCTGGGTGAGCAGTTCGACGAAGCTCGCGTCGGCCCACTCGACCGCGATCGTGACGCACTGCGGGCAGACGAACGCGTAGCGGCCGTGCCGGGCGCGGCTGCGGGTCTCGGTCGGCTCGAGCACGAGCTTGATCTCACTGGGCGACAGCTCGACCTCGCCGTGGCAGGTGGAGCAGGCGGTGCGGATGGTGAGGCGGGCGTCGTCCATCACGTCGAGTGAATGTCGCCCCATCCCGGCGCGGGCGACCCCTGGGCCGGTCATCCGTTCATGTCGCACCGTGCACGCGGACGGACGGACAGGGACGGGCGGCTGTGACCGGACACGACCGAGCCGACGGGCCGTACCGCCCGGGTGCGCGTGCCCCTAGGCTGGCTCCGGTCGCTGCTACCACCCGAGGACGGTCGGCACGTGATCCGGCTGGTGGTCATCGACGACAACGAGGAGATCCGGACGATCCTGCGCCGATACGCACAGGCCGACGGCCGCTTCCAGGTGGTGGGGGAGGCCGGCGACGCGGAAGCCGGCGTGCGGACCGTGCGGGAACGGCGGCCCGACGTGGCGGTGCTGGACGCCAGCATGGGGGGTATGGACGGGATCGCAGCCATCCCGCACGTGCGGAGCGCGGCACCCGGAGTGCGCATCCTGCTGTATACGAGCGACGTCACACGTCGCGACGAGGCGTTCTCCGCAGGCGCGCACGCGTGCCACGTGAAGGGCGAGCCGGTCGCGACCCTGCTGGCCACCGCGGCCAGGCTCGCGGCGCGCGAGGGATGATCCCGGGGCGTCACACCACGCGGTGCAACCCGAGCACGAAGCTCGCCCCGCGCGGCACGTTCGGTCGGTAGCTCACGTCACCTCCCTGCAACGACATGAGGTTGGCCACGATCTCCAACCCCAGTCCGATCCCTTCGCCAGCGTCGGAGAACCGGCTGTAGCGCTCGAAGAGGTGCGGCACGAAGGCCGGTTCGACCCCGGGTCCGTGATCGCAGACGTCCACCTCGACGCGCTGGTCGTCGGCGCGCACCCGGATCTGGTAGGGAGCCGCCCCGTAGCGTCGCGCGTTGCTGAGCAGGTTGACCAGGACCTGCTGCAGGAGGAACGGGTCGGCGACGACCCGCACGTCCTGCGGTCCCTCCAGCGTCAGCTCGGGAGCGAGGCCCGGCAGGTCGTAGAGTGCCGCCTCGATCACAGCGTCCAGCTGCGTCCGCTCGAGGTGCGGTTGCAGCGTGCCGGCGTGCAGCCGGGCGTCGGTCAGGAAGTTGGCCAGGATGGTCGCCAGCCGTCGACATTCGCGGTGAGCGCTGGTCACCATCGCCCGCCGCTCGGCGTCGCCGATCTCGTCCCACCCACGTGACAGGACCTCCAGGTAGCCGCTGGTGGTCGCGAGTGGGGTGCGCAACTCGTGGGACGCGATCGACAGGTACCGGCGCTCGGCTTCCAGGGCCTGGCGTTCGACGTCCAGCGCGCGCTGACGGTCGAAGACCCTCCCAAGCTGCGTCCCGACGTGCGCCATGACGTCGAGCAGCAGCTCGTCGGGGCGGGCCGGCTCAGGCGAGAAAAACTCCAGGACCGCGACGGCCTGGTCGCCGACCAGGACGGGGAAGGCGAACGCGCCGCGCAGGGCGGCCTCCTCGACCAGCGGCGCCCGCGCGAAGCTCGGATCCCCGGTCACGTCCTCGATCCAGGTCGGTCGCCCTGTGCGCGCGGTCCGAGCGATCGGGCCGTCGGAGTCGATCGGCACGACGACCGATGCCGACCCTTTGCGCAAGGCTGCGAGCTCGTCGGTGTCCGCCAGGTACCAGATGTCCGTCGACACCAGGGTGCGGTCGTCGTCCGCCGCCACGAACGCGTGTCCGACCGGCCACCCGGTCGTCGCGCAGACCTCGTGAAGGGCGCGCGACAGCGCGTCCTCGACATCGCGCGCCTCGTTCGCCGACACGGCGATGTTCTGGTAGAGGCGCAGGTGCGCCTCCAGTTGCAGTTGGTGGTTCATCGCCCCCCTGCGGCCGATCGCCAGATGGACGCGGCACCCGCGACGATAGGACAACCGGGCTGCGCCGGCAGCCCATGCGTCCTCTGGAACGCGGTCGCCCGCCTCGTCTGCCCGCCCGGATGGGTACGGTCGAGGTGACGTCGCCCGGGGGTGGCATGCCGACGGACAGTTCTCCGGTGTGCCGTCCGCGGCTGCGCGGCTGGGTCCACGCGGTGGCGACGCCGCTGGCGGTGCTGGGCGCTTGGGTCCTGTGGCGGTCGGCGGCTCCCGACGGCGTGCGCCGCGCGAGCGTGCTGGTGTTCGGGGTGGCGCTCGTCGGACTGTTCGCCACCAGCGCGCTGTACCACCTGCCCCGTTGGGAGGCCGGAGCGCGGCGGATCTTGTCGCGCTGCGACGGGGCGATGATCCAGCTGTTCATCGCCGCGACGTTCACACCGATCGCTGTCCACGCGCTGAGCGGGGCGTGGCGTACCTGGTCCCTCGCCACCGCGTGGACGGTCGCGGCGGTGGGCGCGATGGTGGCGGCGTCCCCGGTCCGTGGGCCACGCTGGGCTGTGGCTGCCGGGTACGTCGCCTTCGGCTGGCTCGCGGTCGTC
>DASZZX010000147.1:0-4465 GCA_036260415.1 Nitriliruptorales bacterium
CGGACGCGGGCGGCGTGACGGACGCAGGCGGCGTGACGGACGCAGGCGGCGTGACGGACGCAGGCTGTGACGGACGCGGCGGCGTGACGGACGCAGGCTGTGACGGACGCAGGCGGCGTGACGGACGGAGGCGGCGTGGCGGAGGGACGCGACCGGGCGGCGGACGCAGGCGACGAGGGGCCGGAGGCCTGGCACGCCCTGGTGCGGCGCTTCATCATGGCACGCCGCGCGCACGATGTCGCCGTGCTGGAGGGCTACCACCCGCTGAAGCATGCGCTGCGCTTCGGGGCGCGCGTGCGCGAGGCGGTCGTGGCCTCCGGCTGTGCACCGGCCGACCTGCCGCCGGAGGTCGCTGCCGCCGGCCTCGCACCGCGCGAGGTGCCGCCCGACGTGTTCGACCGGCTCGTCACGCGCCGACCGCCGGTCCCGCTGGTCGCGCTCGCGAAGCGTCCGGGGCTGGACGTGGCCACGCTGTCGGCGGCGTCGGACGCTCCGCTGGTGGTCCTCGAGCGGCCCTCGCACGCCGGCAATGCCGGAGCGGCCGTGCGTGTCGCGGCGGCGGCCGGTGCGGCCGGGCTGCTGGTGGTGGGTCGGCTGGACCCGTGGGGTCCGCCGGCGCTGCGCGGCGGGGCGGGCCTGCAGTTCGCGCTGCCCGTGACCCGGGTAGACGTCTGGCCCGCCACCGACCGTCCCCTGGTCGCGCTCGACCCTGCCGGGCAGCCGCTGCGTCAGGGCGGCCTCCCGCGCCAGGCCGCGCTGGTGTTCGGCACCGAACGGGGCGGGCTGTCGGAGGAGACCCGACGACACGCCGACCTCACGGTCGCCATCCCCATGCGCCCCGGCGTGTCGAGCCTCAACCTCGCGACTGCCGTCGCCGTGGCGCTGTACGCCGGCGTTGGTCTACCGTCCACGCCGTGACGCCGGGGGAGCCCGACCCGGGCTGAGAGTGCGCCGCGAGCGCAGACCCCTCGAACCTGATCCGGCTCAGCCGCCGGTCGCCGCAGCCGCGGCAGCGAGGCTGACACCGGCGGAGGGAGCGCGTGTGTTCACCGTCGTCAGCTGGTCTGTTCTCGTCGCCACCCTGCTGACCTTCGCCTGGGTAGGTCTCCGCTCGCGCGCGGGCAGCCGCGACCTGGAGGAGTTCGTGGTCGCGCGCGACAGCCAGGGCGCCGTCCCCCTCGGGCTGTCGTTCTTCGCGTCGGGCATGGGCGCGTGGATCCTGTTCGCCCCGCCAGAGGTGGGCGCCACGGTCGGCGCCGTCGCCGTCGCCGGGTACGCGGTCGGAGCCGCCGCACCGCTGGTGGCGTTCGCCGTGCTCGGTGGCCGCCTGCGCCGGGTGCTGCCGAGCGGCCACGGGCTCACCGAGTTCGTACGGCTGCGCTTCGGTCGGGCGTTCCACGTGCACGTGGTGGCGATCTCGATCCTCTACATGCTGGTGTTCGTCACGGCCGAACTCACCGCCGTCGGGGCGGTCGCGGCGATCGCGACCGGTCTGGACGCGACCGTGACGATCCTGGCGGTGACCGCGGTGACCCTGGCCTACACCGCCTACGGTGGCCTGCGGGCGTCCCTGCGGACGGACGGATGGCAGGCCTGGTTGGTGCTGGTGCTGCTCGGCGTCGGGGTGACCGCGGTGCTCGCGGCGCTGGACGCGCCCAGCCGCACACTGGCGGCCTCGGGCCGCATCGGCGTGGAGCGTGTGGGGGTCGAGGCCGCCCTCACGCTGGTGGTGGCGATCACGGCCGCGAACCTCTTCCACCAGGGGTACTGGCAGCGGGTGTTCGCCGCCGACGGCACCACCGCGCTGGTGCGGGGCGCCGGCCTGGGGATCGTCACCACGCTGCCGGTCGTCGCCGTGGCCGGCGTCCTCGGCATGGTCGCCAGCGGGGCGGCTCTCGAGCTCGGCGACCCGCCGGCACCCTTCTTCGCGCTGACCGCGCTGGCGCCGGCGTGGGTCAGCGTGGTCGCGCTCGGCCTGGGCCTGGCGTTGGTGGCCTCCTCGGTGGACACGCTCGAGAACGGCCTGGCCGCGCTGGTGGTCTCGGAGCGCCCCACGCTGGACCTGCGGGGCGCCCGGCTGGCGACCGTGGTGCTGATGCTGCCGGCGCTCGTCGTGGCGCTGCAGGGCCTGTCGGTCCTCCGGCTGTTCCTGATCGCCGACCTGCTCTGCGCCGCCACGGTGGTCCCCGCGCTGCTGGGCCTGTGGTCGCGCGCCACGCCCTTCGGGGCGCTGGCCGGCGCGGTCGCGGGGCTGGTGGGTGCGGTGGTCCCCGGCTGGGTCGCGACCGGCTCCGTCGCGACGGGACTTCACCTGGCCACCTTCCCCGGAGCGGTGCCGACCCTGTCCCCGTTCGCGTGGGCGCTGCTCGCGTCGAGCCTCGTGACCGTGGTGGTGTCGCTGGCTGCCGGGCACACCACCGACCTCAGGAGCCTGGCAGGGCGCATCCCGTCGCTGGACAGGAGCGGGGCGTGAGCACCGCGCGGCACCTGCTCGCCGCCAACGGTGACCTGGGAGCGCACTGGGACGCGGTCCACGCCGGCGAGACCTGGTGAGGACGTAGCATGTCGCAGCCGCTGACCCGCACGCTCTGGTCGGACATCGCGGCCGTCTACGACGCGATCCTCGCCCACCCGTTCCTGCGGGGACTCACCGACGGCTCCCTGGACCCCGACGCCTTCGCCTTCTACGTCGTGCAGGACGCCCACTACCTGACCGCGTACGCCCGGGCGCTCGCGGTCTGCGCGGCCAGGGCACCCGCCGACACCGACGTGGCGATGTTCTCGCGCCACGCCGCCGGCGCCATCGAGGTGGAGCGTCAACTGCACGACCAGCTGCTCGGGGAGCTGGGCATCGACCCGGCCAGCGTGCCCACGACCCCGGTGGCGCCCACCAACCTGGCCTACACCAGTTACCTGCTGGCCACGTGCTACGGGGGCTCGTTCCCCGAGGCGCTGGGGGCGGTCCTGCCCTGCTACTGGATCTACTGGGAGGTCGGCAAGACGCTGTGGCAGCACGGCTCGCCCGATCCCCGCTACCAGCGCTGGATCGACACCTACGGGGGTGAGGAGTTCGGCGGCATCGTCCAGGAGGTGCTCGACGTGACCGACCGGGTCGGCGCCCGGCTGGCCCCCGGGGAGGTCCAGCGGGTGCGGCGGCACTTCACCACCACCAGCCGCTACGAGTGGATGTTCTGGGACATGGGCCTGCGACGCGAGGCCTGGCCGGTCTGAGCCCACCTACCATGCGGGCCCACCAGGAGCGTCATGACGACCGTCGAGCGGACCGGGTTCTGGCAGGAACCTCCGCGCCTGTCCGACGAGTGGGAGGCCGACCACGCGCTGCGGGGCTACCTGGCTCGGGCGCTGCCGCCGGAGGTCCTGCAGGAGATCACCCCCACCCTGGCGGAGATGGGCCACCTCGCCGCCACCGAGCTGTACGACCTGCACCAGCAGATGGACCGCCGCGAGAACGAGCCGCGGCTCGTGCGCTACGACGCGTGGGGGCGGCGGATCGACCGCATCGAGGTGGCCGACGCGTGGCGGCGCATCGGGGCGGTGGCGGCGCGCCACGGCCTGGTCGCGACCGGCTACGAGCGGGCCCACGGCGAGTTCTCGCGCATCCACCAGTTCGCTCTGGCCTACCTCTTCATCCCGTCCAGCGCGCTGTACAGCTGCCCGCTGGCGATGACCGACGGTGCCGTCAAGACGCTGCTGGTCCACGGCGACCCCGCGCTGGTGGAGCGGGCGGTGCCCCGGCTGATCTCGCGGGACCCCGACCGCGCGTGGACGTCGGGACAGTGGATGACCGAGCGGACCGGCGGCTCGGACGTCGGCCCGATCGAGACGGTCGCGGTCAAGCATGGCCCGGTCGACGGTCCCGGCGACGTCTGGCAGCTCAGCGGCACGAAGTGGTTCACCTCGGCGGTCACCGCGGACGTGGCCCTGACCCTCGCACGCCCCGAGGGCAACCCGCCGGGGGGGCGCGGCCTGGCCGTCTTCTACGTGGAGGTCCGCGACCCGGAGGGACGTCTGAACGGCGTGAGGGTGCTGCGCCTGAAGGACAAGCTGGGCACCCGGCAGATGCCGACCGCGGAGCTGGCGCTGGCGGGCACGGCTGCCCGCCTGGTGGGTGATCCCGCCAACGGGACCCGCACGATCGCTCCGATGCTGCACCTGACGCGGCTGTGGAACGCGGTCACCGCGGCTGCGAGCAACCGCCGGGCGCTGGCGCTGGCCCGCGACTACGCCCGCCGCCGGGTCGCGTTCGGCCGTGCGCTGGTGGACCAGCCGCTGCACCAGGCCACGTTGGCGTGGCTGCGCGTCCAGCACGAGGCGTCGCTGCAGCTGGCGTTCCGCGCGGTGGAGCTGCTGGGACGCGAGGAGGCCGGCGTCGCGTCCGAGGACGACCAGCGCACGCTGCGGCTGCTGCTGCCGATCGCCAAGCTGGTCACCGCCCGGCAGGCGG
>DASZZX010000148.1:0-1977 GCA_036260415.1 Nitriliruptorales bacterium
GCCGACGCCCACCACGGCTCGGCGTGGGTCGAGACCGAACCGGGCCGTGGGACGACGTTCGGCCTCCGGCTGCCCCTCACCTCAGCCGACCGCCCCGCGCACGACGCTCCTGCGACCGGCGCCGGCTTCGCGCGGGACCGCGTCCTCACCTCGATGGCGGGGCAGCGATGAGCGAGCTTTTGTGCGATTCGTCAAGCCAACGATTCCGCTACCAGACCCGCCCGCCGGGCGAGGAGGCGCTCGACAGCCTCCCGCGGGTGGTCACGGTCCGGTCGTTGCTGCGGTCCCGCAGCGCCCGGCGCCTCCTGCTCGTCACGCTGGCACTCGCCGCACTGGTGGGCGGCCTCACGCTGATCGCGGACACCGGCGACGGGCTGACCACCGACGGCCGGATCACGCTGGTGGTCTTCATGACCGCGGTCTGGGCGTGGATCTTCACCCGGGTCGACGACACCTACGTGGCGTTGGGCGCGGCGGTCGCCCTCGTGCTGACCGGCGTCCTCAGCACCGACGGACTGTTCGCCACGCTCGGCGACGACACGGTGTGGCTGTTGCTGGCCGCGTTCGTCATCGCCGCAGGCGTCACCAGCTCGGGACTCGCGACCAGGGCGACCGCCTTCATCGCCTCCGCGGCGCGCACCCCGCGCCAGCTCGTGCATCTGCTCACCGCGGCGCTGGTGGTGACCACGTTCGCGGTCCCCTCCACGTCGGGCCGGGCCGCTCTGGCGCTCCCGATCTTCCTGTGCCTGGCCAAGGCGTTTGCCGACCGGCCGCACCTGGTGCGGACGCTCGCGCTGCTGTTCCCGACCGTCATCCTGCTGTCCGCGGTCGGTTCCCTGCTCGGCGCGGGCGCGCACCTGGTCACCAGCGAGGTCCTGCTCACCGCGACCGGTGAGGGCATCAGCTTCGTGCGCTGGCTGTTGCTCGGCCTGCCACTGGCACTGGTTGCGTCCCACGCCGCGGCCGAGGCCGTCCTGCTGATGTTCAGCGGACGCACCGAGCGGCGCACCGGGCTGGTGCTGACGCCGCAGGACTTCAGCGCCGACTCGCCGACCCCGGTGACCGGGCCGCTGTCGGTCCCGGAGTCCCGGGCGGCGCTGCTGCTGGTCGCGGTCGTGACGATGTGGTGCTCCGAGCCCCTGCACGGCATCGACCCCGCGGTGGTCGCGCTTGCCGGCGCGCTTGTGGCCACTTCGCCGCGCTACGGGTCGGTGTCGCTGTCGAAGGGGCTCAAGGCCGCACCGTGGTCTCTGCTGCTCTTCCTGGCGGCCACGCTGGCCCTCGGCAGCGCGCTCAGCTCGTCGGGCGCCGCCGCGTGGCTGGCCGACGGGCTGTTCGACGGGTTTGCAGGCGGCGGAGCGGCGGTCCCGTTCCTCGTGGTGATCATCGTGGTCTCCACGGCGATGCACCTGCTGGTGCAGTCGCGGTCCGCGCGCTCCTCGGTCCTCGTCCCGATCGTCGTCGCCCTGTCGCCCGCCGTCGGTGTCGACCCCGTCGCGGCGGCGTTCGCCTCCACGGCGGCCGCGGGCTTCTGCCACACGCTGCCCTCGTCGGCCAAGCCCGTCGCGATCTTCGCCAGGGTCGAGGACACCGCGACCTTCGAACCACGGGACCTGCTGCGGCTCTCCGCGGTGCTGGCGCCCGTCAGCGCCGGGCTGGTCGTTGTGTTCAGCCTGTTCGTCTGGCCACTGCTGGGCCTGCCTTACCTTCAGTGAATTGCGAAGGGGATTGAAATGACGATGATGCTGGAATCGGTCCAGCCGCGATCGACCATACGGGCGAGGAGTTCACCGCCGTCGGTCGGCACCTGCGCGGCCGTCGCGGTGCTCGGTAACAGCGCCTGCCCGCCCGTCGACAGGCCAGGTGGAGCTCCCCGCACCCGGTCGACCTGTGGCGGCCGTCCCCCGACGTCTAGGGGTTGACGCAATGTTGCGCAGCACCATCACCCGGCGCTGCGGCCGGTTCTCGGTCGGCCGC
>DASZZX010000149.1:0-10211 GCA_036260415.1 Nitriliruptorales bacterium
GCGTGCTCGTGCTGGTCGACGGGCAGGACCTCGGAAGCTCCCGCGCCACGGCCGTGTACGTGCGGGAGGTCAACGTCGTGCTGCGCGCTTTGGAGGTGGTCGGAGGCAGCGCCGCGATCGCCCCGACGGTCGTGGATCAGACGCGTGGCGTCGCACGCTGACGACGGCGGAGGTGGCACCTGGCGTGCCCGTCGGTACGCATGTCGACGAGCGCTGGCTGCCAAAGGCGGAGCTGCGCCGATGTAGGCTGGCGGCTACGGACCGGGTGGGCTGATGGAACCTCAGGGAGGGACGCCGACATGAGGATCCTCGCCGTCGGCACCTGCGGATCCGACGATCCCACCCGCGCCGCGATGCCCTTGATCACCGCGCAGGGCGCACTCGACAGCGGCCACGAGGCCCAGGTCGCGCTCCTGGGCGAAGCCACCCACCTGCTGCGGCCCGGTCTCGCCGACGGGGTCGTCGCCGTCGCCTTCGGCAACGTCGGCGAGCGTCTGCGGGCGCTGATCGACCAGGGCGTTCCGATCTACGTCTGAGGGCCCTGCCACGCTGCCCGTGCGGTCGCTGACGAGGACGTCGACGCCTGGGGGGCGATCCGGATCGACCACGTCGCCTTCGCCCAGCTGATCGTCGCGGCCGATCGGGTCGTGACCTTCTGATCGGCTGTCTCCGCATCGCCACCCGCGCGCACGGGTCGGCCCGCAGGCCCATATCGCGTGCGCAGCGGCACCGTCCACCACGGGCGGTGACGCGGCACGGCTCAGCTCGCCGGCTCTTCCGTCTCGGCGATCCACGACACGAACAGCGCGAGCGCCGCGACGACGTAGATGGCCCCGGCCGGGACCCACATCAGCACGCCCGCGAGGTGCTGGTCGGCCAGCGGATCGAGACCCCACGCCGGCGTGGTCGTCGCGTACCCCTCGTACCACGGCTCGTTCGCGAACGTGAGGAGGAGGGACAGGAACACGCTCGCCATCGCCGCGCCGAACACGAGCAACACCCCGGCGCCACCGGGGACCCTCCGCGTGGCGCGCCCACCGGCTACGACCCGCCAGAACAGCACCGCCGTGACCAGGAACGTGACGTGCTCCACCCCGTGGACGAGGTCGCTGCGGAGGGCAGCGTCGTAGGCCGCGGCGCTGTGCCAGACCCACAGCACCCCGACGTGCAGCAGGAGCACGGTCGCCGGATGTGACGGCGCGTGCAGCCAGGACGACCGCAGCCCGAACCGCCGGCGCGCCGCGCCCCGTGCGCGCCGCACCGCCAGCGGGCTCCCGCGCAGCAGCCTGCTGCCCGGGGCGCTGACGGCGAGCAGCGGTCCGGCCACGAGCACCAGCAGCACGTGCTGCCCCATGTGCGCGGAGGCCAGGGCCCCCGACAGCGGCTCCAGCGGCGAGATCAGTGCGATCGCGAGGGCGGCGAGGGCGCCTGCGAACGCCCGTGCCCGCCGGGCGTCGGTCGGGCGAGCGCTGGCGACCCGGCCGCGCCGGTAGGCCCACACGCCGGCGGCCAGGGCGACGAGCAGGACGGGATCGACGTTCCAGGTGCGCCAGAGGTCATGCGGCGCCAGCGGCTCTCCGGCGTGCGCCAGCGTCCGTCCCGCCTGAGCCAGCGGTCGTCCGGCGTACGCCAGGATCGTGGTCAGCACGGGCCCAGGAAGAGCGCCGGGGCGCCGGTGAACAGCACCGCCAGGACGGAGAAGCTGCTGAGCAGGAACCCGGCGAACCCCAACGCACCGCGGCGGTGGTCGTCATCGAACTCCCCCGACAGCGACTGCCCGGCATCCGGTGCGGCCTCGAGCGTCCGGCGGCTCTCCTGCCACCTCGCGAATGCCCACGCCGCCGCTGCCGCGCAGAGCGCCGCCGCCAGCACGGTGGCCACCAGCGTCACGACCACGGGCGCGGGAGGATCGAGCAGGCGGAGTCCCGGTCCGCCGCCCGTGCAGCCCGCCTCGGCGACCAGGTACACGACCATGAAGTGCGTGAACCACACGGTGGGCCCGGCCAGGAAAGCCACCCAGGTCAGTCGGACCCGTCGGTCCGCGGACACGTCGACCGGGACGGGGGTACCCCCTGCGGGGGCGAACGCCCCCTCGCCGGACGCGTCGTCGGGACGTGCCATGTCCGCAGGCGGCGTATCGGGCGGCGTCATGTCAGGTGCGGTGCGAGGTACAGGGTTGCGAACCCGACCAGCCACATGACCACCATGGCGTCCCAGAAGCGGGCGACGTTGCTGACGGGTGCCCACCGCCGGTTGGTGTACAACCCGCGCAGCGCCCAGTACAGGATGGCCCCGACCATGATGACGGCGGCGGCGAAGACCACCATGAGGAAGCCGGTCAAGGTGAAGAAGATCGACCCGTAGGCGTGGTCACCGAGACCGAAGCCGACGCTGGCGAGGTCCCACGTCTGCACTACGGCGCCGGCGACCGACACCGCCAGCGCCGCGACCAACCCAACGATGAAGCGACGCTGCTGGGACCGTCCTAGCCGGCGCACAGCCGTGCGCACCACCGCGGTGCTCACGGCCAGCAGAGCCCCGGCCACGGCCGTCCTGGTCACCGCCGGGGCCGCGACGCCCGGTGGCGGCCAGACCGGGTTCTCCAGGCGGAGGTAGAAGTAGCTGAGTAGGAGGCTCGCGAAGGCGATGGCAAGGAAGAGGATGGCCAGCCCCATGCCCCACCTGCTGATCACGACGCTGCCGCCGGCGTTCACGGCGACATGGTGGGCGCGTTCGAACTCCGCTTCCTCCTCCGTGGTCATCGGCGGCTCCGACGGCCGGTTCCAGGCGATCGCGGCGACGACGACGATCAGCGCCCCGACCGCTGCGGCCCAGCGGAGCTTCACCAGTTCCGCCAGGAAGATCAGCACCACCCCGCCGCCGGCGACCAGCGGCCACGGTGACGGTCCGGCGACACGGAACACCTCCTGCGGTCGCGCGTCGGCGGTCCCCACGACGACCGCCGCACGCCACCTCAGCGGCCACTCGGAGAGTGCGCGGACGAACCGTTCGAGCCGCTCCTCGCCGCGCTCCAACTCCTGCTGCTCCCACAGGGGATGGCGGCTGCGCACGATCGGGACGACGGACCAGCCGTGCTCCACCGGCGGAGATGCGGTCGCCCACTCGAGGCTGTCGGCGCCCCACGGGTTGTGGCCGGCGGGCTCGCCGTGCCGCCAGCTATGGGCGAGGTTGAGGACGAAGACGCCGATGCCAGCGAAGATGACCAGGACCCCGATCGTGGAGACGAGGTTGGGGATCTCCCAACCGAGCCCGCTCTCGTAGGTGTAGACCCGTCGTGGCATCCCCATCAGGCCGAGGCGGTGCATCGGCCAGAAGGCGACGTTCACGCCGACGAACAGCAGCCAGAAGTTCCAGCGCCCCAACCGCTCGTCCAACCGCTTGCCGGTGAACTTCGGCCACCAGTAGTAGACCCCGGCGAAGATGGGAAAGGCCACCCCTCCGATGAGGACGTAGTGGAGGTGGCCGACGATGAAGTAGCTGTCGTGGACCTGGAGGTCGAACGGGACGGCCGCGACCATCACACCGGTGATGCCACCGATGACGAATGTCACCAGGAACCCGAGGACGAACAGGAACGGGGTGCCCCAGATGGGGCGCCCTGCCCAGATGGTGGCGAGCCAGGCGAAGATCTGCACGCCGGCGGGGATGCCGATGGCCATGCTCGCCGCCGCGAAGAAGCTCAGCACCAGCGGTGACAGGCCGGTGGCGAACATGTGGTGTGCCCACAGCGCGAACGACAGGAACCCGATCGCGACCATGGAGGCCACCAGCCAGGTGTAGCCGACGATCCTGTGGCGGGTGAAGGCGGGCAGGACCATCGACACGATGCCGACGGCGGGCAGGAACTGGATGTAGACCTCGGGGTGGCCGAAGATCCAGAACAGGTGCTGCCACAGCAGCGAGCTGCCACCCTTCTGCGGGTCGAAGAAGCTGGCACCGAACCCGCGCTCGAGCTCCAGCAGCAGGCTCCCGATGATCAGCGGGGTGAACGCGAACAGGATCATGAACGACGTGATCAGCATCGCCCAAGCGAACAGCGGCATGCGGCTGATGGTCATCCCGGGAGCGCGCATCTTGCAGACGCCGATGATGATCTCGGCGGCCGCGGCGATCGCGCCGACCTCGGCGACCCCGAGCCCGAGCACCCAGAAGTCGATCGCGAGCCCCGGGGAGAACTCCGGGCCGCTGAGCGGGGTGTACGCGAACCACCCCGCGTCCGGCACCAGTTGGAACAGCGTGCTGCTGTAGTACAGCAGGCCGCCGAACAGGAACGTCCAGTAGGCGAAGGCGCCCAGACGGGGGAACGGCATCTCCCGGGTGCCCAGCATCAGGGGCAGCAGCAGGATCGCGAAGCCCTCGAAGATCGGCAGGACGACCAGGAACATCGTGACCGAGCCGTGGTTGGTGAAGAGCTCGTTGTAGAGCTGGGGGCTCACCAGGCTGTTGTCGGGGATCGCCAGCTGCGCGCGCATCACCAGCGAGTCGAAGCTCCCGCCGAGCAGCAGGAAGAAGAAGCCCGTCAGCATCAGGCGGGAGCCGATCTTGTCGTTCTGCACCCCCGTCAGCTGACCCCACAGACCCGGCGGATCGGCCCACAGCCGGTCGAGTTCGGCCTCGGTCTGTGGCTGCGCGACGACGGGGGTCTCCGCCCCCGAGGGTGGCCATCCGGCGAGCGTGCTCATCCTCCCGCCTCCAGGTAGGCCAGCAGCGCGTCGAGCTGCGCCGGCGTCAGCGGGGTGGTGGGCATCTCCGCGCCCGGCTTGATGGCCTGCGGGTCGGTGATCCAGTCGGCGATGTTCTCGCGGGTGTTGGGAGACAGCCCCGCGCCCAGGGTCCGACGACCCGGGAGGTGGGTCAGGTCGGGTCCTCTGGCCCCGGCGGTCTGCTGTCCCCGGAGGGCGTGGCAGTCCACGCAGCGAGCGCCGACGAACACCGCGCGGCCTTCCCGCGCCAGCGCGCCCGTGGGCTCGGTGAACCGCTGCTGGCTCGAGACCCACGCAGCGAAGTCGTCGGGACCCTCGGCGACGACTATCAGCTCCATGTTGGTGTGTTGGATCCCGCAGAACTCCCCGCACCTGCTGTGATGCTCACCGGGCCGGTCGGCCTGGAGCACGACCGTGCTGGTCCGCTCCGGCAGCATGTCGACCCGCGTCCCGAGCGCCGGCACCCAGAGACTGTGGATCACGTCCTTGGAGGTGACCCGGACCGCGACCTGGCGCCCGACCGGCACGTGCAGCTCGTTGGCGGTCACGATGCCCTCTGCCGGGTAGCGGACCTCGTACCAGAACCGGTGGCCGGTCAACTCGATCTCCAGCGCGTCGGCCGGGGCGCTGGCCGGGACCGCGCGCATGGCCTGCAGCGTCGCAGCGAACACGACCACCAGCACGACGGCCGGCAT
This sequence comes from Nitriliruptorales bacterium, assembly GCA_036260415.1. Classification (GTDB taxonomy): domain Bacteria; phylum Actinomycetota; class Nitriliruptoria; order Nitriliruptorales; family JAHWKO01; genus DASZZX01. The sequence continues at coordinate 5,420 of DASZZX010000149.1, forward strand.
CGCGACACCACCCGCGACGATCCAGCGTGCGACCAGGCGCCGGTGGGGCGCCCGGTCCTCGGACGGCTCCGGCGCCGTGCGCCGCAGGCCCGCGACGAGGAGACCAGCGAACACAAGGAAGACGATCACGCCCAGGACGAGCATGAGCCACCAGAGGTCGGCGATCGCCTCCGCGACGGGGCTCTGGGGGTGGAGGCTGGTCGCGGCGATCAACCTGGTCCTCGCCATCGACGCCTCGCCCACACACGCCGACCCCTGCCCGCGGCCTGCCTCACGCTAGGCAGGGGCATCGGCGGACGCCGTCCGTCCGTTCGGTCACCGGGTCGGGCGCGACCGCGACCGACCGCGATCGCGGCGGGCCGTCGGCGATCGAACCGACGGGGGGCTCAGGCGCCGTCGGCGCGCCGTGCGCGGAAGGCCCGCACCTTCTGCCGGTTGCCGCAGACGGCCATCGAGCACCACCTGCCGGAGCGGTTGCGGGAGGTGTCGTAGAACACCCACCGGCAGGATGCGCTACGGCAGGCCTTCAGGCGGCTCCAAGTGCCGTCGCGCATCGCCTCGAACACGATCACGAGCAGGGTGGCCAGTGCCCCGTCGATCCCACGCGACGCCGGCCGCAGGGCTGCGGCGGGGTGGTCGTCGAACCGCATCGACAGCGGGAGACGGGACGCTTCGGCGTTCAGCGCCTCCAGTGCGGCGGGTGAGGGTGCCTCGCCGTCGTGGTTGGCGAACGCCAGCTCGCGGAGGGACTCGCGCAGACGCAGCGCCCGCTGCAGGTCGGCCGGCTCGTGGATGCGCTCGCCCCTCAGAAGCAGCCCGTGCTGCGCCAGCCAGCGTCCCAGCTGGGTCGGATCCGACAGGGCGTCACGGCCGCTCTCGAGGTCGACCGTGTTGACGAACGCTTCGACGACGCCCAGCCGTCCGGGGGCCCCGGTCGGGTCGTCGGATGGGACCTTCGGGTCGCGGTGGTCCTCGGCCGGCGCGCGCGTCTCGCGGTCGGGCAACGGCAGCTCTCCTGTGGGCCTCGTACCGGGTCTGGCATCGACGTCATCGTAACCCTTGACAACGCTGCGCAGGTTACGTAACTTCCGTCGCACGTACGCCGGTTAGTGAGAGGCTCGGCCGTGCTGCATCCCGTCATCGCGGAGGCGATCGCCCGGGACCGGCTGCAGGAGCTGCGACGCGAGGCGGAGACGGCCCGCAAGCGCCGGCTGGCCTCGGCGGCCATGTCGCGCCGAGCCCGCTCGTGGTCGCGCAGGGTGCTGGTGGCGGCCGGCGTGTGGCTGGTCCGTCGGGGCAACCCTCAGCTCGTGGTGAGCCGGCCCTCCCCGCTGCCGGCGGAGGTGTCGCCGCGTTCGACGTGGACCTTCCCGGTCACCGGGCACGGTTGCTGAGCCGGCCGGCCGGTGTACCTGCGCGCACCGACCGAGCGGTGGCCCGTGCGAGGTGTCGGTGCGGACCGGACCGAACGGTCTGCGATCGTCACCCGGCGGCTCACTGTGGGCCCGTACGGTCGCGTCGCCGGCTGACCGTCGAGGGTGACGGCCGGACGAGGGCCCGCGGTCGCCCCTGGTCGCCGTGTCCCTAGCCTGGCTGCGGCACCTCAGACGGGAGGCGGCATGGCGATCACGCTGAGGGACGAGACCGCCGGTGTCATCACCATCGGCGACCTGCAGGTGCGTCGGTTGGGCTTCGGCGCCATGCGGCTGACGGGAGAAGGCGTCTGGGGGGAGCCTGACGAGCCGGAGGAGGCCCGTCGCGTGCTGCGCCGGGCGGTGGAGCTGGGGGTCAACTTCATCGACACGGCCGACGCGTACGGGCCCGACGTCAACGAGCGTCTGATCGCGGAGGCACTCCATCCCTACCCGGACGACCTGGTGATCGCGACCAAGGGCGGGCTGGAGCGCACCGGTCCCGGGCAGTGGCCGCGGAACGGCCGCCCCGAGCACCTGCGGCAAGCCTGCGAGGGCAGCCTCCGACGGCTGAGGCTCGACGTGATCGACCTCTACCAGCTCCACGCCCCCGACCCCCAGGTCCCGTTCGACGAGTCGGTCGGCGCGCTGAAGGAGCTGCGTGACGAGGGCTGGATCCGCTACGTCGGCGTGTCCAACGTGGACCTCGAGCAGCTGGCGACGGCGGAGCAGATCGTCAAGATCGCGTCGGTCCAGAACCGTTTCAACCTCACCGACCGTGGCAGCGAGCCGGTGCTACGCGCCTGCGAGGGGGAAGGGATCGCGTTCATCCCGTGGTTCCCGCTGGCGACCGGCGACTTGACCGACGACGGTGGACCGCTCGAAGAGGTCGCGCGGAAGCACTCCGCCACCACCGCGCAGGTCGCGCTCGCGTGGCTGCTCAGTGCCTCCCCGGTGACGTTGCCCATCCCTGGCACCTCCTCGGTGGCGCACCTCGAGGAGGACGTCGCGGCGGCTGGTCTCACCCTCGACGGCGACGACATGGTGGTGCTGAACCGGCTGGGTGTGCGCCGCGGGTGACCGACGTCGCTGCCGGGTGCGCGGCGGGTGACCGACCGTCGCTGCCAGGTGCGCGGCGGGTGACCGACCGTCGCCGCGCTGCCGGGCGTGCGGTCCCCGCCTGGGTCACTGGCCCTCGATGACCGGACCGGTCATCTGCTCGGTGGGCTCCGCTCAGCAGAACCACGGCTCGGTGAGCCGGGGTCGCCCTTCGACCGAACCCGTGGCGAGCTGCGGGCAGCGCGCGTCACCGGTGGCCGCCGCGACCGCAGCGTCGACGTCGAGGAACGTCTCGAGCGCGCTGGCACCGGCGGCCGTGCGCGCTGCCACCAGCTCGGCGAGTTCGGCCTGCAGCGCGTCGACGCGGGGTTCGGCGGCCGCCCAGCGGTAGGTGAGACGCTCGGCGTCGTACCCCTCCAAGTACGGGCGCAGGTCCGGGTGGTCGAGCAGCAGCGACCCCTCGGGGAGCAGCAGTCGGATGGTGTACTGCACCGGGTCCACGTTGCCCACGAGGTCGTGCGCGGCGACGAACGTCAACAGGTCGCGCACGTCGTCGAGCGTGGTCCAGGGCGTGAACGGCATCCACGACGGGCGTGGCTCGATGCCGTGGGCGCGCAGCAGGCGGATCGCCTCCACCGCCTGCGCGGCCGTGTGCCCCTTGTCGAGCCGCGCCAGGATCCGGTCGTTGGTGGTCTCGAACGCCGACACCACGAACAAGCAGCCGGCGTCGGCGAACGTCGGCCAGACCTCGGGGTGGGCGACGATGTGGTCCACCTTGGTGGTGCAGTCGAACGTCAACTGCGGCCACCGTGCGTGCACCGCCCGGACCAGCGCCAGCGCGTGGCCGGGCCCGTTGAGGAAGTCGGGGTCGCCGAACGTGACGTGGCGCGCGCCCATCGCGACCAGCTGGTCGATGTCCGCGAGCACCGCGTCGCGCTCGACTCCGCGGAAACGGCCGCCGTACACGACCGGCACCGGACAGTGGCGACACACGTGACGGCAGCCCTCGGTCGCCTCCACGTAGCCGACGAGACGCTCCTCGCCGTCCACCGCCAGGTGCGCGTAGCGCTCCAGCGGCGGCAGCAGGTCGCGTGCCGGCAGGGGAGGACGTGCCGCCCCGCGGCCGACGACGACCTCGGGACCCCCCGTCGGGCGTCCCGCCGCCAGCGCGTCGACCCAGGCCACCAGCGCCGGCACGTAGCGTCCCGCGATCACCCGGTCCGCTAACCGCCCGACCGTGTGGTCGCGGCTGACGGGCGCGTACAGCCCGAAGAAGCACACTGGCAGGTCGGGTCGGGCTCTCTTGACGCGCTCCGCGACGCGCAGCGCCAGGCGCATGGCGGTGTGCATCGGGACCGAGCAGCACACCGCCTCCGCCCAGGCCACCGCATCGGGTTCGAGGTGCTGCACCGACGTGTCGACGCACCGGACCTCGTAGCCGGCGTCGCGCAGCGCGGCGGCCGGCGACGCCGCGTGCAACGGCTGGTGGCCGAGCTCGTAGGTCGACACGATCAAGACGCGCACGGCTCGAGGCTAACCCCGCCGGCGGACTCGTCCGAACGGGACCGGGACCCCACCCGTTCGTTCCGACGACCGTCCAGGTCACCCGCCGGACCCGGGGCGCCGCCCACGGTTGCCTCGTGACGCAACCACAGCCGCCGCACACAGGGAGGACCATGGCGAGCACCATCCAGGAGAGCATCCAAGTCGGCGTCCCGGTACGCACCGCGTACAACCAGTGGACCCAGTTCGAGCAGTTCCCGCGGTTCATGGAGGGTGTCGACCAGGTCACCCAGCTCGACGACACCACGCTGCGGTGGACGGCCGAGATCGGGGGCGTGCAGCGTGAGTGGATGGCCGAGATCACCGAGCAGGTCCCCGACCAGCGCGTCTCGTGGCGAGCGGTGGGCGACCTGACGCATGCGGGGGTCGTGACCTTCCACCGGGTCGACGACACCACCACGCGGGTGATGCTCCAGATGGAGATCGAGCCCACCGACTGGAAGGAAGCGGTGGCCGACCGGCTGAAACTCACCGACAAGCGCGTCGAGGGGGACCTGAAGCGGTTCAAGGAGTTCATCGAGACACGCGGGCGGGAGACCGGCGCCTGGCGGGGCCAGGTGCCCCGCGACCCGATGTGACCGCGAGCCTGCCGGCCCGGCCGCGCCCCGCCTCGGGATCGTGCGTCGGGGCGGTCACGGGTGAACGTGGGCACGCACGATCCGGGCCGGCCGCGCCCCGCCTCGGGATCGTGCGTCGGGGTGGTCACCCGTGACCGTGGGCACGCACGATCCCGGCCCGCCGCGCCCCCCCTGGGCTCC
>DASZZX010000150.1:0-3019 GCA_036260415.1 Nitriliruptorales bacterium
GTTGCGCCGGACCGGCGGGCGTGCGGCGGTCCGGCGGCCCGCAGCGTGGGTGGCGGCCGGCACGGTCGTGTCGTGGGTGCTGGAGGCCGTGGTGGTCTGGCAGGCCGCACGCTGGGCGGGGATCGGGCTGACCGCCGCGCAGGCCGTTCTGGTCACCGCCGTCACGGTGGCCGCGCAGGTCGTGGCGGTCACTCCGGGGGGTCTCGGCACCTACGAGGCGGCGGCCACCGCAGCTCTCGCGGCCCTGGGGGTGGACCTCGGCGACGGCCTGGCCGTCGCGGTGACCGCACATGCGCTCACGACCGCGTACGCATTGGGCAGCGGCGCCGTCGCGCTGGTGGCACCGGCGCCGGGAATGTTGGGACGGTTCCGGCTCCCACGGCCACAGCCCCGCGTCGTCGCCCCCGCGCGGACAGCCCCCCCATCGTCGACGTACGACCGACCGGTCGTCCTGTTCCTGCCCGCCCACGACGAGGAGGAGAGCGTCGGGCGGGTCGTGGCCCGCACCCCCGCGCGCGTCCTGGGCCACCCGGTCCGCGTGCTGGTCGTCGACGACGGCTCGTGCGACGCCACCGCCGTGGTCGCCGCGGCGGCCGGGGCCGACGTGATCACCACCGGCAGCAACCGTGGGCTGGGCGCTGCCGTCCGCCGGGGCCTGGCCGAGGCGCTCGACAGGGGACCGGCCGCGGTGGCCTTCTGCGACGCGGACGGCGAGTACGCCCCGGAGGAACTGGCCGCTCTGGCGGCGCCGATCCTCCGTGGCGAGGCCGACTACGTGGTCGGCACACGGTTCGGCGGACGGATCGACCACATGCTCGCCCGCCGCCGGCTCGGCAACCTCGTCCTGACCGCGCTGCTGCGCTTCGTTGCCCGCCAGGCGATCACCGACGGGCAGAGCGGCTACCGGGCGCTCTCACCGGCCGCCGCTGCGGCCGCCGAGGTGCTGCACGACTTCAACTACGCCCAGGTCCTGACCCTCGACCTGCTGGCGAAGGGCTTCCGCTACGCCGAGGTGCCCATCAGCTACCGCTTCCGCGCGACCGGGACCTCGTTCGTGCGGCTCGCCCCCTACCTGCGTGCGGTGGTGCCGGCCGTCTACCGCGAGCTCAACACGGCCTGATCGGTGGCGTCCTCGTCCGGCCCGAGGGCCACCACCGGACCGCACAACCGCACGTCCACACGGTCACCGGGGCGCAGGTTCGGCTCCGGACCCAGGCGGGAACGCACCACCGTGCCGTCGCCCAGCCGCAACCGCACCAGCTGGTCGTGGCCGAAGTAGGCCACGCTCTCGATCCGGCCACCGCCCGAACCGCTCTCGGCCAGCCGCAGCGACTCCGGACGGACCACGACGTCCACCAGCGGCGACGACACCGGGCCCACCGTCGGCACCAGCCCCAGCGCGGTGTCCACCTGGAACCGGCCGGTCTGGCGGCCCGGCAGCAGATCGGCGTCACCGACGAACGTCGCCACGAAGCGCGTGGCCGGCCGCGTGTAGAGGGTGTGCGGGTCGTCGACCTGGTGGATCCGGCCACCGCCCAGGACCGCGACCTCGTCGGCGAGCGACAGCGCCTCCTCCTGGTCGTGGGTCACGAAGACGGCGGTCGTGTCAGCCTCCCGCAGGATGCGCCGCACGTCGGCGCGCACGGTGGCGCGCAGAGCGGCGTCCAGGTTGGAGAACGGCTCGTCGAGCAGCACGACGTCGGGTCCCGGCGCCAGCGCCCGCGCCAGCGCCACGCGCTGCTGCTGGCCGCCCGACAGCTCGCTCGGCAGGCGCCCCTCGAGTCCGGTGAGACCGACCAACTCGATCGCCTCGGCGACCCGCCGCTGGCGCTCCGCCCGCGGCAGCGCGTGCAACCCGTAGCCCACGTTGCCCGCCACGGTCAGATGCGGGAAGAGGGCGTAGTCCTGGAACACCATGCCCACACGGCGACGCTCCGGCGGCACCGCGGCGGTCGCGGTCGCCACCACCCGACCGGCCAGCTCGATCCGCCCCGCGTCGGGACGGTCGAGGCCGGCGATCAGTCGCAGCGTGGTGGTCTTGCCGCAGCCGGACGGGCCGAGCAGCGCGGTGACCCGGCCTCGCTCGACCGTCAGGTCCAGGCCGGCGAGCGCCACGGTGTCACCGAACGAGCGATGAACCCCCACGCAGGCGACCGCCGGAACTCCGGCGAGCGCCGGGGCGCCGGCCTCGGTGTGCGTCCGGGTGAGCATCGAAGTGAGGGTAGCCTAACCTCGCGCGGGTGCGGCATGTGCGGGCGCAGGCGTTACCCTGGACCTGAAGGCAGACCTGAGGGCCAGAACGGCACCCGGACCGGCGAGGAGCGTAGTGACCGACCACCGCCCGGCCGACCCGGGGAGCGTGCGCCTCCGTCGCTGGCTGCACCGCAACAGCAAACGAGTGCTGGTCGCCACGGTCGGGTTCGTGGTCCTGCTCATCGGCCTGGCCATGGTGCCGCTGCCCGGTCCCGCGCTGCTCGTGATCCCGGCGGGACTCGCCATCCTCGCCACCCAGTTCCGGTGGGCGCGCCGGCTGCTGGACGCGGTCCGCGCGCGCACCGGCCAGGCGGTCCAGCGCTTCCGCCACCACGACCGCCCAGCACCCGTCGTCGACGAGAGCCCTCAGGAGGACGACGCTCGCCACGAGTCCGGCATCGTCGGCGGGCACAGCGACGTGGCCTGACCGTGGCCTCCCTGCCCGAGCCGACGCAGCCGCGGAGCGCGCGCCGGTCGGTGGCCGTCACGGGGGACCGCATCCTGGTGGCGCCACCGCCCGACGCGGAACGGCGCTCCAAGGGCGGCATCGTGATCCCGGCGACCGCCCGGTCGATCGACCGCAAGGGGGTCTGGGGGAGGTGATCGGCGTGGGACCTCACGTCCGCACCGCCGCCCCCCACGACGAGGTCCTGTACGTGCCCGACGATGCCATCGAGGTCGACATCCAGGGCGAGTCCTACCTGATCGTGCGGGAACGCGACGTCCACGCGGTCGCCTCGTCCCGGCGGGACGGCGCGACCGGGCT
>DASZZX010000151.1:0-1922 GCA_036260415.1 Nitriliruptorales bacterium
ATCCGCGACCGGGTCGCCACGACCGAGCGGGGCAAGCTGGGGCTCGCCGAAGTGGACGACGTCCTGGCTCTGGTCGCGCCGGCTCTGGCGACCGGCAGCGCGGTGTTCGCCCCGCTGCTCGCCCGCGGTCTGTCGTACTACACCGGCCCGATCTTCGAGACGTTCGCCCGGGGGCTCGACAGCGCCATCGCGTCCGGGGGCCGCTACGACCGGCTCGTCGGCGTCTTCTCCAACCGGGACATCCCCGCCACCGGAGGCTCGATCGGTCTCGAGCGCGTGCTTCTCCTCGGCGGATCGGAGGGAACGGGGGGCCACGCGCCCGACGCGATGGTGGCCGTCTTCGACGACGACGCCCGCGGCGATGCGCTCGCCGTCGCCCGCCGCCTGCGCGACGCCGGCCTGCACGCCGACGTCTACGTCGGCAGCGGGCGCCTCGGCCGCCAGCTGCGCTACGCCGACCGCCGGGGCATCCGCTACTGCGTCCTCAGAGGTAGCGACGAGCGCGCCACCGGCACCGCGGCGGTCAAGGACCTGCGGACGGGGGAGCAGTCGAACATGGCGCTCGACGACCTGCCCGGCCACCTGCACCGACTGCTGAGGACAGGATCACGACCGTGATCAGCCCGTACGGCGCGATGCGGACCCACGGCGCCGGCACCCTCCGGGTGGAACACGACGGCCAGGACGTCGCCGTCGCCGGCTGGATCGACACGCGTCGCGACCATGGGGGTGTGGTCTTCCTCGATCTGCGTGACCGCTCGGGCACCGTGCAGGTGGTGGTCGATCCCGCCAGCGGTGCCGAGCAGCCGAACGACGGCTCATCCGACCGTGGCGGCACCTCGCTGGAGCAGGCGCACCGGCTCCGTTCGCAGTACGTCGTGAGGGTCGAGGGAACGGTCCGCCGCCGCCCCGAGGGGATGGATAACCCCAGCCTGGCCACCGGGGAGGTGGAGGTCCACGCAGCCGACCTCGAGGTGCTCTCGACCGCGGACACGCCCCCGTTCCCGGTCGAGGACGGGATCGAGGTGGACGAGACGCTGCGGCTGCGACACCGCTACCTCGACCTGCGCCGCCCCGAGATGCAGCGGATACTCCGTCTGCGCGCTGCGACCACCTCCGTGATCCGCCGCGTGATGGAGCGGCACGGCTTCGTCGAGGTCGAGACCCCGGTGCTGACCCGCGCCACGCCGGAGGGCGCGCGCGACTTCCTGGTGCCCGCGCGGCTGCAGCCGGGGTCGACCTACGCGCTGCCCCAGTCGCCGCAGCTGTTCAAGCAGCTGCTGATGGTGGCCGGGCTCGAGCGCTACTACCAGATCGCGCGGTGCTTTCGTGACGAGGCGCACCGGGCCGACCGTCAAGCCGAGTTCACCCAGCTGGACGTCGAGCTGTCATTCGGCGACGAGGAGGACGTGTACGCCCTGGTCGAGGAGCTGTTCGCCGAGATCTGGCGCGAGGTGCTCGGCGTCGAGCTGGACACGCCGTTCCCCCGCATGGCCTACGCCGAGGCGATGCGCCGTTACGGCACCGACAAGCCGGACCTGCGCTTCGGCATGGAGCTCGCCGACCTGTCCGACGTCTTCTCCGCCACCGAGGTCGGGGTGTTCCGGGGCGCGCTGGACGCCGGGGGCGCGGTCGTGGCGGTCACCGTCGACGGCGGCGGCGACCTCTCCCGGAAGGATCTGGACGGGTGGGTCGAGTGGGCCAAGCGCTGGGGGGCGCGCGGGCTGGCCTGGGGGATCGTCGAGGGTGACGGTTCCCTGCGGTCCCCCCTGGCCAAGTTCATGTCGGACACTGAGGCGAAGGGGCTGCGCGAGATCACGGGGGCGGAGCCCGGCGACGCGGTGTTCGTGGGTGCCGGGGCGCGGCCGGACGTGCGGGAGCTGATGGGGGCGCTGCGCCTGGCGGTGGCCAAGGCGCGCCAC
>DASZZX010000152.1:0-7127 GCA_036260415.1 Nitriliruptorales bacterium
ATGATGCTGATCCTGCGCGACGACCTGACCGAGGAGGCCGTCGGCTCGGTCATCGACCGGGTCCAGACCCGCATCACCGACGGCGGCGGCCGCGTCGTCCAGGCCGACGACTGGGGTAAGCGACCGTTCGCCTACGAGATCGACCGCCGTCACTACGGCTACTACACGGTGCTCGACTTCGAGGCCCCGGCCGCCACCGTGGCCGAGCTCGAGCGACAGCTGAAGATCGCCGACGAGGTGGTCCGCTTCAAGACGCTGCGCCCCGACGTGCGCGTGCGCAAGCCGGGAGAAGCCCGAGTACGCAAGGCGGTGTAGTGGCCGCGAGCGTCGGCGCAGCGGCCGGGTCGCCACTTGGAGGAGCACCGGCCGTGGTGCGGGCGCCCCCCGGCCGGGACCGCGAGAGGGACCCGCCTCCGCTGCCGGACCGCACGAGGAAGGGACCAGGATGGCCTTCGAGAGCAACATCATCACGGTGATCGGCAATCTCACCGACGACCCGGACCTGCGTTTCACCGGCAACGGCGTGCCGGTGTGCAGTGTGCGGGTGGCGACCAACCGGCGGTGGACCGATCGGGAGGGACGCGACCAGGAGGAGACCACGTTCGTAACCGCGAACGTATGGCGCGAACTCGCCGAGAACGTCGCCAACAGCCTGCGCAAGGGTGACCGCGCGATCGTGATCGGCCGCCTGCGCATCCGCTCCTACCAGGACCGCGACGGTCAGACCCGCTGGGTCACCGAGATCGAGGCGGACGAGATCGCACCCAGCCTGCGCTGGGCGATCGCCAAGCCGGGCAAGACCAGGGGTCCGGCGGCGACAGCCGGTGCCGGCGACGGCGACGCTGGCACGGCCCCGCCGCCCCCCGACATGGAGGACGTGCCCTTCTAGGCCGGTCCCGGCCGCACGAACGGAGGAGATCGACGATGGCGTTCCGCCAACCCAAACCCAAGGTGTGCCAGTTCTGCCGCGAGAACGTGGAGTACATCGACTACAAGGACCTTCAGACGCTGAAGGGCTACCTCAACGAGCGCGGCAAGATCAAGGCCCGGCGCAGCTCCGGGGCGTGCCCGCAGCATCAGCGCCAGCTGTCCGCTGCCGTCAAGAACGCGCGCGAGATGGCCCTGGTGCCCTACATGGTCCGCTAGCTCCGACCCGACGTTGGTCGCGAAGAACCCATGACGGCCCACCATCTGGGCGCCTCGTCGCGGCCGGCGGCTGCCGCCACGACCCGCCAGGCCGATCCACCACGGTGAACGGGAGGCCCCATGAAAGTGATCCTGAAACAGGAGGTCGACGACCTCGGACTCCCCGGCGACGTCGTCGACGTGGCTGACGGCTACGGGCGCAACTACCTGATCCCGCGTGGGCTCGCCCTCCGCGCCACCAGGGGGGCGATGCGCGAAGCCGAGCACCTCACGCAGGCCCGCAAGGCGCACGAGGCCAAGACGCTGGGGACCGCCCAGGAGTTCCGACGCACGCTGGAAGCGCGCAGCCTGCGCATCCCGGTGCGGGTCGACGAGAAGGGGCACCTGTACGGCTCGGTGGGTGCTTCCGAGGTGCAGAAGGTGCTGAAGGAGCGCGGTCACGATATCGAGCGGCGCCGCATCGATCTGTCCCGCTCCATCAAGGAGATCGGCGAGTACACGGTCGGCATCCACCTCCACCCCCAGGTGACGGCCGAGGTCCCCATCGAGGTTGTCGACGTCGAGGGCAACGTGACCCGCGAAGGTCTCGAGGCGGCTCGGCGGTCCGAGCGGGAGGCTGCCTCGATCCAGGAAGTGGCACTCGCGGCCGCCGACGAGCTCGAGGCCGAGGAGACCGCCGACGAGTCCCAACCGGATGCGGCCCAGCGTGGGACGGGTCCCCCTGCGACAAGGCTCACCTCCGTCCGTCAGACACCGCGGGCGGGTGCGTCCCCCGACAGCGATATCAGCGCGGTCGAGCACCTGCGAGCGGACCGCTCCTGACCGTCCGGCGGATGCGCGGTCACCGAACGTCTGGGCGCGCAACGCCGCGACGCTGTGAATCCACAGGCCTGTGGGCGACCGCGTGTCGCTCACCGGCCGGCTCCGGGCGGGCTGCCGCACCCTGTAGCCGACGTGTCCCTACCGGGGCAACGCTCGGCGTCGTGCGTGTCCACAACGGCCTCCACACGGCTACCACAGACGAGCGGCCCGCCTCCACAGGCGCTGCACATGGCACTCCACACGGATCGCACGTCGCGTCACAGCCTTCCCCTACGGTCCCACAACTGCCCGTCAGCCCTCCCCGACGGGTAGTGCGGCGGAAGGGCGCGGCGTGGACGGCGACCGTCACCACGGCGGCACCGCAACGCTCGCGCAGCCCGCAGGAGGCTTCGATCGCACACCCCCCCAGCACCTGGACGCCGAGGTGGCGGTCCTCGGAGCGGCGCTGCTGTCGCGCACCGCGCTGGCAGAGGTGGTCGAGATCGTCCACCCCGACGACTTCTACCGGTCGGCGCACCGGACGGTGTTCGAAGCGGTGCTGGAGCTGTTCTCCCGCGGTGAGGTGGTTGACCCGATCACCGTCGTCGACCGACTGGGCCGTGCCGAGCGGTTGGACGACGTCGGCGGCGCCTCCGCGATCCACGACCTCGTCGCGTCGGTGCCCACTGCGGCCAACGCCGTCCACTACGCGCGGATCGTGCGCGAGAAGGCGATCCTGCGACGCCTGATCGAAGCGGGGACCCGTGTGGTCGGGCTGGGCTACGAGGGACACGACGACGTCAACGTGGCGGTGGACCGTGCCGAGCAGTTGATCTACGACGTGGCCCAACGGCGCGTCGGCTCCGAGTACTCCACTCTGAAGGAGCTGCTGTCCGAGGGGTTCGAACGCATCGAGCAGCGCTACGAGAACCGGTCGGAGGTCACCGGGCTCGCGACCGGCTTCGACGATCTCGACCGGCTCACCGCGGGCTTGCAGAGGCAGAACCTGATCATCGTCGCGGCCCGGCCGTCGGTCGGGAAGTCCACGCTGTGCCTCAACATCGCCCAGTACGTGGCGGTCGAGCTGCGCCGCCCGGTGATCGTGTTCAGCCTCGAGATGAGCAAGGGTGAGATCGTCGACCGCATTCTGTCCGCCGAGGCACGCATCGACTCCTTCAGGATCCGCAACGGCCGCCTCGACGACGCCGACTGGGCGTCGCTGTCGGATGCGATCGGACGCCTGGCGGAGGCGCCGCTCTTCATCGACGACAGCCCCGCGATCACGCTGATGGAGATCCGGTCGAAATGTCGGCGGCTCAAGCAGCGCCACGGACTGGACCTGGTGGTGATCGACTACCTCCAGCTCATGCAGAGCCACCGACGTATCGAGAACCGCCAGCAGGAGGTGTCCGAGATCTCGCGCGGCTGCAAGATGCTGGCCAAGGAGCTCGACCTGCCTGTGATCGCCCTCTCGCAGCTGTCGCGTCAACCCGAGACCCGTGCGGACAAGCGGCCGCTGCTGGCCGACCTCCGGGAGAGCGGGTGCATGCCGGCCACGACGCGACTGCTCCGTGCTGACACGGGCGCAGAGGTAAACCTCGGCGAGCTCGTCCTCACAAAGGAGCAGCCGCTCGTGTGGTCGCTCGATGCGAACTGGCGCCTGGTGCCTCGCCGGCTGCTCAAGACGTTCCCGTCCGGGATCAAGCCGGTGTTCCGCCTGCGCCTGGCATCTGGCCTGCACGTTGACGCGACGGCCAATCATCGCTTTCGCACCCTCGCCGGCTGGTCGCGCCTCGACGAGCTCACGGCAGGAACGGTGGTGGCTGTTCCTCGGCGGATCCCCAGCCCAGTTGCCGGAACCTCGGCTTGGGACGATGACGAACTCGCCCTCCTCGCCCACCTCCTCGGCGACGGGAGCATCGGACCCAACGTGAGGTACGCCACCGCCGACCCTGCGAACCGGCTTGTCGTTGAGGACACCGCCCGGCGACTGTTCTCCATCGAAGCCCGACCGGTTCTGAGCCGTGACCGCGCCTGGCAGATCCGGCTGCCGAGTCCGTACCCGCTGACTCACGGCCGGTGGCATCCCGTGCGGCACTGGCTTGAGCCGATGGGGCTATGGGGCAGCCGCTCCCACAACACGTTCATACCTGAGCCGATCTTCGGCCTCTCCGACGATCAGGTCGCCTACTTCCTGCGGCACCTATGGGCCACCGATGGCTCCATCACCATCAATCGCAACCAGCGCGGTCAGTACGTCACCGTCTACTACGCATCAACGAGTCGGCGACTTGCCGATGGCGTCCGGCGGCTCCTGCTCCGGCTTGGCATCGTCGCCCGGATCCGCCCAGCCCGAAAGACGGGCTACCGCGACGGATGGCACGTGGCGGTGAGCGGTTGCGAGGCAGTGGGCCGATTTCTCCGCCTCGTCGGATCCCATGGCCGGCGCGGTGAGGTCGTCGACGAGGCCCTCGCCATCGTTGCCGGACAGAAGCCGAACCCGAATGTCGACCTCGTCCCGTGGCCCGGTGCCGATCAGGTCCGACGCTCGCTGGCGGAGGCCGGGGTCAGTCACCGTGCGTTGGCGTCTGCACTTGGTGAGCAGTACTGCGGCTCGTACCTCCTCAGAACCGCCAGTCGTCCCAGGCGCTTCTCACGGAGCCGCCTGGCAGCGATGGCCGACATCACCGGCGATGCGGAACTCAACGCGTTGGCCAGGTCCGACGTCTTCTGGGACGAGGTGGTCGAGGTCGCCCCGCTGGGGAACCTGCCGACGTTCGACGCCACGGTCGAAGGGACGCACAACTTCATCGCCGACGGCATCGTTGCCCACAACTCGCTCGAGCAGGATGCGGACGTGGTGAGCTTCATCTACCGCGACGAGGTCTACGACCCTGATTCACGCGACCGGGGGGTGGCTGAGCTGCTGGTCGCCAAGCACCGCAACGGACCCACCGGTGTGGTCAAGCTCGCCTTCCTCGACCACATCACCCGGTTCGCCAACCTCAGCAGGGTGGGGGTCTGAGTGCCGCGTGGAGCCGCAGCCCAGGCGGCGGGTGGCGGTCCCGTCGGGGGACCGGCTCAGTCCCACACGCTCACGATGATCGCGACGATCAGCAGCCCCACCAGGTTGAACGACGCGTTGATCGCGAACCACACGTTGGGCTGTGGCCTGCGGTCGAACACGGCGCTGACGAAGGCGAACATGACCGCGTACCCCACACCCACGACGAGTCCGAGGACGACGCCGTCCGCGTAGGTGTCGGATCCGGTGACGCTGGCCAGCATGGCGGTGGCGATCGCGCTCACCAGGTATGCCAGCAGCGGCGCGAGGTAGATCGCGGGCGACGGCGCCTCCTCCTCGGCGAACTCGACCCCGGATGCGCGGGCCCAAGCCCGGCCGAACAGCACCGTGTACCACAGCGAGCCCAGCAGGAAATACGCCACGGTCGCGACCACCACCGCGAGCCAGTTGAGGTCGGACAACACGTCGAAGGTCATGGGTCCCTCCCGCCGCGACCCGGTGGACAGTAGTCCGCGGCTGCCCTGCGCATCGCCGACGGCGGTGGCGTCGCGGGGCGGCGGGAGGTCGGCCGCTCCGGACCCGCCTCGGATCACGCTCAGCGCCGGCGTCGACCCGCAGCCGCTGTCAGCCTCGGCGCAGCGCCGGGGTCGATCCGCCAGCCGCTGTCAGCCTCGGCGCAGCGCCGGGGTCGGGGGCGTGGGAGGTCGTCGCCTCACGCGCGTGCGAGCAGCGACCGGGCCTCCTCGACGCAGCGCAGCGGCACGAGCACCCGCAGCGGCGTGTGACCGACCGCTGCGAGCGACGGGTAGGGGTCGGCTGTGGCGCCGGGAGTGACGGTCGCGGGGACGCCGTGGAGATCCAGGTAGCCGCGTGCCAGCACGGCCTCCCACCGGTACCTGCAGGCGAGCACCGGCACGAGCCGGTCGCCACCTGGGCCGCCGCCGTCCTCCGGCCGCGGCGGGATCTCCGGAGGCGGCCCTTCGACGTGCCGCCGCGCCGATGTGGTCCGCACGATGGTGGTGGCCGTCGCCGCTCCACTGATCCGGCTTCTTCCGACCAGGGTAGGCGTCCCCGAACGCGGCGGTCGTCGGCCGTGGTGGGCGTCCGCCCGGGGCGCGCTCACGGGGTCGCGCAGCGCTGAGTGACCGCTTCCTGCTCCGTGGTGGTCGGTCTGGGACGACGACCGTGTGACAGCGCCCCGACGTAGACGCCCGCCAGGACGATCAGGCCTCCCCCGATGACGCTCGCGTTGAGCGGCTCACCTGCCAACCAGGCGGCGAGCAGCACGGTCACGATCGGCATCAGCACGAACTGGTAGGAAGCGCCGGAGGCGGTCCACCGCTGCAGGACGAAGAAGTACAGGGCCAACAGCGCCACGCCTCCGAGCACCGCGAGGTGCAGCACCGCCAGCCACGTCGTCACGACGTCGGGGACGGACCACGGCTCGTCGACCACCTGGGAGAGACCCAGCAGCAGCGCCGCGCCCACCGCCATGGCGGTCCCGTTGGTGGCGGCTGGGTGGGCCGGGGGGTAGAGCTTGATGACGACCCCCGCCTCAGCCGCGCACACCGCCGCCGCCAGCATCCCCAGGGCCGACGCCACCCGGACGTCCACCGTGAGCGGGGCGTTGAGCAGCACGATGATCCCGGCGACCGTGACCACCGCCCCGGCCGCGCCCCGCCACCGGAACGGCTCCAGGCGGTGGAGGACCGCGAGGAACAACGTGAGCAGCGGGACCGCGGCGAAGATGACCCCGCCGATCCCGGCCGGGAGCGAGAGCAGGGCCCAGTAGGCCAACGCGTTGGCGATCGTGAACAACGACCCGAACACCAGTGTGCCCACGAGCGAACGCCCCCGAGGGAGCGGCACCCCGCGCCAGCGGATCACCACGGCGAACAGCAGCGACGCGATGGCGAAACGCAGCCCTGCCCCGTACAGCGGGGGCAGGTCGCGGTTGCTGAAACTGACCGCCACGAAGTTGGTCCCACCGATCAGCACGACCGCCGCGAACGCCACGACGGTGGGGCGATCGGGACGGGTCTCGAGGGCGGCGGGTGCGGTGGCCACGTCGCAGCAGGCTACCGAGGGTGGGACGTCCACGGCCGCGACGACCTCATGCGCCGGAGGCCGCGGCGGAGCCCCACGCGCCGGGGGT
>DASZZX010000153.1:0-2455 GCA_036260415.1 Nitriliruptorales bacterium
GGCGGTCCGTCCGGACGGCAGCCGACGGTGGCTGCGCTGGACGATCACGCCCCTGGAGGCTCACGGGGAAGCTGCCGCCGGCGTGGTGCTGGTGTGTCGCGACGTCACCCGTTCGCGGGAGACGGAGCAGCTGAAGGACGATTTCCTGGCCACCGTCTCGCACGAACTGCGGACGCCGCTGACGCCGCTGCGAGGGTTCCTCGCCACCGCGCTGGCACGGTGGAGGCAGCTGACCACGGAGCAGGTCGAGGAGATGCTGCACGCGATGGAGCGGCAGGTCGCGCGCATGGAATCCCTGGTTGCCGACCTGCTCACCATCGCGGACCTGGGACGCGGGGACGTGCAGGTCCGGACGGAGCCGGTCGCGCTGCTCCCGCTCGCGCAGGGGGCGGCCGAGCGCACCCGGGCGGACGCCGGTGAGCGCGTGCAGCTGGGCATCGGGCAGGACGTGCAGGCGGTGACCGACGCCCGAGCCGTGACGCGGATCGTCGACGCGCTGGTCAGCAACGCGATCAAGCACACCGATGGTGAGGTCATCGTGGACGTCCGTACGGCAGCGGACGAGGTCATCGTGGAGGTCCATGACCGAGGCGAGGGCATCCCCCCGTGGGAGCAGGACGTCATCTTCGGTCGCTTCGGCCGTCGTGGAGACGTCCTGACGCGACCGACGCAGGGGCCTGGACTCGGTCTGGCCATCGCTCGCAGCCTGGCCGAACGGGTAGGAGGTCGCCTGCAGCTGCGGTCCGAGCTCGGCCGCGGCAGCACGTTCGCGCTGCACCTCCCGCGGGCGACGGAGCCCGCGGTGGTGGCGCCCGTGGCGCTGGCCTCGACTGCGCGCCAGGAGGCGGCCACGGTCAACGGCTGACGGTGTCGATGGCCGACGTCATCCCCCCGGCGGACCAATGCAGGTCCCCACATCGGTGCCTTGGTAGCGCATGGGAGGCTCAGCGTGGCAGGTGCTGCCATCGCCCGGTCACTCAACCGCAGAGGCAGGGGGGCGGCGGCGATCGGCTGCCTGCCTCCTGCCGGCCGTCCTAGCGTATGCTGCCACGTCGAGGCAGAGGGGTTCGGTCGACGGCCTCGACGCGGGGCACGGGTCCAGAGGATCTCGATGGGGGGTGGGGTGGGGACATCGAAGACGTCGTGGCGCACGGCTGTGCTGCTCGTGAGCGCGATCGCACTCGTCGTGGGCCTTTCGGGGCCGGGCGCGGCGCACCCGGAAGGGCCGGCGCATCACGCTCCACTCCCCGCACATGCCACCGGCGTGATGCGCGCGTTGGCTGAGGACCGCCAAACGCCCGCTGCCCTCGAGGCGCAGGGCAGTGCCACGTGTACCGACGGTCGCGCGGCCCAGTACCCGTGCAGGAACGTCGACATGCTGGCCTTCCTGCCGTTGGCGGACATCGGTGGCACCCGCAGCAACAGCGCCGCAAACGACATCTGGGGTTGGACCGACTCGGAGACCCGTAAGGAGTACGCGATCATCGGCCGGGTGTTCGGGACGTCGTTCGTCGACATCAGCGACCCTGCCAACCCGGTGTACCTAGGGGAGTTGCCGACCCACGGCCTGTTCGGGTCGTCGTGGCGTGACATCAAGGTGTACGCCAACCACGCGTTCATCGTCAGCGAGGCGCTCAACCACGGGATGCAGGTCTTCGACCTGACGGCCCTGGCGAGAGTCGAGAACCCGCCGGTCAGGTTCGCGGAGACCGCCCACTACCGGGGCAACGCCTCCGCGCACAATATCGCGATCAACGAGGACAGCGGCTTCGCCTACATCGTCGGTGCCAGCGGCAAGAACAGCTGCAAGGGCGGTTTGCACATGGTCGACATCCGCACCCCCGAGAGCCCTTCGTTCGCGGGCTGCTTCAGCGGTGACGGCTACACCCACGACACCCAGTGCGTCATCTACTTCGGTCCGGACGCGGAGCATCGGGGCAAGGAGATCTGCTTCAACTCCAACGAGGACACGGTCACCGTCGTCGACGTCACCAACAAGTCGAGACCGGTCCAGCTGTCGCGGACAGGCTACGCCGGATCGGCGTACACCCATCAGGGATGGCTGACGGAGGATCAGCGGCACTTCCTGCTCGACGACGAACTCGACGAGCGGAACTCCAAGCACAACACCCGCACCCGCGTCTTCGACGTCGCCGACCTCGACAACCCCCTGCTCACCGGGTTCCATGACAGCACGGTGGCTGCCATCGACCACAACCAGTACGTCAGGGGCAACCTCAGCTACCAGGCCAACTACCGGGCGGGTCTGCGGATCCTCGACCTGACCAACGTCGCTTCGGCCGGCCTGTCGGAGGTCGCCTACTTCGACATCTATCCGGCGGACGACGCAGCCGAGTTCAACGGCGCCTGGAGCAACTACCCGTCCTACGCCAGCGGTGTGGTGGTCGTCAGCGGCATCGAGCAGGGTCTGTACATCCTGCGACCGAACCTGCCC
>DASZZX010000154.1:0-8641 GCA_036260415.1 Nitriliruptorales bacterium
CGCGCGTGGGGATGGTGCGGCTGGTTCGGCGGGCGCGGGTCGGGGTGGCGCGTCCGCCTGAGTGGGCCCTGCCGCGCGCCGGGCCCGTGGGCTCGCCTGGGTCGGAGCGGGCTGGGGCGGTGCGGCTGGCTCGGCGGGGGGGCCCGGGCGTGCAGGCGGGGAGGGTGCCGCCACACCCGCGTCCCGGGTCCTCCCCCGGCCGGTCGCGCGGTACACCCTGGTCAGCAGCTCGGGCATGTCGAGCGGACGGACCAGCAGGGAGACACCGACGGGGATCTGCTCCTGAGGCGTGTCGCCCACGACCACGCAGCGCTCGACCCTGCGACGGGAGAGGAGCGACCTCGCGGCCGCCACGCCACCCGCCGTGTCACCGAGGTCGATGACGGCCACGGGGAACGACCCGACGAGGCCCGCTGCGGCGTCGACGGAACCGACGACAGTGACCTCCTCGCCAGCCACCGCCAGCGACAGTGCGACGTCCAGGCCCTCGCCGGCGGCCAGCGCCAGGATGCACATCGGGTCCACCATCCCTCGCAGGTCGGGCCCCTGTGACGGTGCCGGGAAGGCCGCGAGTGTGCGGCCCGGCGGGGTGACGGTCAACTCGCACGGAGATCACCGCGGCGTCCGACGCCGGGGTCGGAGTCCGGACCGGCCGAGATCCCGCGCCCGACCGGAGCCCGACCAGTTTCGGCCACCCGACACCCTGCCGGTGTGTCACGCTCGCCGCGGCGAAGGCTCGTCGTTCGGTCGGCGGCGGGGCGGGTGCCCGGCCGGTGACCCCGCTGGTCAGTCCTCCTCGCCGTCATCCTGCTGCGACTGGTAGCGCTGCTGGATGGAGTCCACCACCTCCTCGTCGGCGAGGGTGGTGGTGTCGCCGAGCTGCTCGTCCTCGGCGATGTTGCGCAGCAACCGGCGCATGATCTTGCCGGAACGGGTCTTGGGCAACTCCTGGGTGAACAGGACCGTCCGGGGCCGGGCGATCTTGCCGATCTCACCGGCGACGTGCTCGCGGAGCTCGTCGGCGAGCTCCGCGCCACCGTCGACGTCGCCTCGCAGGCTGACGAACGCGGCGATCGCCTGCCCGGTGTCAGGGTCGCTGCGACCGATGACGGCCGCCTCCGCCACCGCCGGGTGGGACACGAGCGCGGACTCGACCTCCGCGGTCGACAGACGGTGGCCCGAGATGTTCATGACGTCATCGACGCGCCCCAGCACCCAGACGTACTCGTCGGCGTCGATCTTCGCGCCGTCACCGGCGAAGTACACGCCCTCGAAACGGCTCCAGTAGGTCTCCTCGTAGCGCTCCGGGTCGCCCCAGATTCCGCGCAGCATCGCCGGCCACGGCTCGGTCAGGACCAGGTAGCCACCGCCGGGCGGGTCGACAGGCTGGCCGTCCTCGTCCACCACCGCGGCGGAGATGCCCGGCAGTGGGAACGTCGCCGACCCCGGCCGGAGCGTGGTGACGCCCGGCAGGGGGCTGATCATGATGGCGCCGGTCTCCGTCTGCCACCAGGTGTCGACCACCGGGCAGCGCTCCCCACCGATCGTCTTCCAGTACCACACCCACGCTTCGG
This sequence comes from Nitriliruptorales bacterium, assembly GCA_036260415.1. GTDB lineage: Bacteria > Actinomycetota > Nitriliruptoria > Nitriliruptorales > JAHWKO01 > DASZZX01. The sequence continues at coordinate 1,575 of DASZZX010000154.1, forward strand.
GGTTGATCGGCTCGCCGACCGTGCCCAGCACTCGCAGGGAGCTCAGGTCATGCCGCTCGGGGTGCTCGTCACCCCACTTCATGAACGAGCGGATCGCCGTGGGGGCCGTGTAGAAGGCCGTCACGTCGTAGCGGTCGACCAGCTCCCACAGGCGGTCGGGTCCGGGATGGTTGGGTGCGCCCTCGTACATCACCGAGGTGCAGCCGTTGGCCAGCGGGCCGTACACGATGTAGCTGTGCCCGGTGACCCATCCGATGTCGGCGGTGCACCAGTACACGTCGCGCTCGGGCTGGATGTCGAACACGTGGCGGTGCGTGAACGTGCACTGGGTGAGGTAGCCACCCGTCGTGTGCATGATCCCCTTGGGCTTGCCCGTGGTCCCGCTGGTGTACAGCACGTACAGCAGGTCCTCGGCATCCATCCGCTCCGGCGGGCAGTCCGCCGACGCGTCCGCTGTCAACTCGTGGTACCAGCGGTCGCGGCCCTCCTGCATCGCGATGTCCTGCTCGGTGCGCCGCACCACGACCACGTGCTCGATCGAGGGGCACTCCGCCAGGGCTTCGTCCGACGGTTGCTTCAGGTCGACGATGTCACCGCGCCGCCAGCCGCCGTCCGCCGTGATCAGCACCGTGGCCTCCGCGTCCTGGATCCGGTCGCGCAGCGAGTTGGCCGAGAACCCGCCGAAGACCACCGAATGCGGCGCTCCGATGCGCGCGCACGCCAGCAGCGACACCGGTAGCTCGGGGATCATCGGCAAGTAGATGGCCACCCGGTCGCCCTTCCGGACGCCCAGGGACTTGAGGACGTTGGCGAAGCGAGCCACCTCGTCCCTGAGGTCCGAGTAGGTGATCTTGCGGGTGTCGCCGGGCTCGCCCTCCCAGTAGAAGGCGACGCGGTCGCCGTGGCCGGCCTCCACGTGGCGGTCGAGGCAGTTGTACGAGGCGTTCAGCCTGCCGCCGACGAACCACTTCGCGTAGGGGAGGTCCCACTGCAGGGCTTCCTGCCAGTCCTCGTACCAGGCGAGCTCGCGCGCCTGACGCTCCCAGAACGCGACGCGGTCCTCCTCCGCTTCGCGGTACAGCTTCTCGTCCGCCACGAGGGCCTGCCGCTGGAAGTCCTCCGGGGGCGGGAACGTGCGCTCCTCCTGGAGCAGATCCTCGATGGTCTTCCCCATGCCGCTCCTCCTCGACGAACGGGACCCACGATAGTGCGGCCTCTCAGGCCCGACCCATCGGTAAGTCGGACGACGGGGCGCGGCTGTGCCTCGCCGCGCCGGTGATCCGAGCCGCGACATCGACGCGCCATGGCCGAGGAGCTCCTGGGCGCAGGCGCCGTCCGGATGCGCACCCCTCCCGAGTGGTACCGGGTCAGATCCGGCGCGTGACGACCCCGGCGATGCGGCGCACCAGAGCGCGTGGCGCCAGCCCGGCGGCCGCCGCCAGGGCGCGGTAGCCGACTCCGGGGACGTGCACCGCGGCCCCGCGGGCGGCCGCGTGGAGCCCCTCGCGGGCGACCCGCTCCGCGTCCAGCCACGCCGCACGCGGAACACCCCCGCGCGCGATGTCGGCACGTTCGTGGAACTCGGTGCGGACGAACCCCGGGCACAGCGCGGTCACGCCCACTCCGGTGCCGCGGTACTCCTCGTGCAGCGCTTCGCTGAAGCGGGTCACGAACGCCTTCGCGGCGGAGTAGGTCGCGTCGTACGGCAGGGGCTGGAAGCCGGCGAGCGAGGAGACGTTCAGGATGGATCCGTGGCCGCGGTCCAGCATGCCGGGGACCGCGGCGCGGGTGAGACGGTGGACGGCCACCACCAGCAGCTGCAGCTCGCGTTCCTCACGATCGGCGTCCAGCTCGTCGAACCGGCCGTACGTGCCGAAGCCGGCGTTGTTGACGAGGAGATCGACCGGTGCATCACCGTCCTGCAGGCGATCCTCGACCAGGGCCCGCTGCTGGGTCTTCGTGAGATCGGCGCTGAGGACCTCGACCTCGACGTCGTGTGCGGCGGTCAGCTCCTCGCGGAGCTCCTCGAGACGCTCTGTGCGGCGCGCGACGACCACCAGGTTGGTGCCGTCCGCTGCCAGCAGACGCGCGAACTCGCGACCGATGCCGCTCGACGCGCCGGTGACCAGCGCGACCGACCAGGGGAACGTCGGCACGCGGTCCTCCTCACCGGCGATCCGACGACCGTACACGACGGTCGTGGCCGTTCGCGCCGCGTGCTGCAGGACCGTGCGTCCGCCCGACCGCGCACGACCTGCCTTGCGTCCACGTCCCCCACCCGCGTGTGGTCGGCGATCCAGCGTGAGCTGACGCGGCCCGGGGAGCCGCCGCCTCTGCCGGCCGGGTCGTCAGCGCAGCGGACCAGCCGCCTGCTCGACCGCGGCCAGCAGGATCCCGTCGCGGATGGCGTCCGCGACCGTCTGCAGATCGGTGGCGACCACGCGATCCTCCTCCAGCGGTGGCACCCGGGCGCGGACGGCCGCGGCGAGCGCAGCCACGGCCGGCGCCGGTCGCAGCGGTGAGCGGTGGCCGAGTCCCTCCACCGCGCACACCAACTCGACGGCGAGGACCTGGAGGGTGTTGTCCAGCACCTCCTGCAGCTTGCGGCCCGCACCCCACCCCATCGACACGTGGTCCTCCTGGCTGCCGGAGGTCGGGATGCTCTCCACGCTCGCCGGGTGGCACAGCACCCGGTTCTCGGCGACCAGCGCTGCGGCGGTGTACTGCGCCAGCATGTAGCCGCTGTTCACGCCGGGGCGGCGGGCGAGGAACGGCGGGAGGCCACCGGAGTGGTCAGGGTCGAGGATGCGGTCGGTGCGCCGTTCGGAGATCGACCCCAGTTCCGTCACGGCCGCGGTCATGAAGTCCAGGGCGAAACCGAGCGGCTGACCGTGGAAGTTGCCCGCCGAGACCACCTCACCGGTGTCCGGGAGGACGATCGGGTTGTCGACCACGGCGCCCAGTTCACGCTCGAACGTGGCCTGCGCGAAGGCCAGCACGTCGCGGCAGGCGCCGTGCACCTGCGGGGCACAACGCAGGCTGTAGGCGTCCTGGACCGCGTGCGGGCTGTCACGGTGGCTGGCGACGATCTGGGAGCCGTCGAGCAGACGCGCCAGGTTGGCCGCCGAGGCCAGCTGCCCCGGGTGGGGACGCAGCAGGTGGATCGGCGCCTGGAACGGCTGGTCGGTGGCGAGCAGCGCCTCGACCGATGCGGCGCAGGCCACATCGGCCACCCGCGCCAGTCGCCACGCGAGGTCGAGGCCGAGTACCCCCAACGCGACCATGCCCTCGGTGCCGTTGACGAGGCTCAACCCCTCCTTGGGCTGCAGCACGAGCGGTTCGAGGCCGTGGAGGGCCAGAAGCCGAGCCGCAGGCCCGACCTGCGTCCCGTCGTCGAGCACACCCTCGCCGACCAGCGGCAGCGCGAGGTGCGCGAAGGGCGCCAGATCGCCGGAGGCTCCGACCGAGCCCTTCTCGGGCACGACCGGTAGCAGGTCCCGCTCCAGCAGGGTGACCAGCCTCTGCACGATCGCCGGCCGGACGCCGGAGTGACCCTGCGCCAGGGTGCGCGCCCGCAGCAGAAGCATGGCGCGGACCACGCGGCGCGGCAGCGGCGGTCCGACGCCGGCCGCGTGACTGCGCAGGATGGCGTGCTGGACCTCGCGGAGCTGCTCGCGCGAGATGTGGGTGTCGGCCAGCGCGCCGAAACCGGTCGTCACCCCATAGATGAGGCGCGCGCCGTCAACTGCCTCGTCCACCAACCGGCGGGCGGGTGCCATCCGGGCGGGCACCGTGTCGGCCAGGGCGACGTGGCTCCGCCGGTCGGCGACCGCCACGACCTGGCCGGGCAGGAGCGGCCCGCCGTCGATCGTGACCGTCTCCAAGGTGGGCTCTCTCCCGTCGGCGGGGGAGGCTAGTGGCGTCACGCGTTACGGTCGGGGCCCCGTTGGAGGAGGCACCATGAGCGACCCTGAGTCCGCCGAGCCGGCCGAGGAGCAGGAGGACGTGGCGCGCGAGAGCCGGGCCACGGGCGGCGACGCCCCGGCCGCCGGCTCGATCGGTGAGCGCGAGGACCTCGCGCAACGCGACCTCGAGCACGGACGCGACGACCAGGATGGGGACGGCGAGGGCGGCGACGGCGACCGTGGCGGCTGACGAGCCGGTGGCGGTGACGGGCACGGTGGCGGTGACGGCGGCGGGACGGCGGCGGTGACGCGTGAGCGGCGGCCGGAGCGTCGACGGCTGTCCGCCGAGGTCAGCCGCGCGCCCCGCCGGTGAAGGTCCAACCGGCGAGTCGCATCGCCGGGGCATGGACCATCCCGGCGCCGAACTCGCTGTCGGAGAACCGCGCCCGCCGGGTGGCACCCAGCAGGTTGCCGGGGGCCAGCGCCTCGATGAACGACTGGGTGAAGCGCAGGTTCGTGACCGGCCGGACCACCTCGCCGTCCTCGATCTGGAACGTGCCGTTGCGTGTGAGGCCCGTGACCACCTGGGTCCTGGGGTCCAGAACACGGCAGTAGTTGAACTCCGTGACCAGCAGCCCACGGTCGACCTGGCTGACCAGCTCGCCGATGTCGGCTGCGTCGCCCGGCGACACGAACAGGTTGGTCGGGCATGCCCCGTACACCGCGCCCCCGGGGATCGCGTGCCCGGTGGTGGCAGCTCCGGCACGCTTGGCCGTGCGCCGGTCGTGGCACAGGCTGCTGGTCCGCCCCCGCGTGATCAGCCCGACCGGCTGCTTGGGTGTCCCCTCGGCGTCGAACAGCAAGCCGATGGCGCGCGAGTCGGTCGCGTCGTCCCACACGTCGAGCGCCGGGTCGAACTGCTGCTCGCCGAGCTCCGCGAACGACTGCCCCTCCAGGTGGCTCTTGGCGTTGAAGCCGTAGAAGCCCAGGAAGACCATGATGGTGGCGACGCACTCGGGTGCGAGCACCACCTCGATCCGCCCCGGCTCGATGTCTGCGGCATCCGCGCTGTCACGCGCGAGACGGGCGGCACGCTCTCCCACCGCCGCCGCGTCGAGGTCGGCCAGCCTGTGGGAGGTCTGGTGGCCCTTGCCGGCCGAGGTCGCGGTCTGGTGGATGCCGTCCACGGTGGCGCGCGACATGCTCCCCACGGCCCGGTGACCGGCGGATGTCGTCAGCACCGTCCGCACGCCCTCGGTGTCGACGTACCCGGCCGCCCGTAGCGTCTCGCCCGCGGCGACGAACCGCTCGACCAGCACCGCGCGGTCAGCCGGCAGCGCCTCGTGCGTCGCCACGTCGTCGTGCACGCCCTCGGGGATGTCGGTCGGTGGCGCGACACCCGGCCAGTCGGGGTCGACGTGCTGGATGCTGGCCGCGGCGAACGCGTGCTCGACCAGGTCGTACAGCCCGGCGTCGTCGGTGCGCGAGGTCTCCACCGACGCGACCCGTCCCTCCACCGCCACGGTGAGGGTCGCCGTGACCACGTGCTCGCCGACGTGCTGGTGGATGCCCGAGTTGGCGAAGCGGGTGAGACCCGTGCGGATCACCGACGCCGTGACCTGCGCGTCGGCCCGGTCGCCCACACCGGCCAGCACCTGCTCGCAGATGGTCTCCAGACGCGTGGTCTCCGCTGCGGCCTGCGCGGCGGCCATGTGCGTCGCTCGCCCGGTCACGCCCGCACCCCCACACGGATGCCACGGAACCGGGCCGGTGCCGCCGGGTGAGCGGTGTGCGCCACCTGCATGGGCTGGCCCTTGCCGCAGTTGGGGGTGCCCCAGAGACGCCACTCGTCGCCGCCGGCCAGCATGTCCAGCCTCGCCCAGAACTGTGGCGTGATGCCGGTGTATGTGGGGTTGCGCAACATCCTGCCCAGGCGGCCGTGTCTGACCTCCCACCCGACCTCGCAGCCGAACTGGAAGTTGAGGCGCTTGTCGTCGATCGACCAGGAACGGTTGGTCGCCATCAGGATCCCGTCCTCCGTGGCGTCGACGATCTCGTCCAGCGACGCGTCGCCCGGCAGCAGGCCGACGTTGGTCATGCGGACCATCGGGAGGCGGTTGAACCCGTCGCCGCGCACCATGCCGCCCGGCGGCAGCCCGGCGATGTGCGCCGAGTCCCGCCCCGACAGCACCCCCACCCACGTTCCCTCCCGGACGATGTCGACGCGCTGCGCCGGCGTGCCCTCGTCGTCGTACCCGAACGTGCCGAGCGCGCCGGGCAACGTGGCGTCGGCGGTGATGTTCATCAGGGCCGACCCGTAACGCAGGCTCCCCAGCTGAGGCAGGTCGAGGAACGACGTGCCGGCGAACGCCGCCTCCCAGCCGAGGATGCGGTCGAGCTCGATCGCGTGGCCCACCGACTCGTGGATCTGCAGCGCGAGCTGGCTCGATTCGAGGATCAGATCGCGCTCGCCCGAGGGGCACTCGTCGGCCGTGAGCAGCGCCACCGCCTCGTCGGCCACACGGAGGGCGTTGCCGGGCAGGTCGAAACCGCGCACGATCTCGTACCCACCGGTCTGGTACTGACCGAACGACTGCGGGTAGGAACGGCGCTGCGTCTCACGTTCCCCGACCGCGGTGGCGCTCATCCCCCCGCCCGACTCGACCAGGTGCTGTGAGATGCGGTGCCCCTGGCTGGACACGAACCACTTCTCGGTGGACCAGAACTCCAGGCTGGCTCGAGCCACCGCCACGCCCTCCACCGCGCGCATGTCGCCCGTGACCCCCACGAGGAGGTCGGCCTTGTCCGACACCCCCACCGCGAAGGGGTCCTCCTCGTAGGGCGTCGCGTAGTGGTCCTCCGCGACCGGGACGTCGGCCAGCCTCACGTCGGGGAAGGGCACGGTGGCGGAGGCCCGCGCGGTCTCGGCGGCGCGGACGCCGGCGCCCCGTGCCGCCTCGTCGGTCAGGTCGTTGGTCGCGAAGAACCCCCACGAGCCGCCGATCAGCGCGCGCACCCCCAAGCCGCCCGACTCGCTGTTGCGCAAGGACTCGATCTGGCCGTCGCGCGCCTCGAGCGACTCGTTGCGACTGACCATGGCGCGTGCGTCGGCGTAGGTCGCGCCGGCCGCGGTGGCTGCCTCGACCGCTGCCTGCGCGTAGT